>CAYTVY010000029.1:0-23400 GCA_964441925.1 uncultured Geothermobacter sp.
AAGAATGCGGGCTCCGCTGGGGCCGAACTCGCAGACAACGCAATTGAAGTCTGCCACGATTGTGCCGTCTGCACATGCTGCGCGGCCAGGCGCAACGCTGCATCCGCCGGCAGGACGAGGCGATCGAGGATCCGAGCGCCGCCTTCCCGGCGCCGGCACGGGTCGCCACCCCCGCGGTGGTCGCCGCCGGCGCCGTTGCCGGCCAGCACGAGATCCGGAAGACTGATGCCGGCCAGCGCCGCCGTCGCTGCCGCCGCGCTGGGTCGAGCCCGTCGCCTGGGATGCCTCCGGGGCGCTGTACGCCCTGTGGAGCGAGGGCCGGGAACTGCGCCTGGCACGCTCGGTCGATCGCGGCGAGAGTTGGCACACATGGTCGGTGGCCACGGAGACAGATCTGGCGTTCTTTCCCTACCTTGCAGCCGGTCCTGCCGGCGAGCTTGCTGCGACGTGGTTCACCGGCAGCGGCAGCCGCCTCGCCGCGCACGTTGCGCTGATCTTCGTGCCCGAAGCGGACGGCACAGAACTCGAGATCGCCCGGGCTGGCCCATTCCAGCCGCTCAGCTGGCTCGAAACGCTCGAGACGAGATCGCTCACCCCCGCAGGCGAGTACCTGCCGGTGGCCTTTCTCGCCGATGGCGACCTCGGAGTCGCCTCGCCGATCCAGGATCTCCAGGGGAAGCGCTTCGGCTTCTCCTGGTGGCGTGTCAAGGTCCACAGATAAGCGACCGTGACGGTGTCGGTGAAAGCATGCTCCTGGCCGAATCTATTGCCGGCCGCAAGCCCAAGCTGCTTGGCACCTGGGCGGACTCCGGTCCTCGCTATAGCCTTGCTGAGCGTATCCGGGAAGGGTGAGAGGAACATCGGTACCAGAATATGTTCGGTCGTGATTCGATTCCGCCTCTGGGCACCATCCCCCCAATGACCATCCGGATCGATTCGGGCAATGCCGCCGTCACCGGGCACCGGCAGAGGGTGCCGGTCTTGGACGTGCGTCAAGGATTGTCTGTGGCCGGGCGGACCGAGCCGTTCGCTTGGGCGCACACCGATCAGGACCGCGCTTGACGGTCGCCCACGTTACTCTGCAGCCGGTTGCGAAGCTCTCGAGATAACCCGTCAAGAACCGTGTTGCGACGGCTCGGGACACCAACGCAGGCTTGTTTGCCGGAAAAAACTTGACGAAAATCAAGGACGCCTCCTGCCACATCGGGCAGGGTTGACGACAGTGGGCTGGGGGCCAGGTTCGGTACTGGCCGTAACCGTGTTCCCGGGAGCTCCGGATACGGCGGTTGCCGAGTCGAATCATGCGTATCAGCAGGGCGTCTTTCCTCCGCGGCAGCTTCACCGGCACGAGGCCGGTGGTACGGCCGCCCTGGTCCAAACCCGAAACCGAATTCATCGAAGCGTGCAGCCGCTGTGACAACTGTCTGGCGGTCTGCCCGGAAGGCATCATTGTCCGCGGGCACTCGGGCTTTCCGGAAGTGGATTTCAGTCATGGCGCCTGCATTTTTTGCGGCGTCTGCGCCAATGCCTGCCCGGATGGGGCAATCGATCGTTTCGACCGGTCGAAAGGCGCGCTGCGGCAACCCTGGACGCTGAACCCGACCATCGATGCCAACTGTCTGGCCGCGCGCGGCATCGAATGCCGGGTCTGTGCCGAGGTCTGCGAGCGCCGCGCCATCGTCATGAAGCTGCGCGTCGGCGGACCGGCGCAGCCGGTCGTCGAGTCGCAAGCCTGCAATGGCTGCGGTGCCTGCGTTGCGCCCTGTCCCGGCGACGCCATAGCAATTCAACCTGTGCAGGAGGAGCACTGAACCATGGCAGTGGCACACGACCATGAGGTCAATATCTGCGGCGTGCTGGTGCATGCCCGGCCGGACAAGGCCCGGACCGTGGAAGCCCGCCTGGCTCAGTTGCCCGGAGTCGACGTTCACGCCTCGAGCGATGACGGCCGGATCGTGATCACGGTTGAAGACGTGCAGGCTTCCCTGGCCAGCGACACGATGGTCCGGATCAACGATCTGGATGGCGTGCTCTCGGCCTCGATTGTCTACCACCATTGCGAATGAGCCAGGAGACCAGCAGATGGCATTGAACAGACGCACCTTCATCAAGGCCAACGCGGCGGCAGCGACGGCGGCGGTGGCCGGCATCAGTCTTCCGGATCTCGTGCTGGCCGGCAACGGCGCCGGCGGCGACATTCGCTGGGACAAGGCGCCGTGCCGGTTCTGCGGAACCGGGTGTGGCATCCTGGTCGGTGTCAAGGATGGGCGCATCGTGGCCACCCGCGGTGACCCAGAGGCCGAAGTCAACAAGGGTCTGGCCTGCATCAAGGGCTACTTCCTGTCGAAAATCCTCTACGGCGGCGACCGGCTGACGACGCCGCTGCTGCGCAAGAAGAACGGCAGGTACGACAAGAACGGCGATTTCACGCCGATCACCTGGGACGAAGCCTTCGACATCATGGCCGAAAAGTTCAAGGCCGCGCTCAAGGCCAAGGGGCCGACCTCGGTCGGCATGTTCGGCTCCGGCCAGTGGACGGTGTGGGAGGGCTATGCGGCGGTCAAGTTCATGAAGGCCGGCCTGCGCTCCAACAACATCGATCCCAATGCCCGCCATTGCATGGCCTCGGCGGTGGCCGCCTTCATGCGCTCGTTCGGCATGGACGAGCCGATGGGGGCATACGATGATTTCGAAGCGGCGGATGCCTTCGTGCTTTGGGGCTCGAATATGGCCGAGATGCACCCGATTCTGTGGTCGCGTCTTACCGATCGCCGGCTGACCGCGGATCACGTGCGGGTCGCCGTGCTGTCGACCTTTGAGAACCGCAACTTCGAGCTTGCCGACGTCGGCATCGTGTTCCGGCCGCAGACCGATCTGGCGATTCTCAATTACATCGCCAACCACATCATTCAGACCGGCGCATATGACGAGGCGTTTGTGCGCAAACACGTCAACTTCCGCATCGGCAATACCGATATCGGGTATGGCCTGCGTCCCGACAACGAGCTTGAGAAGCGGGCGGCGAACGCCTCCAGGGCGGCCGGTTCGAAACCGATCGGCTTCGACGAATACAAGGCCTTCGTCGCCGATTACACGCTTGAGAAAGTCAGCGAGCTGTCCGGGGTCGCGCCCGAGAAACTCCGCGCCCTGGCCGAGCTCTATGCCGATCCCAAGCGCAAGGTGGTGTCCCTGTGGACCATGGGCTTCAATCAGCATTCGCGCGGCACCTGGGTCAACCATCTCGTCTACAATGTTCATCTTCTGACCGGCAAGATCGCCGAGCCCGGCAATGGCCCGTTCTCGCTGACCGGCCAGCCGTCGGCCTGCGGCACGGCGCGTGAGGTCGGTACCTTCGCTCATCGCCTGCCGGCCGACATGGTGGTCGCCAAGAAGGCGCATCGCGATATTGCCGAAAAAATCTGGAAACTGCCGGAAGGCACGATTCCGCCCAAGCCCGGCTATCACGCGGTGCTCCAGAACCGCATGCTCAAGGACGGCAAGCTCAACGTCTACTGGGTGATGTGCACCAACAACATGCAGGCGGCGGCCAATCTCAATGAAGAGAGTTTCCCTGGATACCGGAATCCGGAGAATTTCATCATCGTCTCCGACCCCTATCCGACGGTCACCGCGACGGCCGCCGATCTGATCCTGCCTACCGCCATGTGGGTGGAAAAGGAAGGCGCTTACGGCAATGCCGAACGCCGCACCCAGTTCTGGCGCCAGCAGGTCAAGCCGCCGGAAGGCGCCAGGTCGGATCTCTGGCAGATCGTCGAGTTTTCCAAACGCTTCCGGGTCGAAGAGGTCTGGCCGAAAGACCTGATCGCCAAGAAACCGGCGCTCCGTGGCAAGACCCTTTATGAGGTTCTGTTCAGAAACGGCCAGGTCGACAAATATCCGCTCAGCGAAATTGCCGCCGGCTTCGATAACGACGAATCCCGGGCCTTCGGCTTCTACATCCAGAAGGGTCTGTTCGAGGAATATGCTTCCTTCGGTCGCGGCAAGGGCCATGATCTGGCTCCCTTCGATGATTATCACCGCACCCGCGGGCTGCGCTGGCCGGTGGTGAACGGCAAGGAGACCCGGTGGCGCTACCGCGAGGGTTACGACCCCTACGTCAAGAAAGGGGAGGGCCTGCGCTTCTATGGCAAGCCGGACGGCCGCGGCGTCATCTTCGCGCTGCCCTACGAACCGGCCGCCGAGCCGCCGGATGACGAATACGATCTGTGGCTGACCACCGGCCGGGTGCTGGAGCACTGGCACTCCGGCAGCATGACCCGGCGTGTGCCCGAGCTCTATCGCGCTTTTCCCAATGCGGTCGCCTTCATGCATCCGGCCGACGCCAAGAAACGCGGGCTTCGCCGGGGCATGAAGGTCAAGCTGGAATCGCGGCGCGGCGAGATTATCGCCCGCCTCGAGACCCGCGGCCGCAACCGGCCACCCGAAGGCGTCGTCTTTGTTCCCTGGTTTGACGCCAGCGTTCTGGTCAACAAGCTGACTCTCGATGCCACCTGTCCGATCTCCAAGGAGACGGATTACAAAAAGTGCGCCCTGCGGGTCGTCAAGGCGTAACCACAGATGAAGGTCTGCTGGGCAGTGTGACCGGGACCCGACCCCCTGGCGATCTGCCGGCACCTGGATATGGCTCGAAAGCCGAGGAGGATTGATCCATGCATGCCAACAACAGTGCCGCCCGTTGGAAACGACTTGGGAAAGGAGCCGCGGTTGCAACGCTGGCGGTGGTGGCCGCGGCCCTGGTTCTTGTGGCCGACCGCGTCGGTTCGCAGGAAAGCGTGCGCGTCGAATCCCTGCGCGGCGACACCCCGATACCGGCCACCAAGCCGGAGCAGGAAATCTTTCAGGCCGACGTCGGAAAGCGTTTCGTCAAGAACTTTCGCCAGCAGCCGCCGCTGATCCCGCATCGCATCGACTCTTATGAGATCGACCTCAAGGTCAACCAGTGCCTGCGGTGTCACGACTGGCCGCAGAACGTTCAGGAAAACGCCCCCAAGATCAGCGAAACGCATTACCAGACGCCGGCCGGAAAACCGCTTGACCAGGTGTCGCGGGCACGCTGGTTCTGTGTCCAGTGCCACGTCCCGCAGGCGGATGCGAAGCCGCTGGTCGAAAATACCTTCAAGCCGGCCAAGCGGGCACCGTAATGTAACGGACAACGATACACGGGGGCTGTAGTCATGACTGAACAAGAACCGGGCGGAAATCTTTTTGCCAGACTGTGGCGGGCCCTTCGCCGGCCTTCCGTGCGCTATTCCCTGGGGACGCTGCTGGCGGTCGGGTTCATCGGTGGCATCCTGTTCTGGGGCGCCTTCAACTGGTCGCTGGAGCTGACCAACACCGAAGAATTCTGCATCAGCTGCCACGAGATGAAGCAGAACGTCTATCGGGAATACAAGGGCTCGGTCCATGATGCCAATGCCAGCGGTGTGCGCGCCACCTGCCCCGACTGCCATGTTCCGCGCAGCTGGGTTCACAAGCTGGCGCGCAAGGTGCGGGCGACCAACGAGCTGTTTCACCATCTTGCCGGGGCGATCAACACACGCGAGAAGTTCGAGGCCAAGCGGCTGGAACTGGCCACCAATGTGTGGAAGACGATGCGCGAGACGGATTCGCGCGAATGCCGCAACTGCCATGACTTCGAGGCCATGGATGTGACCCTGCAGGAGCGCCGCGCCCGAAATCGCCATCTGCAGGCATTCGAGGAAGGAAAGACCTGCATCGACTGCCACAAGGGCATCGCCCATGAACTGCCGGCCGGGGCGCTGTCGGCTGAGCGCGAGCTCTCGGAGACCTGGAATCGAACGATTCGTGAGAAATAGGCGACTCGACAGAGGCCATGCCAGCCGATGCCGCCCCGACCCATGCATCGGGCGGTAGAGCAATGCCCTTTGCAGGGGTCAACGACAAGCAGCCAGCTATATTAGACCGGATCGACAACCTCGAGAACCCGCGCCTGACGGCAGTTTTTTACTTAGCTCTGGGCCTTGTGAGCTGTTGCCGGGACCTTTACAGTCGTTCATCTGCAACGACGAGCGGGGGAGCTCAGCCGATAAGGTTTAACCGAGTGATCGCCGCTGCCTTTCGGGGGAACTCGTGTCATGAGCTTTCTGACGGCTCAAGAGATCGATGCGCTTCTCGCCGCACGGAAAACCGTCTTTGACCAACCGCAGTGGGAGATTGAGAGAGGCACAACCCGCGCAACGCTCACGGCTAGTCTGGCGGAAAACGGCGTGGTTATTGGTGGTGTTTCACTCCGGCTGTCTGCTAACGTTCACACAATACCTCAGCGAGGCAGCGCCGTGCTGATTTGCGACAATCGCCCCGTCCAACGGATGAACGTGAAACCCAATCACAATCATTCGAACCCGCTGCGGCGGACGGTTCCAAAACCGCTCCGAGGATTAAGCTTGCCACAGGATCGGTCTAGAATATATCGCTGGGCAGTGAACCGGGTTTGGCCGCGTCCACCCGGAGACAATCTTGCTGCTGGCGAACTTATCGATCCCGAGCCGGACGACTTTTCTGCGGCGGTAAGGTTTTTTCTGCAGGAATGTGGTATCAGCGGCACCCTGCCGGCGCCGCCTTGGGAACCGAGGTTGAGCCTATGAGCAATACGACTCTTATGAGTTTGATGGTTAATCCAGCGCCCGACCGGGCGATTGTTGCGGCGTTCGACCGGAATAACGAGCAGCGCATCCCGACCACCACACTTCTGCCCGGCGGTTCGCAAATGAGTCTTTTGGTGCGTCGGGTGAAGGAGGATCGGTTCCTAGTCTCTGATGACGGAGCGGCCATCGAAGAACTTCTCTCTCTCGGCCATCTTCGTCTCACACGTGGCGATACGCGCAGGGCGAACGAGATTGCCGAGCGCTTGGGCTTGTCTTTCGACGGCGCCGGGTTCTCCATCGCCGAGGTATCGCCGGGTCAGCTTATGGCTGCGGTCGCTTATGTGGCCGAGGCGGCTCGGCAGTGGGCGAGCGAAGTCATGCTCGCGGCCGACCAGAGGCGCGCGCGGAGCATTTCCGAGGCGGTTGGCGAGCGTTTGGCGCGGATTTTTCCGCCCAAGAAGATCGGGCGCGAATGCGAGTTTTTGGGTGCGAGCAACAAACGTCATCGGTTCGATTTCGTCGTTGATCTCGCAGGCGAGCGCCATGCCGTCTTCGAGATTGTCTCGGCAGCGCCGGCTTCGCTTTCTGCCGCTCACCTGAAATTCTTCGATCTCGGCCAAGCCCATGAGGATTGGCCACGCGAGGCCGTAGCGGAAACGCTTAAAGACTGGGCGGCGGAAGACGTTGCCGTCTTAAGCCAAGTGGCGACGCATGTGCGCGATTTGGGCTCCAGCTGGAACGACCTTAAGAGATACGCCGCATAAACGAACAAACCCTCGTCCCGAAGATAGGGAACGGCCTCCATGTGTTGCGTGATGAGGGCATCTTCTAAAGCGACTATGTGATCGTATTGCAGGCTGAAAATGTCGAAGTGGCCTGAACAGTTACGTTCTCATCGCTGGCATGTGACGGTTGGTCCGGTCCCTGCATCTTGATTTCGAATGCTTATTTATATATATATGAATAAGAGAATATCGAAAGGTGGATCGGCAGATGACCGAACAGAGAGCTGCAGAGCCAGGCGCACCAACCGTCGATCAGGGCCGCCCCGAGGCCACGCCCGGGACGCCGGCTTCAGCGACCGCCGCGCAGCCGGGTGCGCCGATCGATTTTACCGGCATGGAGCCGCGCGCCGAACAGGCAGCGGCCTTCCTGCGCTCGATGGCCAACAAGCACCGGCTGATGATTCTCTGTGCGCTCTCGGAACGCGAACATTCGGCCGGCGAACTGGCCGAGCGCATCGGCCTGCGCCAGCCGAACACCTCGCAGCATCTGTTCAAGCTGCGGGCTGAAGGCCTGGTCGACACCCGGCGCGATGCCCAGACCATCTACTACCGCCTGGCGTCT
The DNA here is from genome assembly GCA_964441925.1 of uncultured Geothermobacter sp. Lineage (GTDB taxonomy): Bacteria > Desulfobacterota > Desulfuromonadia > Desulfuromonadales > Geothermobacteraceae > Geothermobacter. The sequence goes on from CAYTVY010000029.1 coordinate 7,974, forward strand.
GAAGACGTGCGCCGCATCATCGACTGCCTCTATCAGCGGTTCTGCGGCGCCTGACTGCTTTTTCCTCCGGCCGGCGCCGGCCCCCGGATCAAAAGCTGTAGCGCAGGGCGGCATAAAGATTGGTGTTGTCCTGCAACTGGCCGAAGAAGCTCTGCGCCGTCTTGCCGAAGATCAGGTTGCCGCCGGCTTCCACCGTCAGGTGGTCGTTGAGCTTGTAGGACAGCTTGGGTCGCAAGTAGGCATCGGTGTCGGTCGGTGAGAAAAAGACGAACAGCGACCAGGTGAGATTCTGGTTGAGCGTCAGCCAGGTCAGGCGCTGGGTGATGAGCTGGTGGCTGCGCTTTTGCCCCGGTGCGCCCAATGGCAGGGCGGCGCGGAAGCGGGCGAAATCGGTCAGTCGCTCAATATAGTACTGGAGGCCCAACGTCAGATTCCTGGCGATCTCCTGCTCATAGCCGACAAGCAGGCGTACTTCGCCATTGCGGATCAGCGGATTGTTCCCGTGCGGGTCGTCGCCCGAGCGATAGAGCCCGGCCTCGACATTGGCGATGCCCGGCCCCAGCGGCCCGCGCAGGCTGGCGCCGATCACCGACAGGCGAGGAAAGGTCAGCCGGCCGATGATCGGATCCACGCCGGCCGGGCTTTTCCAGAACCCGACGTAGCCGTACACCGCCGCCTCATAGGCGCCGAAATTGCGATAGAGGCGCAGCGCCCATTCATCACCCTTGAACCGGCCGCCAGGCCGCAGGGTGCGGATCCCGGCATCGCGCCCGACCAGGCGCCCGCGTGAGGGGTCGAAAAACGACAGCCGGCGCCCGTCGATGTAGCGGTCGGCATCGAAGCGCGGCGTATAGACAATGTCGAGATTGGCGAGATCGGAAAACAGCGACAGCTTCACCGCATCCGACGGGGCTTTGAGATATTCCTCGTCACGGCCGATGAAAAAGGCGTTCCAGTCCTTGGGGAACAGATCGTTGATGAACAACAGGTCCCCGGTGCCCCAGGTGAGAATCTGGCGTCCCAGCTTGATGTCGGCAAAGCCGGCGGGCGAGAACGCCAGCGAGGCGGTGCGCAGATCGACGAAGCCGTCCCCGCGCCCGAGGTGCACCGGCGTCTCCGGCGCCAGCGCGTCAAGAATGAAATCGCTGGTGACGTGCAGGGTTACCCCGCCGACCTCATCCTCGATTTCCAGTTGAAGCCGGCTCTCGGCGATGCTGGCGCCGCGCGAGACCGGGTCCGAGACGATGCGCGCCCCGGCGCGGCCTTCCAGAAAACCGGTAAGATCGAAGGGCAGGCGAGGGCTGGCCTCGGCCGTCGGTGCCGACGTTGTTGCCTCAGCCGTTCCCAGTCCCTCTGGCAGGGCCGGCAGATCAGGGAGCGCCGGTTCGCTGCTTTCGGGCGTCGGGGCGGCTGCCGGCGGCAGGCCGGCAGGCAGATCGGGAAGCGCCGGTTCCTCCGGGTCCGGAACTGATGGCGTGGCCGGTGCTGGCGGGGCAAGGCCGGCGGGCAGGGTGGGCTCATCGCTTTGCGCGAACACCGGCCCGGCCCCGGCAAGCACCAGGGCCAGGATCAGGGTCGCCAGACTGTACACGCGCGCTCGCATCGGTCCACCTCGCCGGCTGTTCAGCGCAGATACTTGCGCGGCGCCCGGCGCAAATAGCGCTCGGAGAAGATGTCATCGGGCAGGCCGACGTCATAGCGCACGTCCGTGTAACTCAGCGTCGTCACGGTGCCTTTTTTCAGGTCCCGCATTTCCGCCCTGGTGACCGTCGGGTAACCCTGGATGTTGTCCACCTTGAGCGCCTTGTAGACCCGGTATTTGTTTCCCTGGCGGTCGTAGTACTCGGTCAGCACGGGCAGGAACGTGGTCTTGTGGATGTACATGTCGTAGTAGGAGAACTCGACTGTCTCCGGCGCCTTCGGGCGGTTACGAATGACATAGTAATTGTCAGTGGTCCTGATGAGCTCGTGGGTGTCGAGATCGATGCTGCGGCCCGAGACGTCCTCGTAAAAGAAGTCGGAGCCGGCGAAGCTGGTCCGCGTGTCCGACGCGGCAATGCGCTTGACCAGGTCGAGGGCCGGCAGATAGAGCCAGCGGTCGTCGTCCCGGTTCTGGTGCTTCCAGACCATCAGCACCATCTTGGCAACATCGGCCGGGCGATGGAAATAGACATAGTATTTTTGTTCGCCGCGGTAGGCATTGCCGTCCAGAGCATCGGTTTCCGGTTCGTCACGACGCAGGATGGTGAACTGGCGCGTGCGCGTCCGTCCGGCCGCATCGGCGATCGTCATCTCGACCCGGGCGCGGCCGTCGCGGCCCTGAAAATAGGACACCAGATTGGTGTGATTGACGATCTCGTCGACGCTCAAGGCGGCGGCCGCCCGGACCGGGGTTGCCGGAACCGCCAGCGCCAGTCCTGCCGCCAGGCTGGCAGCCGCCAGCCTCATGCGAATGGTTTGGGTTTTTCCGGTCATCACTGCATCTCCTCAATGGTGTCGATTTCCTCACCGCAGGCGCGGTGCCAGGTGAGCGCCGCACACAGGGCGGCCAGCGCCACCACCGCGCCCAGTCCGTAAACCGTGAGCTGCGTCCAGCCGGCGTTCAGCAGGTGGTAAAGACTGACCGCGATCAGCGCCACCGCGGTGGCCGCCAGCACCGTGCAGGTGCCGCCGCGGCAGATCAGGCGCATCCTCTGGGTGCGCGGGAACAGGCCGCGCTCCAGCACCGTGACCAGCGCCGGCAGGATCATCAGGGTGGCCAGTCCGGCGGTCAGCAGGATGGCGGCGATGAACAGGCCGACCGTCTGATAGGGCACCAGCGGCGCCGCCAGCAGCGGCAGGAAGCCGACGCCGAGCACGATGGCGTTGCGGGTGATCGCCCGCGCCGGCTCGCCGAAGACGCGGCCGCTGGCCTCGCGCCACGAGCCCGACTCGACATAGGCCATGCGGGCCCGGGCCAGGAAGTGGATGGCATAGTCAACGGCCAAGCCCAGGCTCAGGGCGCTGAGCACCGCAATCGGCATGTCATAGTCCTTGCCGATCAGGCCGATGAAGCCGTAGATCAGACCGATGGTCACACTTAGCGGAATCATCGACAGCAGTCCCCACAGGGCCGAGCGGAACAGCACGATCATCATCAGGAACACCACCAGGAAGCTGCCCATCAGCGACTGCAGCATGCCGCTGACCATCTTGTCCTGCCACACCACGTTGATGTAGTTGAGGCCGAACCACCGGACCTTGATGTCGAACGGCGGCGGATTGTCGGCGACGAACCGGTCGATGGCTTCGACCACCTGGCTCATGTCGCGATTATCGCCGCTTTTCAGCTGCACCCAGATGTTGGCCTTGCGGTAATCGGGGGTGACAAAATGCCACAGGTCCTGCGGCCGGTGGCTGTTCTGATAGGTGAGCAGGGTCTGGGCGATGCCGTTGGCCGTGTCGGGGACGCGGAAGGCCGCCGGATCGCCGCCCAGCAACTCGCGGTAGACGGTCTTGACGATATCGGCGAGCGAGTTCGATTTGCCGACGGCACCGGTCTTTCCGAGCTGCGCCTGCAGGGCGGCGATGTAACGCAGCGCCTCGGGCCGCTTGAAGATCTGGTCGCGCTGGCGCTCGGAGTCGAGGAAAAGCTGGGCCTCGTCCCAGGCATCGAGCATCGTGTCCGGGGCGGTTTGCAGGCGGGTCTCGATCATCGCGTTGAGCGCGCCCAGCAGTTCCGCCTTGGTGGTGGCCGAGGCAGCTTGTGTGCCAACCGCGCCGGCAAGATCGTCGAAGGCGGTGACCGCTTCGCTCCAGCCCTGGTCAGCGAGTTCCCGGCGCCGCGCCTCCAGGCGGGCCATCAGACCATCGACATAGGCGGGCAGCGAACGGGCGGCATTGCCCGGCTCGAGCTCCAGATAGGCCATGTAGGTGCCGCCGAAATGCCGGTTCAGCACCCGGTCGGCAACCCGGATCGGGTGCGCCGGCTCGAACCATTTGACCGGGTTGTCGTTGATGTTGATCTGGTTGATTCCGTAACCGGCGAGAATCACCAGCGCAAAGGTGCCGCCCAGCACCAGCTTGGCATGGCGCACCATCGCCCGGCCGGTGCGATCGAGGGCGTGGGCAAGCCGCGTGCTTTTCTCACCTTCGCCATTGGCAAGGCCGAAGCCGGCGAGCTTGTGCTCGGGAATGAACATCACATAGGCGGGAATGAAGGTGATCGTCCAGAACCAGGCCAGAAGCACGCCGATGGCGACGAAGCTGCCGAAGACCTGGACCGGCGGGATCGGGGTCAGCGCCAGCGAGGCGAAGCCGGCGGCCGTGGTCAGCGAGGTGTACAGCATCGGCTTGAACAGCGTTGCCATGACCACCCGAATGGTCTTTCTCCGGTCGCCGATCTTGGGGTAACGGTCGAAGAATTCCGACAGGATGTGGACCGCGTCCAAAACCGCAATCGGCATGATGAACACCGGAATCATCGAGCTCATGATGTGAATGGTGTGGCCGGTGATCACCAGCAGCGCCATGGTCGAGGCGGCCGCCACCATGGCCACGAACATCGGCGAGAGAATGAGCCGGATGTTGCGGAAAAACGCCCACATCACCAGGAAAATGACCAGCATGGCGAGCGGTGCCGAGATCGCCATCTGATAGAACATCTCGACCCCGAAGGTGTCTTCCGCCACCGGCAGGCCGGTGATGTAGACCTGATCCCCGGTGCCCTCCCAGTCGCGGACCTTGTTGAGGATTTCCTTGCGCACGCGATAGCTCAGGTTCTTGGCGGTGAGCGGCAGGTAAAGGGCGATCGCCTTGCCGTCCTCGCTGATCAGGGTGCCGTTGAGCAACGGAATGTTGCGCGCCCGGTCGCGGATGGCGCGGGCCTCGGCCCGGGTCTTGGGCGGTGCCGGCATCAGCCAGTCGAAACTCACGGTCCCGGGGCCCGCCTGCTGAATGTCATCGACCATCGACGGCGCCAGCATGTCGGCTTCAATGACGCCGATGCGCTTGTCCGGATTGTCGGGGTCCGGCCAGTTGAGATTGCGGGCGAACTGGCTGAGCTCGTAAATACGCGACAGCGACTCCGGATTGAAGACGCCGTCCGGGTCGGTCTCGTTGACGATGCCGACGACAACGATGTCGGAGAGCGAGAATTCGCGCTTCATGGCGTCGTGAAAGACGCGCACCGGTTCATCCGCCGCCAGCATGTTTTCCGGGTCGGTATCCACCGTCACCGGATTGAGAAAACGGGACGTTTCCGGCCACACGGTCGGCAGCGCCGCGACCGCCACCAAGGCCAGCGTCGAAAGTGCCATGACCCAGCTGACCAGAGCGGGCCGGGTCATTGCGACGCGAAGAAAGACGTTTTCGGTCTGTCTGCTCATGGCTTGGGCTCCATTTTTCTCTTGTCCGCCATCGGGCGGGGCACCATCGACCGCCGCACCGAATCTGTTCCCTCAATCTGTAAATTAGAACATTGATATATTCGCATCATGATATATATAGGAGGTGTGGTGGACTTGTCCAGAGGGTTTTGGAGCGTTGTCCGTTGCCCTCGCAGCGAGGCCGGTGGACCCGCACCCGGCGGTCCGGGGCCGGCATGGTGATGCGGTGCCGCCTCCGGGCCGACAGGACCACCCTGAGCTGGACCTATGTGTGAGTGTTCTTGCGAGAAGGAGGAATTGTCATGACCATTGATCGTCTGGTGCTGGCTTTCGCCGGCAGCTTCATTTTGATCAGCCTGGCGCTGTCCCAGCTTCATTCGCCGTACTGGCTGTGGTTCACCGCCTTCGTCGGCGCCAACATGCTGCAGGCGGCCTTTACCGGCTTCTGCCCGCTGGCGAAGGTGCTCAAGGCTCTGGGCAAGAAGCCCGGCATTGCCTTTGAATGAGCGGGACTGCCGACTGCCCGGGAGTCCGCGAGTGGCTATGGAGGTCGTCGGCACGGCTGGTGCGTGCCGGCCCTCCATGGCTGCGCCGAAGGTGCCGGGTTGACTGGTTGGCTGCAGATCACGCCGCCCGCGGGCTTTCCTGGTCGGCACGCAACCTTTGGGCTGAGAGAAAAAGGCGGGGCGCCTGTGACCGGATCAGGCAGGCGGTTCGTCGTCCAAATCGGCCAGCAGGCGCGAGGCGAACAGGGCCGCCTGGGTGCGATCGGAAAGGCCGTATTTCTTGAGAATGGCCGAGATGTAAACGCGGACCGTGCCGACCGACAGCCCAAGTTGAGCGGAAATCTCCCGGTTGGTCTTGCCCTTGGCCAGCAGGGTGAAGATTTCCTTCTGGCGCGGTGTCAATGTGCTGTCCTCTTTGGCCGGGCCGGCCTCGTACTCGCCGATGTTGGCGGCTTCGTCGTTGACCCGGCGGAACAGTTTTATGGGAATGTAGATCTCACCATCGAGCACCCGCGCCAGCGCCTTCAGGATCTCGTCCTCTTCTGCCGTCTTGCTGACGAACCCGGTGGCGCCGGAGGCGACCGCCTGAAGGATTGTCTTGCGGGCGAGTGACATCGAGTAGATGACGACCGGCGCATCACGAACCGCGCTCAGCAGCTGGCGAATTGTCTCGACGTGTTGATCGGCATGGTCCGGTCCGATGCCGGCGGGATCGAAAATCGCCAGGTCCACGCGGGTGCCGGGCTTGGCCTGATCCAGATAGGCGTCGACCGAGCGAGCCTCGATCACGGTTACCCCTTTGCGAAACTTCTTGAGGAGAAGTCGCAGGGACTGGCGCGTCGCCCATTGGGCATCGCAGATCAGGACACGCATGATGAATTCCGCCGCTCGACAGGGACCGGATTCAGAGCCCGGCAGCCCCGGTTTGGCCTTGATCCGGCAACCGTCCGGGAGCGGCCAGGTGTTACGATGTCCATAACCGATTCGGGGTTAATACCGTGCATCTCGTTTCCCCCCCTGCCGCATCCCTGACCCCCCAACACTCAATCAACCGGAACGAAAAGAGTAGGTCTGAGGGACTATCCTATCTGTTATTATTGCTATTTGCTATCATGAACATACAAAATTTAATAAACATTGGCATAAAGTATTAACATGTATAAATCAACACATGCGATGCATACTTTGAAATATACGTTATCACAGGAATTCACGTTTCCGTGAGCTTGTTTTCATTCGCATTCTAATAAAGAGTTTATATATAAACGGTATATTTTCCCTTAACGTTATATTAACTACTTTCGCCAATCTATATTTGAATAAGCTATAGCCGCCACCGGCAGTGCCTGTCAATCAGAGCGCACCGTCCGGGGCGAAAAAACCCGTCCGTCCGGCCAACGACCGTAAACACGATGGCCGGATCAAAAGGGATCAGGGCGAGTGTGGGGCCGGGACCCTGGGGTGACGAGGAGTGTAAGGCTCCAAGGCAGGAAGTTAGGCAAATGAGCGCATTAGGGATATTGAGGGCAAAAGTTAACGGTGAAGACCGTGCCGCCGATGTCGCCTGCGTGCCGCAGGACGCCAACCCGCAAGACCATGACGCCGATGCCGAGGCCCGGGCCGATGCCGGCGTGTCGCTGGACGAGGTCGAACATTTCAGGGCAGCACTGGATGCGGTGCCGCTCAACATAATGCTGTGTGACCCGGAGACTTTTGAAATCACCTTTGCCAACCGGGCCAGCCTGGAGACGCTGCAAAGACTCGAGCATCTCCTGCCGATCAAGGCCGGCGACGTGGTCGGCAGTTGCATCGACATCTTTCACAAAGATCCCGGGATCCAGCGCCGACTGCTCTCGGACCCGAGGAATCTTCCTCACGAGGCCAAGATTCGCATCGGCCCGGAGACCCTTGCCCTGCAAGTCTCGGCGATGATCGATGCCACGGGGCGGTACATGGGTCCGGTTCTGACCTGGCGCCGGATCACCCAGATGGAAGCCTTGGTCGGCGATTTCGAAACCAATGTCAAAAGCGTGATCGACCGCCTGACCGAAGCGTCTTCCGAATTGCAGCGGACCGCCCAGTCGATGTCGGCCAGCGCCGAGGAGACGGACACCCAGTCGACGGCCGTGGCTGCGGCCGCCGAACAAGCCAACGCCAATGTTCAGGCGGTGGCGTCGGCGACCGCCGAGCTGTCGTCGTCGATCAACGAGATCAGCCAGCGTATCGCCGATGCGAACAAGGTCACCAAGGAGGCGGTGGCGGTCGCCAGTGGCACCATCGAGACCGTTCAGGGCCTCTCGGAAGCATCGATGCGGATCGGCGAAGTGATCGATCTCATCAACGATATTGCCAGTCAGACCAACCTGCTGGCGCTGAACGCGACGATCGAGGCGGCACGCGCCGGCGAGGCCGGACGTGGTTTTGCCGTGGTGGCGTCGGAAGTGAAGAACCTTGCCACCCAAACGGCCAAGGCAACCGACGAGATCTCCGGTCAGATCGAGCAGATCCAGACGGCCACAAAGGACTCGGTCGGGGCGATAGAGAATGTCGCCCGGAGGATCGATGAGATCAACGAGATCTCGACCGCCATCGCCAGCGCCGTCGAGGAGCAGAGCGCGGCAACCAATGAGATCAGCTCCAATGTTCAGGAAGCCGCGACCGGCACCGGCGAGGTCTCGAAGAACATTGCCGGTGTAAGCGAGGCCTCGGGTCAAATTGGTGAAGCCGCAAATGCCGTGCGCGAGGCTGCGGCCGGACTGGAAAAGCAGGCGCATGCGCTTTACGAGGAAGTCGACAGGATCATCAAGGAGATGAAGCGTCTGTAAACCGAATTCGGAAGGGCGGCTAGACAGCTCCTGGTTCACACTGCTGTCGCTCAGGCACCCCAACAGCCGCCCTTCCGAACCCCTTTGGCGCGGTGCGACCAGGGCCCAACCCGGTGTTCGGGTGAAAGGCCGCAAGCGGGCACCGCCATCTGGTATCTGGAGGAAGGCCCGCGCCCATGCCCGATCGTCTCTTCGAGTCTCCGGACATGACGCCCTGGTTGCACAAACTGACGGCGCAAAGGGACGTGGCCATCGGCGAGGTCAAGTCGGCTCTCGCCATTCTCGACCGTTTGTATGGCCGACCTGGCTTCGACTGGGTCGACAGAATTGCCCGCGAGTACCGCAATGTGCTGAATGATTTAAGACATATTAATCCCGATCATCTACCATCGCGCGAGGAAATGACGCTTATGGCTGTACGCTTGCGCCTGCTTGACCGGGGCGTGCAACTGATGGCGAGGACGGCAGCGGACCCGAAGTCGGAAGAACTGGTCCCGCGGTCCGACAAGCCGACGTGAGACGGGCGTCGGTTGCCAGCCGTCAAACGCCATGTACTGGAGTATCTTGCCTATTGCCGACGCCGATCAATGGGCCTGAGCACACGGGGAATGGGCTGATATGGACACATTGTCCGAGTTGGTCACGGGGCTGAGACAGGAGTTGCCGGAGATCCTCGACGTCCTGGACCAGGGCGTGGCTCTGTTCGACCCGACGTTGAACATCGAGGTGTGCAATGCCGCCTTTCTCGGCTGTCTCGATCTGCCGCCGCGGCTGGCGATTGCCGGTACGCCGCTGGTCGACATCTTGCGCTTCCAGGCCGAGCGCGGCGACTTCGGCAGCGGCCGTACGGAGACCCTGGTTCGACGCCGGTACCGATCTCTCAAGGCCTTGCGCCGGTCGACGACCGTAAAATTGAGCCGCAATGATCTTTCGCTGGCCCTCAAGTTCCATCGCCGGCGCGATGGCGGTTTGATCGCCCTCTGCGTGGAGACCGGCGTGCGCCGACGGCTTGATGTTGAACTGGCCGAAGCCAGAACCAAGTTCCGCAATCTGATCGAACATTCCCTGCAAGGGGTGATGATCCACCGTCGTGGAACCATCGTCTACGTCAATCAGGCATTTGCCGATCTGCATGGTTATACGGTCGAGGAAATGCTGGGCATGGACGGGGCCCGCATTGTCGATCCCGACGACCTGCCGCTGATCAACAAAATTCGAAAGCAGTCCCGGGCCGATCCCTTCGAAATGAAGGGCGTGCGCAAGGACGGCTCCAGGCTCTGGCTTCAGGTCGTCGGCCGCGACATCGAATGGGAAGGGGGGCCGGCCCGGCAAGTCACGGTGATCGATATCACCGGCCGCAAGGAAGCCGAAGCCGAGATGCGCCGCCAGTCCGAGATCTTCAGTCAGTTGCAGGAGGCGGTGATCGGCGTCGCCCTCGATGGCACCATCATGAGCTGGAACGATGGCGCCCGGCGTCTGTGGGGTTATACCGCGGACGAAGCCATCGGCGTTCACGTGAACATGCTGCACGGCCATTTTCAGCCGTTTTCCTCGGTCGATGATATCGTGCGGGGACTGTCCATCCAGCGCACGGTCGAGGTCGAGCAACCCTTCGTGCGCAAGAACGGCGACGAGTTCATGGGCGCCTTGCGCCTGTCGCTGCTGCGCGATGAGTCCGGGGCGCCGCAGTCGATTATCGGCCTGGTCATCGATGTGACCAAGCGCCGGCGCGCTGAAGCGGCGCTGCGTGACAGCGAGGCCCTGCTGCGGGCGACCCTGGACAGCGCCATCAATGCCATCATCACGATCGACGAGTCGGGCACCATCCAGTGGGTCAACGCCGCCGCCGAGCAGATTTTCGGTTACGCCGCACGTGAAATGGCGGGCGAAAACATCGCCCTGCTGATGCCCGAGGACGAAGGGCGTCGTCACGCCGAATACATGCGCCGGTATCTTGAGACCGGAGAGGCCAGAATCATTGGCGTCGGCGGCCGCGAGCTTGTCGGGCGGCGGCGCGACGGGTCCCGGTTTCCTATGGAACTGGGGGTCACGGAACTGCTTCATGGCGGCCGGCGCCTGTTCATCGGCGTGATCCGTGACATCACCGAGAGCAAGAAGACCGAGCGCATATTGCGCCAGCACGCAGCGGCGCTCGATCATCTCGCCGAAGGGGTTCTGGTCACCGACAGCAACACCCGCATCATCGACTGCAATCCGGCGCTCGAGCGGCTTTGCGGATATGCCAAAGAGGAGCTTATCGGCCGCTCGCCGGCGTTGCTGATGGCCGATCCGGAGGCCTGGCGCCAGGAAAAAAATCGGCGGCGCAAATCAATTCGCAAGATCGGGCACTGGCAGGATGAAGTTCTCATGCGCCGCAAGGACGGCACGGAATTCGTCTGCGCCCGGGTGCTCACGGCCTTCTACGATGATGCCGGGAAGTTTGCCGGCATGGCCGGCGCCCTGCGCGACGTGACCGAGGAGCGGCGCACGCAGGAACTTCTGCGCCGTCAGGCGGCGGTCCTGGAGCAGATCAGCGACGCTGTTCTTGTCGCCAGTCTCGACCGCCACATCATCGACTGCAATGCCACGGCCTGCACCATGTTCGGGTACGACAAGGCGACGATGCTGAGCATGCGGCCCTGGCAGTTCGCCGCCGACCCCGAAGGCTGGCAGGCGGATGTCGTGGGGATCTTGCGAGAGGTGGCCGAAAAGGGAAGATGGCGGGGCGAGCTGGACCTGCGGCGGCGCGACGGATCGGTCTTCGCCGGCGAACTGACATTGATGCCGCTGGTCGATGACCACGGAGAGCGCACCGGCACCATCGGCGTCATCCGCGACATCAGCGAGCGCAAGGCGGCCGAGATGATGCTGCGCCAGGCCCAGAAAATGGAAGCGGTGGGACAACTCACCGGCGGCCTGGCCCATGATTTCAACAATATTCTGACCATCGTCCAGGGCAATCTCGAGCTTCTGGCCGAGGCGGTGGCCGGCGACGAGCGCCTGGCCGATCATGCTCAACGCGCCCAGGCCGCGACCGAGCGGGGCGCCATGCTCATTCAGCGGCTGCTCGCCTTTTCGCGCAAACAGGTGCTGCAACCGGAAAAGACCGAAATCAACCGTCTGGTGCTGGACATGATCGACATGCTGGCAGACACGCTGCACAAGCGGATCAAGATCCGGGTCGATCTCCAGCCCGACCTGTGGCCGATCATCGTCGATCCCAGCCAGCTTGAAAATGCCATTCTGAATCTGGCACTCAACGCCCGCGACGCGATGCCGGATGGTGGAACACTGACCTTCCGGACCGCGGCGTTTCGAACCAATGGTGATGCCACGGCGCGAAACCAGTCCGTCGAACCCGGCGACTATGTCAAGCTGTCGGTCATCGACACCGGCGTCGGTATGCCGCCGGAGGTCATCGAGCAGGTGTTCGAGCCGTTTTTCACCACCAAGAAGGTGGGCGAGGGCACCGGGCTGGGGTTATCCATGGTCTATGGATTCGTCAAGCAGTCGGGCGGTTTCGTGCGAATTGACAGCACGCCCGGCGAGGGCACCCAGGTTTCGCTGTACCTGCCGCGCGCCGACACCGACTGATTTCTACGACCATCACTCGTCGTTCTCGGGTTCGCTGCTGACCGGCTCGTCCGAGGGGATGACATAATGGCCGTCGAGCCAGCGTCCGAGGTCGAGATCGGCACAGCGTTTCGAGCAAAACGGGCGCCAGCGCGGCGCGGTCGGGCGCTTGCAGATCGGGCAGCGTTTGCCCTTTGCGACAGGTGTCTGGTCAGCCATGACAGGCCCTTTATATCACCCGGGATGCCCCGCTGAACGGCGGCCGGTGCCGGACCGGCGCGTGTGAGAACGACGAAGACGTGGCGCACCTTATCGACAAGGTCAGTCCCGGTCCAGCGATGGATTTTCCGGCGCCAGCAGGCTGCTGATCACCTTGCCCGGTGTTTGCCGATCCCGCCGCGGCCGGGCTTCAGAAGTCGACCGCCAGTCCGGCGACAAAGGTGCGGGGTTTTCCCGGGCGCAATCCGGCCGGCCGGCGGGCAACGCTGTAGATGGCGTCGGTCAGGTTCTGAACGCTGGCGAACAGGCTGACGGCCTCGGTGACGCGGTAATGTCCGGACAGGTCCAGCACCGTGCGCGCATCGACCCGCTGGGCCGCCGGGATCGGGCCCTGACCGGCGCGATTGCGGACCGCCGCGACGTAATTGAGCGTCATCTCGGCCGACCATTTCGGCGCCTCGATCCCCAGTGACGCGGTTATCTGGTGGCGCGGAACGTAAGGAATGCGGTCGCCGGCACTGACATTGCCCCAGGGCTTGAACGAGCTTTTGAAGCTGGTCCGGAAGGTGGCGTCGGTGAACGTGTAGCTGAGCCGCAACGGCACCGCGATGCCGGCTCCGAACAGGCCGCTGCGGCCATTCGCCGCCCAGGCGAGGTCGATGCTGGCCTGAACTTCGGCACCCAGCACCCGCACCTTGCCGCCATCGAACTGATCACCGATCACGCAGTCGCCGCCGGTCGACGCGGTGCAGGTGCCGACCAGGTTGGAATAGTCGTTGAAAAAGCCGATCGATTCGAAAATCAGGCCGCCGGCATGGTAACGGGCACCGAACTCGTAATTGACGCTGGATTCCTCGTCGGCCGATTTGCCAGGCGCCGGGGCGGTAAAGCCGCGGTGCACGCCGGCGATCAGCGACAGCCGCTCGCTGGCCAGATAGGTAACACCGAATCCGGGGATAAGGACGCTGACCTTGTTGTCCTTCACCTTGACCTCGGCGCCGCTCCGCGCCGGGTCGTTCCTGCCATAGTCGGTGCGCATCAGGTCGATGATCTCGACGCGCAGGCCGGGCACGACGATCCAGCGACCCCACTCGATTTCGTCCTGGGCGAAGACGGCCAGGGCCTCGGCCTTGTCGATGCGATTGCTTTCGGTGCCGGGAACGCCGGGGGTGGTGAGCACCATTGTGCCATTATCCATGCGGAACCGGTCGTCCCACTGGAAACGGTCCATCCTGTCGCGGTGGTAGCGCAGGCCGATCTCGAGCTGATGATCGGCGCCGCCGGTCGAGAACTGGACGCCGAGCACGCTCTGGACTCCATAGCTGTCATAGCTGCGGTTGTTGTTGCGGACGATCAGCGCATCATCGGCACTGGTGACCTCGCCCTTGAGAATGGCCAGCCCGCCGGCGTAGGCCTGCGGGTTTTCGAGCACGTTGGAGATCGATGTCTTGCCGGCGAGCGGGTCGACGACGCTGTTGAGCTTGAACCAGTTGCGGGAAAAGCGGTTGAAATAGGCCACCGTGGTCAGGTCGACGCGCCGGCTCAGCTCGACAAAATGGCGGGCCTGATATTGCTTGTGGCGGCCGGTAAAGACGTCCTGCTGCGAGGCGGCGTAGCGGCGAAACGGGGCGGCGGCGAAATCGGCGTCGGTGAGGCCCAGATAGGTCTCGTTGGACACCTGATCGCTATAGCCGAACTTGAACTCGATTTCCTGATAGCGGGCGGCGCCATCCGCCGTATTGAAGCGCAGCTTGGCGACATATTCCTCGATGTCGAAGCCGGTGGTGCCGCCGGAATCAAGCGTCTTGAAGCCGTCGCTCTGGTTCTGGAAGGTCTCGACCAGCAGACCGAACCGTTCGGTCGATCCGCCGACAAAGGCGTGGAGCTGGAACAGGTCGTTCTCTCCCAGCCGGCCCTCGATGCGCCCCGAAAAGTCGTCGGGGATGCCGGTGCTCAACAGGTTGACCGCGCCGCCGGCGGTATTGGGGCCGTATTTGATGGCGCTCGGGCCCTTGGACACCTCGATGGCCTCGAAGCGGCCGGCCTGGGGAAAGAAATAGGCGGCCGGCGCGGCATAGGGCGCTGGCGCCAGCAGCACCCCGTCTTCCATCAGGGTGATCTTGGCCGAACGGTCGAGGCCGGTGCCGCGCATGCCGATATTTGGGCGCAGCCCGAAGCCGTCCTCCTCCTGAATGTTGACGCCCGGCACCAGCCGCAGAATGCGGTTGATGTCCTGGTAATTCTGGCGCTCCAGGTCTTCTGCCTCGAGCCGTTGAACGGCACCCGGGATAAGCCCGGCCTTTTCGGCATTTCCGATCACCGTGATGCGCTCCATCGGGCGCGGATCCATCGCCGCCAGAAGCGCTGCGCCGTCTTCGCCGGCCGGCGCCGGCGCGGTTGCCGGCAAGGTGCTCTCGGCGGCCGCGAGATCAAGCCATGCGAACGGCGCCAGGCCAGCGATCAGGGCCTGTCGGATCACCTTCCGGGGTGTCATGGGGCGGGAAGTATTACGGGAAAACATCAAAACGACTCCTTGAAATCAGACGGCGTGGATGCGGTTGACCACAAGGTCGGTTGCGAACCGCGGGAGGCTTGGTGCGTCCTTGCATGCTTCTCCCTGAAGCCGGCTTTCGACTTACTCCTGAGCCCGGCACTGTGGGTGCTTGTGTGCCTCCTCCGGCAGGCCAAAGCGGGGCCCTGGTAGTGATGCGATTGCGTCGCATTTGCATCTTTGGATTAGGACCGGGCCGATGGTTCATCACACATCTCATTGTCAGGAAAGGAGGCCGCGAGGGCTTTGCATGCAATTGCGACGCATTCGCAACAAGGCTTCTAAAACATTCCCTTTGCCCGTGCAAGCCTTTTTTGCTTCGGCGCCAAGTTCTAGAGCATTTTCCGACCTGACGGGGTCATTTGACCGGGATGATTTTGTGCCCGT
>CAYTVY010000030.1:0-23171 GCA_964441925.1 uncultured Geothermobacter sp.
TTTGTCAAGCGCAGACAGGTCAATGGCTTGCGCTATTCGCCGGTGACAAGCTCACGGGTTCAGGTATAAAAAAAGAGATGAGGCCCAGCCTCATCTCTTTTTTCCTCGTCTATTGAAGCTGCGCTCGAGCCTGCTCCACAACCGAGCTGAAACCGGCGGGATCGGTGACCGCCAGCTCGGCCAGGATTTTCCGGTCGAGCCGGATGTCGGCCTTTTTCAGCCCGTGTACCAGGCGGCTGTAGGTCAGGCCGTTCTCCCGTGCCGCCGCATTGATGCGGGCGATCCACAGGGCGCGGAAATCGCGCTTGCGCACCTTGCGGTCACGGTAGGCATAGTTGAGGGCCCGGTCGACCGCCTCGGTGGCGCTGCGGAACAACTTGCCACGCGCTCCACGGTAACCCTTGGCCAGCTTCAGGATACGGTTCCGTCTGCGTCTCGCTTTGAATCCTCTTTTGACTCTCGGCATCTTTCTGCACTCCTTTAAAAAAAGTGATCGTGGCTCCGGCCACGATCCGGACAGGATCTGAAGGAGGAGACCTTTCCCCTCAGTTCACTGCCCTGGCGTCCGGCTCACAGGTAGGGAATGAGCCGGGCGATATTCTTGGCGTCGGCCGGCGACACGATGGCCGCCTGACGCATCTCGCGCTTCCTCTTGGTGGTCTTCTTGGTCAGGATGTGGCTGTGATACGCCTTGTTTCGGCGGATCTTGCCGGTTCCGGTCTTGCGGAAGCGCTTGGCGGCGCCCCTGTTGGTCTTGATCTTCGGCATAACATTCTCCTTGGTCCGCCACCAGGCGGACATTATTTTTTCAGCGGTGCGACGACCATGGTCATGAACCGCCCGGCCATCCGGGGCATCATCTCGACCTGGCCGAGATCCTTGACGTCCTCGGCAACCCGTTCCAGCAGCCGGCGACCGAACTCCGGATGGGTCACCTCACGGCCGCGGAACATGATGGTCACCTTGACCTTGTTGCCGGCCTCGAGAAAGCGGCGGGCGTTGCGCACCTTGACGTTGTAGTCGTGCTCCTCGGTCTTGGGCCGCAGCTTGACTTCCTTGATATCGACCCGGGCCGCCTTCTTCTTGGCCTCGGCGGCCTTCTTGCTCGCCTGGTACTTGTACTTGCCGTAATCCATGATCCGGCAGACAGGCGGATTTGAATTCGGTGCTACCTCGACCAGATCCAGACCGCGCTCGGCGGCGGCCTCCAGGGCGGAGGCGACATCCATGATCCCCAACTGTTCTCCGTCCTCGGTGATGACCCGGACTTCCCGGGCCCTGATCTGGCCGTTGACGCGGGTCGTGTCTCCCTGCGTCCTGTTGTCTCTGAACCTGGCGATAGCAGCACCTCCTGATCAATGATATTGCCGGCATTCGTCCTGGACGAACGCCGCGAATGCTTCCGGCGTCATTGGCTCGAGATTCCTGCCATCCCGGTAACGGGGAGCCACCGTGCCGTCGGCCACCTCCCGATCGCCGATGACCAGCATGTAGGGAATCTTCTCGACCTGAGCCTCACGGATTTTAAAGCCCAGCTTTTCATTTCGCAAGTCCTTTTTTACCCTGATTCCGGCGTTTAACAGGGTTTCGTGGACTTTTTCCGCATAGGCGGCCTGATTGTCGGTGACGTTGAGCACCACGGCCTGGACCGGAGAGATCCAGAGCGGGAAATTCCCGGCGTAATGTTCGATCAGCACACCGATGAAACGTTCGATGGCCCCGAGGATCACCCGGTGCACCATGACCGGCCGGTGTTTCTCGCCGTCCGGGCCGACATAGGTCAGATCGAAGCGCTCCGGCAGGGTGAAATCACACTGGATGGTCGCGCACTGCCAGCGCCGGTCGAGAGCATCCTTGAGCTTGATGTCGATCTTCGGACCATAGAAGGCGCCGTCGCCCTCGTTCACCTCGTAGGGCAGCCCCGAGTCGTCCAGGGCGTTCATCAGTGCCCGGGTGGCCCGTTCCCAGTCTTCGTCCGAGCCGATCGACTTCTCCGGCCGGGTCGAGATCTCCATCTCGTACGCGAAACCGAAGATGCCCATGACGTCGCGGACGAAATCGAGCACACCCTTGATCTCGCCGTCGAGCTGCTCCGGCGTGCAGAGGATGTGCGCATCGTCCTGGGTGAAGCCGCGCACCCGCAACAGGCCGTGCAGCACCCCGGACTTTTCGTGCCGGTGCACGGTGCCGAGCTCGAAATAGCGCAGAGGCAGATCACGGTAGGAGCGCATCCGCGACTTGTAGATCAGCATGTGGGCCAGGCAGTTCATCGGCTTGATGCCGTAACTCTGCTCGTCGACCTCTGTGAAGTACATGTTTTCCCGGTAGTTCTCGTAGTGGCCCGAGGTCTTCCACAGCTCGGTCCGCAGAATCTGCGGCCCCATGACGATGTCATAGCCGCGCTTCAGATGCTCGCGCCGCTCGAAATCCTCGATCAGGGTCCGCAGCAGCGCCCCTTTCGGATGCCAGATGACCAGCCCGGCCCCGGCCTCCTCGCTGAAAGAGAAGAGATCGAGCTCCCGGCCAAGCTTGCGGTGGTCGCGCTTGCGCGCCTCCTCGAGCCGGTGCAGGTATTTCTTGAGTTCCTTCTTGTCGGGAAAGGCCGTGGCATAGATGCGCTGCAGCATGGCGTTCTTCTCGTCGCCCCGCCAGTAGGCACCGGCCACGCTGGTCAGTTTGAACGCCTTGAGAAAACCGGTCGAGGGAAGATGCGGCCCCCGGCAGAGATCGACGAAGTCGCCCTGCCGGTAAATGGACACCACCGGCTCGTCGAGGTCGCGGATCAGCTCGACCTTGTAGTCCTCGCCCATCTCGCTGAAGAGCCGGATCGCCTCCTGTCGGCTGATCTCCTGCCGCTCGATGGGATAGTCGGCCTTGGCCAGCTCGGCCATGCGGGCCTCGATCCGGTCGAATTCCTCGGGGGTGAAGGTGTGGTTCTCGCTGTAGAAATCGTAGTAGAAACCGTTTTCGATGGCTGGACCGATGGTCACCTGCACATCACGCCCGAACAGGCTCTTGACGGCATGGGCCATCAGATGCGCCGCGGAGTGACGGTAGATTTCCAGTCCGTCGGGGCTTTTGAGGGTTACCAGTTCAAGGGAGCAGTCGCTTTCGAGCGGCCGGGTCAGATCGACCAGGGCGCCATCGACCCGGGCGGCGACCGACTGACGCGCCAGCCTTTCCCCGATGGTCCGGGCGACATCCAGTGGAGTGCTCCCCTTCTCGACCTCCTTGACACTGCCATCCGGCAGGCTGACGCGAATCAGGCTCATCTTCAACTCCCCTGGCAGAAACGAAAAGAGGCATCGAATGATGCCTCGGTTCCGCCGTTCAGTGCTGTTAGCATGTGGTAGGCACGGGCGGGATTGAACCGCCGACCCCTACCGTGTCAAGGTAGTGCTCTCCCACTGAGCTACGTGCCTACATGCCTCGTGTCAACGCCGGAAACTTTTAACAAAAAGCCGGACGGGATGTCAAGCATTTTCCCCGGCATTTTTTCCCGGCGGTGCAAGGCCGCGCCAGAACTGATTTTTTCTTGCCGGCAGCCCTGGATTCGGGTAGTTTTCGACAGACCCGGTCCGGCGCAAATGGAATGAACAGAGCAGGGTTGGGCACGGAAACCCCCGCCACGACAGGCCCCGTCCTCCTGCGAACGGAACGGCACCGGCCGGCATCGACCTACTCTGTCAAAGAACGTGGAGGCCACAGTGCAGACTATCGACCAGCTGATCGGGCAGAGCTGCGAGCGCAATGAAAACCGTACCGCCCTGCGCGAGAAACGCGCTGGCCGCTGGAACGACATCACGTACGGTGAACTTTGGACCAAGTCGGCCCGTGCCGCCGCCGCCCTGCCACCGAAACGGTTTCGCCCCGGGGAACATGCCGCCATCATCGCCGCCGGCTCGCCGCGCTGGGTGGCCGCCTATCTCGGCATCATGCGGCGCGGCGGCGTCGCGGTCCCCATCGACAAAGAGCTGAAAGCCACCGAGCTGCGGCATGTCCTGTCCGACTGCGAGGCCAAGGTCCTCTTCACCGAACAGGCCTACCTCGATACCATTCTCGAACTGCTCGACGACCTGCCGAAGCTCGAACGCCTGGTCCTGCTCGATCATGACGACATCGAGTTGAGCCGGGGCGAAGAAATCGATGCCCTGATCGAAGCCTGGAAAGACCTGGTCGCCAGCCACGGGATTCCGGACGACAAGGTCCGGCGCATCGAGGCGCTCGCGCGCGAAGTCGTCAATGCCGCGGCTGACACCTCCGGAAGCGACCGGAAAAACCTGAAGGTTCTCGACCTGTTCGCCCCCGAGCGGGTCAACCTGAACAAACTGGCCAAATCGGGACGCCTGGTCTTTTTTTCCCAGCTCGAGCCGGCCGCCGATCTCGTGCCGTCCGACCGTCGTCCCGAGGACACCGCCGTCATTCTCTACACCTCCGGCACCACCGGCCGCTCCAAGGGGGCGATGCTCAGCCACGCCAACATCGTCTCCAACATCCAGGCGGCAGTGAAACATTTCGAGCTCGACAGCAGCATGACCACCCTCTCCTTTCTGCCGATCAACCACGTCTTCGAACAGGTTTGCGGCATTCTGCTGCCCCTGTCGCTGGGAGGCACTGTTTCCTTCGCCGAATCGCTGAAAAGGCTGGGGGAAAACCTGGCGGAAGTGAAACCCTCCTTTCTGCTCGGCGTGCCGGCGGTCTACCGGCTGGTACTGGACCGGATCCGCAAACGGATCAACAGCCAGCCGATGGCCCGGGTGCTCTACGCCAACCCCCTGACCCGGGGCATCGTCACCCGGAAGATCCGGCAGTCGGTCGGCGAAAACACCAAGTTCGTCAGTGGCGGTGCCGCCCTCGATCCCGAAATCGCCCGCGGCTACCACGAACTGGGCCTGCGGCTCTTCCAGGGCTACGGCATCACCGAGACCTCGCCGGTCATCTCGGCCGAGGCTCCCGGCCGGCAGAAGGCGGGCACCGTCGGCCCCCTGCTCGAGGGCGTTCAGGTCCGCATCGACAACCCGAACGAGGAAGGCATCGGTGAAATCGTCGTCCGGGGCCCCAATGTCATGCAGGGGTACTACAAGCGCCCCGAGGAAACGGCCGAAGTCCTGCGGGACGGCTGGTACCGGACCGGTGACCTGGGACGTATGGACGAAGACGGCTATCTCTCCATCTGCGGCCGGGTGAAGAACCTCATCGTCACTCCCAACGGCAAGAACGTCTATCCGGAAGAAGTGGAGAACGAACTGCTCAAGAGCCCCTATATCGCCGAGGTCATGGTCTACGGCCACAAGGTCAGCCCCACCGCCGAGGAGGTCTACGCCGTCATCTACCCGGACCAGGAGCAGCTCGACAACTACCAGCGGGAAAAGAAGAAGACCCCCCTGAGCCGCGCCGATGTCGAGGAGCTGATCCGGCGTGAGGTTCTGAGCTGCGGCAAGCGGCTGGCCGACTACAAGCGGATCAAGAAGTTCACCCTGCGCGACGACGAGTTTCCCAAAACCACCACCCGCAAGATCAAACGCTACGTCGTCGAACCGGAAATCTCGGCCGGCAACTGAGAAACCTCTCCTTCCCAGGCAAAAAAAGCCCGGCCGAAGCGGCCGGGCTTTTTTTCGTCATTGAATCCCGCTGGGAATCAGAAATTCCAGTTGAGCTGCAAACTGGCGATATCGACGGAGTTTTCGAACTCGCCGACCAGGTCGCCACGGAAGAAATTCTCGCCGGTAGGATCGACTCCCGCACGCTTGTCGATCTTGGCATCCTTGACGAAAAGATGCGCATAACCGAAATCGAGACTGAGGGCGTCACTGAACCGGTAGCCGGCACCGACGGCGACCCAGTAGCGGTCCTCACCCGGGATACGCGGCGTACGGTACTCGGCGCTGGGGATGGGGGACTGGTCGAAGGCGACGCCGAAGCGCAGGTCGAGTTTTTCGTTCGGGCTGTAGATGCCGCCGAGCGACAGCCGCCAGCTGTCATCCCAGTTCTCGGTGGTGACGCTGTCAGGCAGGCCGTTGGCGAACTTGACCCGCAACTCGTCAAAGGAGCTCCAGGCGGTCAGGGTGGCGTCGGCCATGACGGCGAACTGCGGGCTGTAACGATGGAAGGCGCTCATCGACAGGCTGGCGGGCAGGTTGATGTCGGCCGAGGCATTGGTATTGGCGAAACCGGCACCCTGCAGCAGGGGAACGAATGCCCCCGGAACATTGTCATAGGAGAACTCGGCCGTTCCCTTGGCCTTGTAATTGAGCTGCGAGCGGTAGTGGACGCCGAAGCGGGTGTTCTCGTCCACCTCGAGCAGCATGCCGACATTGAAACCGTAGGCCCAGTCGTCGGCTTCCAGCACGGAAAAACCGTCCTGCTGCGTCGGTACGGCACCAGGAACCGACTTGGCGGCGAGAATGGAACCGAAATCAACCGCCGAGCTGAGTTCGGCATCGATGCGCTGGGCGTTGAAGCCGACGGCGAAGCTGAAGTGGTCGTTCAGCTTGTAGGCCACGGCCGGGTTGATGTTGATGGTCTGCACGTCCGACTTGACGGCGTGGTAGCGGCCGACCCAGTTGCGGTCCCACTCGGTCACCAGGCCGAAGGGCGCGTTGATGCCCAGACCGAAGGCCCAGGGAGTATTCTCCGGGTTGTAGACATAGTAGAGGTTGGGGACGAAGGCCGCTTCACCACCGTCCTTGCCGGAACCGGTGATGGCAAGCGAGCCAAGTGCGGCACTGGTCTGCGCGGTGCCGCTGAAATCGGACTGCGGATAGATGAAGTGCATCCCCACAACGACCTGCTGTCCCTTGATGCGCGTCATGCCGGCGGGATTGAAATAGACCGTCGTCGCATCTTCGGCGACGGCGGACACACCGGAAAAGGCACTGCCCAGACCCGAGACGCTCTGTTCGATGATGGCGAACCCGGCCCCGTAGGCCACACCGGCCGAACAGACAAGAACAAGCAATACACCAACGATTCTCCTGACGATTCTCATAACTCCTCCTGAATTGATGTGGGGCGAAAGCTGCGCCGATTTTAGCCGCCCGCAGCCCCTGAGGCAAGAACAAAATAAAAAGGCGTTTTAAAAAACTGCGGGCCGTGGAACGATCCACGGCCCGCAGAGACGGTAACGCATCGCCACCCGATGTCAGAGCTGGCTTTCGATGCGGATCAGATGCGACGTCTCCCGTATGATATCGAGCTGGTCGATCTGCTGCAGCGCTGCCTGCACATCCCGCTCACAGGCTTCGTGGGTCATGATGACGATCGGCACCGCCTCGGCTTCGTGCCGCTCGGGCTGGACCATGGAGGCGATGCTGATCCGGTGCTGGCCGAGAATGCCGGAAATGGCGGCCAGCACGCCGGGACGATCAACAGTGCTGAAGCGCAGGTAGTACTGGGTGACCACATCGGCCATCGGCCGGATTCGCAGTTCACGCAGGCGACCTGGATGGCAACCCAGCCCGTGGGTCCGCGCCCCCCGGCCGTGTACCAGATTGCGGGCCAGTGCCATCAGGTCGCCGACCACGGCGCTGGCGGTCGCGTCCATGCCGGCCCCCAGGCCGTACTGCATCACCGGCCCGACGAAATCACCGACCACCCGCACCGCGTTGTAGGCGCCATCGACATCCGCCAGCGGATAGTGCTTCGGGATCATGGTCGGATGCACCCGGGCCTCGATGGTTCCATCATCATGCCGTTTGCCGATCGCCAGCAGCTTGATCCGGTAACCGAACTGGTCGGCAAAACGGATATCCTGACTGGTGAGACTGCTGATGCCTTCCGTATGTATGGCGTCGAAATCGACATGGGTTCCGAAGCAGAGACCGGCCAGCAGGGCCAGCTTGTGGGCGGTATCGATACCCTCGATGTCGAAGGTCGGATCGGCTTCGGCATATCCGGCCCGCTGGGCCTCGGCGAGAACGGTGGCAAACTCCTCGCCCTCGTGGGTCATCCTGGAGAGAATGTAGTTGCAGGTGCCGTTGAGGATACCGAACACCGAGCGGAAATCATTGCCACAGAGGTTTTCCTTCAGCGAGGTGATGATGGGGATGCCGCCACCGACGGCGGCCTCGAAGAGAACCTCCACCCCCCTTTCGGCGGCGGCGGAGAAAATTTCCCTGCCGTGCAGGGCCAGCAGGGCCTTGTTGGCGGTCACCACCTGCTTGCCGTTCTCGATGGCACGCATGACGAAGCTGCGGGCCGGTTCGTAGCCGCCGATCAGTTCGATGACGATATCGATGTCCGGATCGTCGAGGATGCTCGCGGCATCACTGGTGAGAACACCGTCCTCGACGTGCACCCCCCGGTCGCTGGTGATGTCGAGGTCCGCAATGCGGATCAGGCGCAGCCGGCAGCCAAGCCTTTCCGCCAGCAGCTCACCGTTGTTTTGCAACAGCTTGACCACTCCGGTTCCGATGGTGCCGAAACCGAGCAATCCAACCTTGATTTCCTTCATGATGCGTACGTCCCTTTCTCGAAATTGAACACCGCGGCAGCATGGTCGTGCAGGTAGCTGCGATCGAAGGTGACCAGACATTCCAGCCCTTCGTTCACCGGCTGGTCGACGACCTCCTGCAGTGCCGCCAGCCAGGATTCCCGACAGAGTCGCCACTCGACCGGCGGCGCGATGAGCAGACAGGAGAAACCGGCCTCGCGCGCCGTATCGACAGCGGCCAGTCCGCGACGCGGCTGCTCACGGTCAGCCTTCGCCAATGGAAAGAACAGGACCCAGGAACTGGCGATCCGTCCCGTGGCCCGGACCAGAAGCTGCTGTCCGGCGGGCCGACCGGCCGCGGCACTGGCCAGATGTTCGGTCAGAGCGCCGCCCAGCCGGCAGTCGAACAGGCCGGCGGGCCCGTCGGGAGCGACGGCGGCAGGTTCGAAAAAAACCACCGCCAGATCGGCCTCTATCCGGTCGGGCGGCGAGACGACCTCCCGCAGTCTGCTCATCCTGCCGGCTTCACGAGGCGTTCGCGCGCGACACGGTCGAGGATACCATTGACGAAGCCCGGAGTTTCGGCGGTGCCGAACCGTTTGCCGATTTCGATCGCCTCGTTGATGACGACGCTGGTCGGCACCTCGGGACAGAAGAGAAGCTCATAGGTCCCCAGACGCAGCAGCGCCAAATCGACCTTCGCCATGCGCTCGAGACTCCAGTTGCGGGAGCAGGCGGCCAGGCAGGCATCGATCTGTTCGAGAGTCCGGTGCACCCCTCTGGCCAGCTCGTCTGCAAACAGACGAACCTCGTCGGGAACCGGCTCGGCATCGTCGGTCGCTTCTCCCAGGACGTCGTCGCGAAACCGGAAGTTCCGCCAGAAATCGGCAAGGATGCCGCCGATTTCCCGCCGGTCACCATCGAAGCCATAGATGATTTTCAGCGCCAGTTCCCTGCCCCGGCGACGCACTCCCTTGGTCATCGTTCAGAAAGCCTTGCAGAGATTGACCATTTCGATGGCACTGATCGCCGCTTCGGCCCCCTTGTTGCCCGCCTTGCTGCCGGCCCGCTCGACCGCCTGCTCGATGGTGTCGGTGGTCAAAACCCCGAAGATGACGGGTACGCCGGTTTCGAGACCGACGGCGGCGATCCCTTTCGACACCTCGGCACTGACATAGTCGAAATGCGGTGTCGAGCCGCGAATCACCGCGCCGAGACAGACGATGGCGTCATAACGGGAGGACACCGCCAGTTTCCGGGCCACGAGAGGAATCTCGAAGGCCCCGGGAACCTTGACAATCGTCAGATCCTTCTCTTCGGCACCGTGCCGCAGCAGGGCATCGAGCGCGCCTTCGAGCAGACGGTCGGAAATGAAACTGTTGAAGCGGCTGACCACCAGGGCGACCCTGATTCCCCCGGCTTCCAGCTTTCCCTCGACAACCTTGACCATGCGATTTTCTCCTTGGCTACCTGTCATGAACAGCCGAATCAGATGTTTTCCAGCAGATGCCCCAGTTTTTCCCGTTTCGTCTTCAGGTATTTCAGGTTCTCCCCGGTCGGTTCGACCTGGATGGGCACCCGCTCGACGATTTCCAGACCATACCCCTCGAGCCCGACGATCTTGCGCGGATTGTTGGTCATCAGCCGGATCTTGCGGACGCCCAGCTCCGAGAGAATCTGGGCGCCGATGCCGTAATCCCGCAGATCGGCCTTGAAACCGAGCAGCTCGTTGGCCTCGACCGTGTCGCAGCCCTGGTCCTGCAGGGCGTAGGCCCGCAGTTTGTTGATCAGGCCGATCCCCCGCCCTTCCTGGCGCATGTAGAGGATGACTCCGGCCTCCTCTTCGGCAATCATCCGCATCGCCGCGTGCAGCTGGTCACCGCAGTCGCAGCGCTGGGAACCGAAGACGTCGCCGGTGAGGCATTCGGAATGGACCCGCACCAGAACCGGCTTGTCACCGTCGATCTCCCCCTTGACCAGGGCCAGGTGGTTCAGCTGGTCGACGTCGTTCTCATAGGCGATGGCACGGAACTCGCCACCATAGGGGGTCGGCAGCACCGTTTCCGCCGCCCGCCGCACCAGCAGCTCCTTGCGCATGCGGTAGGCAACGAGATCGGCGATGGTGACGATCTTCAGATCGTGCTCCTCGGCGAACCGCCGCAGTTCCGGCATCCGGGCCATGGTGCCATCCTCGTTCATGATCTCGCAGATGACGCCGGCCGGCTTGAGCCCCGCCAGCCGCGCCAGGTCGACCGATCCCTCGGTCTGTCCGGCCCGCACCAGAACGCCACCACGCTTCGCCCGCAGCGGGAAAACGTGTCCCGGCCGGGCCAGGTCGGCAGGCGTCGTTTCGTCGGCAATGGCCACCTGAATGGTACGGGCGCGATCGGCGGCGGAAATGCCGGTCGTCACACCGCGCCGGGCCTCGATCGACACGGTGAAGGCGGTCCCGAAAGACGAGGTGTTGGCCTGCACCATCAGGGGCAGGTCGAGATAGTCGGCCCGTTCCTCGGTCAGCGACAGGCAGATCAGGCCCCGGCCGTACTTGGCCATGAAGTTGATCGCCTCGGGCGTCACCTTCTCGGCGGCCATGGTCAGGTCGCCTTCGTTCTCCCGGTCTTCGTCGTCGACCAGAATCACCATCTTGCCCTGGCGGATATCTTCCAGGACGGCTTCAATCTTCGCTAGCGGCATGACATCCTCTTTCAGACCTGAACCAGGAAACTTACGATCTTCATCCGGCACAAACCCACTGATTCCGGTCAGAGAAATCCGTTGCGGGCCAGCTGTTCGAGAGTCAGACCGGCGCCGCCGTCCGACCGGCCCTGCAACAGGCGTTCGACATACTTGCCAAGAATATCCGTCTCTATATTAACCTTCTGTCCCGGCCTGATGGCAAACAGGGTCGTTTTTTCCAGGGTATGGGGAATGATGGCGACGGAAAAACCGTCCGCCGTCACCCGGTTGACCGTCAGGCTGATACCGTCGATGGCCACCGAGCCCTTTTCGACCAGGTAACGCAGGGCCCGATGGTCGAGATGGAAATCGAGCACCTCGGCATTGCCGACCGTCTGCCGGGATCGCAGGCTGGCGACGGCATCGACATGGCCGGTGACGATATGGCCACCGAGCCGGTCCCCCAGCTGCAGCGCCCGCTCCAGGTTGACCCGGGCCCCGGGCCGCAGGGACGACAGGACCGTCCGTTCGAGCGTTTCCGGCGACACATCGGCGGTAAAAGCCCCGTCTCCGGTTGCCACGACCGTCAGGCAGGCTCCGTTCACCGCCACGCTGTCCCCCAGCCGGAACCCTTCGAGCGGCAGCGCCGTGGCGATGGTCAGCTGTCCGCCGCGTTCCCCGCGCCGGAAACGCTGCAGGGTGCCGACGTCCTCGATCAGTCCGGTGAACATGTCAACACTTCCCCTTCGATGAGCAGGTCATCACCCAGCCGGGCGATCCGGTGGTAACGCAACCTCGAGGCCGTCCGCAGATAACCGCAATCGGCGCCACTGAACAGCCCGGCGCCATCGTCACCGCCGAACAGCAGGGGGGCCAGGTAGAGACGTACCCGGTCGACCAACTGCGCCTGCAACAGGCTGCGGTTGAGGGTGGCCCCTCCCTCCAGCATCAGGTGCATGATCTCCCGGTCGGCCAGGGCCCGCAGCAACGCATGCGGTTCGACCCCCTGCCCCTCGATCTCGTCGCAGACCAGAATTTCGGCACCGGCCGCCTCCAGTGCCCGACGACGGGAAGAATCGGCCTGGGGCGTGGTGGCAATGACGATACCCGCCGGCGACAATCCGCTCAAGACGGCAGCCTCCGGCGGCGTGCGCAACCGCGAATCGACCACCACCCGCAGCGGATCCCGGCCACCGCCGTCCGGCAGGCGGGTGGTCAGGCGCGGGTTGTCGCGCAGCACCGTGCCGACGCCGACCATGATGGCGTCGACCCGGTCGCGGAAACGGTGGACGTCAAGCCGGCTCTGTTCACCGGAAATCCACTGGCTTTCGCCATGGCCGGTGGCGGTACGCCCGTCCAGGGTCAGCGCCGCCTTGAGGGTCACCAGGGGCCGGCCGGCGAGCATATAGGTGCGAAACGGCCCGATGAGCCAGCGGCACTCGCCGGCGAGCAGGCCGGTTTCGACCTCGATGCCGGCCTGGTGCAGCATCGCCAGGCCGCGGCCGGCCACGACCGGATTGGGGTCCTCGACGCCCACGAAGACCCGGCGGATGCCGGCGTCGATCAGGGCCCTGGCACAGGGACCGGTCCGGCCGGTGTGGGAACAGGGTTCGAGTGTCACGTAGATGTCGGCGCCCCGGGCCGCTTCCCCCGCCTGGAGCAGCGCCTCGATTTCGGCATGCGGCGCACCGGCCCGCCGGTGCCAGCCCTCCCCGACGATCCTGTCGTCCCTGACGATGACCGCACCGACCGGCGGATTGGGCCGGGTCCGTCCCTCACCCCGGGCCGCCAGTTCGAGGGCCCGGCGCATGAATCTCTCCCGCCCCCCGCTCATCAGGCGTGCCGTCCGGCTCCCTTCTGGTTCTGGGCCAGCAGCTCCTGCAGCTCGTTCATAAACTCGTTGATGTCCTTGAACTGCCGATAGACCGAGGCGAACCGCACGTAGGCGACCTCGTCCAGATCGTGCAGCACCTCCATCACCATCTCGCCGATCCGGCTGGCCTCGATCTCTTTCTTGCCGCTTTCCTGCAGGGCCACCTCCAGCCCGTCCACGGCCTTTTCGATGGTCTCGATCGAAACCGGCCGTTTTTCACAGGCCCGCTGCATGCCGGCGATGATCTTGGTGCGGTCGAAGGGCTCCCGGCGCCCGTCCTTCTTGATGACCAGCGGCAGGGTCTCCTCGATCCGCTCGTAGGTGGTGAAGCGTTTCTCGCAGCCGGCACACTCACGGCGGCGGCGGATGTTGTTGCCGTCCTTGCCCAGCCGGGAATCGACCACCCGGGTGTCGGCGAAGCCACAAAACGGACATTTCATTCGTCTGCCTCCTCACCGGCGGAAAAGGGCACCAGCTCGATGTCGGCCTCCCGCAGCATCTGCAGGGAGAGTTCGTCCGGATAGCCCTCGAGGTAGACCACCTTGCGAATCCCCGCATTGATCAGCATCTTGCTGCAGATGATGCAGGGCGAATGGGTGCAGTAGAGCACGCCACCCTCGAGATTGACTCCGTGCCGGGCCGCCTGGATGATGGCGTTCTGCTCGGCGTGCAGCCCCCGGCACAGCTCGTGCCGCTGACCGGACGGCACCTTGAGCTGTTCGCGCAGGCAACCCGTGACCTCGCAATGGGTGATGCCGGACGGTGTGCCGTTGTAGCCGGTGGCCAGAATGTTCTTCGCCTTGACCACGACCGCCCCGACCTGCCGACGCAGGCAGGTCGACCGGCTCGCCACCAGGGTGGCGATATCCATGAAATATCGGTCCCACCCCGGCCGCATCGGTCACACCAGCCGGTGCGCGTAGAGCGGAAAACGCCGGCAGAGCTCCTTCACCTCCTGGCGGATGCGCGCCAGCACCTGCTCGTCACCGACATGGTTCAGGGCCTCGGCGATCCATTCGCCGACCTGCCGCATCTCCGGCTCCTTCAGCCCGCGGGTGGTCGTCGCCGGGGTGCCGATCCGGATGCCGCTGGTCACGAAGGGCGAGCGGGTATCGAAAGGCACCGCATTCTTGTTGACCGTGATTCCCGCCTGCTCGAGGGTCTGCTCGGCGACCTTGCCGGTCAGATCGCTGCCGCTGAAGTCGAGCAGCATCAGGTGGTTGTCAGTACCGCCGGACACCAGGTTGAATCCCCTGGCGACCAGGGTTTCGGCCAGGGCCTTGGCATTCTTCACCACCTGGGCGGCATAGTCCCTGAACTCGGGCTGCAGCGCCTCCCTGAAGGCGACCGCCTTGGCGGCGATCACATGCATCAGGGGACCACCCTGGATGCCGGGGAAGATGTTGCTGTTCAGTTTCTTGCCCCACTGTTCGGTACAGAGAATCATGCCGCCGCGCGGGCCGCGCAGGGTCTTGTGGGTGGTGGTGGTTACAAACTCGGCGTATGGCACCGGGCTGGGGTGCTCACCCGCCGCCACCAGACCGGCGATATGGGCCATGTCGACCATCACCACGGCGCCGACCTTGTCGGCGATGGCGCGAAAGGCGGCGAAATCGATCACCCGCGGGTAGGCACTGGCGCCGACCACGATCAGCTTCGGCCGGTGCTCGACAGCCAGCCTTTCCACCTCGTCGTAGTCGATGGTGCCGGTTTCCTTCTTCACCCCGTAGGGCACGATATTGTAGAGCTTGCCGGAAAAATTGACGGGCGAGCCGTGCGTCAGATGGCCGCCGTGCGCCAGGTTCATGCCGAGCACGGTGTCGCCGGGCTGACAGACGGCCATGTAGACCGCCATGTTGGCCTGGGAACCGGAATGGGCCTGGACGTTGACATGCTCGGCCCCGAAGAGCTGTTTGGCGCGCTCGATGGCGAGCTGTTCAGCCATGTCGACGAACTCGCAGCCGCCGTAATAGCGCTTGCCGGGATAGCCTTCGGCGTATTTGTTGGTCAGCACCGAACCCTGGGCCTGCAACACCCGTTCGCTGACGAAGTTCTCCGATGCGATGAACTCCAGGCTGTACTCCTGGCGCTCGGTCTCGAGCCGAATGGCCCGGGCGATTTCAGGATCGAAATCCTGCAGCAGCTTCTCCATTCTCCAGCCTCCGGTCTTCTCTTCCCGGCGCCCCTGCCGCCGGTCTTTGCTTCCGCGGTCGATAAAACAACTTGGGCAGGCTCACGCCTGCCCCTGGGTCTGTTGCCGGCAACCGAGCCTCTTTTCCAGCTCGGCGATCTTGTCGAGCCGCCGCTGGTGCCGACCGGCCTCGAAGGTCGCATCGAGCCAGATGCCGACCATCACCGTCGCCCGGTCGGCGGAGAGCACCCGCCCTCCCATGACCAGAACGTTGGCATTGTTGTGCTCCTTGGCCATCTGGGCCATGAACTCGTCAGTGACCAGCGCGGCCCGCACGCCGGGAAACTTGTTGGCGACGATCGACATGCCGATGCCGGTGCCGCAGACCAGAATCCCCTTCTCGGCCTCGGCACGACTCACCATCCCGGCGACCTTCTCTCCGAAGTCGGGGTAGTCGACCGAGTCGCCGTTCGTCGTACCGAGATCGAGAACCTCGATCTCCCGTTCCCGGAGATAGTCGACAATGGCGCTCTTCAGCTCCAGCCCGCCATGGTCACTGGCCACGACAATCATCCGTCGACCTTCCTGAAGACCAAGGTGGCGTTGGTGCCACCGAACCCGAAAGAGTTGCTCAGGCCGACCCGCACCTCGGCCTCGCGCGCCTGGTTCGGCACATAGTCGAGGTCACACTCGGGATCGGGTTCGTCGTAGTTGATGGTGGGCGGCACCAGCCCACGTTCGATGGTCAGGGCCAGATAGACGGCCTCGATGCCGCCGGCGGCGCCCAGGGCATGGCCGGTCATGCTCTTGGTCGAACTGACCATCAGCCTGTGGGCATGATCGCCGAAAACCGTCTTGATGGCCATGGTCTCATAGAGGTCGTTGAACGGGGTCGAGGTGCCGTGGGCATTGATGTAATCGACTTCCTCCGGGTTGACGCCGGCACCGTCGATCGCCATCTTCATGCAGCGGGCGGCCCCTTCCCCTCCGGGAGCGGGCGCCGTCAGGTGATAGGCATCCCCGGTCAGGCCGTAGCCGACCACCTCGGCGTAGATGTGCGCCCCCCTCTTTTTGGCGGCCTCATACTCCTCGAGAAAGAGGATGCCGGCGCCTTCGGCCATCACGAAACCGCTGCGGTTCTTCTCGAACGGCCGGCTGGCCGTCTGCGGCTCGTCATTGCGGGTCGACAGGGCCTTCATGACGTTGAAACCGCCGATACCCAGCGGCGTGATGGTCGACTCGGCGCCGCCGCAGATCATGGCGTCGGCATCTCCCCGCTGGATGATGCGGAAGGCGTCGCCGATCGAATGGGTGCCGGTGGCGCAGGCCGATACGGACGACAGGTTCGGCCCCTTGGCTCCGGTCCGCATGGAGATGAAGCCCGGCGCCAGGTTGATGATCAGCATGGGAATGAAAAAGGGCGAAATCTTCCGGTAGCCGCCATCGAGCATCGCCTTGTGGTATTTCTCGATGGTCGGCAACCCGCCCAGGCCGGCCCCGACCTGCACACCAACCCGCTCGGCGTTGCTCTCGTCGATGGTGAACCCGGCATCCCGCACCGCCATGTCCGCCGCGGCGACGGCGTACTGGATGAACAGGTCCATCTTGCGTTGCTCTTTCTTATCGATAAAATCTCCGGCGTTGAAATCCTTGACCTCGCCGGCGATCTGGGTAGGCAAGTCCGATGCGTCAAAGGTCGTGATCCGGTCGATACCGGACACCCCCCGGGTCAGGGCATCCCAGTTCTTCTCAAGCCCGGTTCCCAAGGGAGAAATGATTCCCAGTCCTGTAATGACAACTCTTCGCATGATGTTCACCCGTCTCCACCGGAGCGACCGGGCACCCGTCCCGACCGACTGCGGGTGGGCACGAAGACCCACACGGCCTTCGTGCCCGTTGATTCTCAGGAATTCTCGTTGATGTAGTCGATGGCGTCCTGAACCTTCTGGATCTTCTCGGCGTCCTCGTCGGAAATCTCGATATCGAATTCCTCTTCGAGGGCCATAACCAGTTCGACGGTGTCGAGGGAATCGGCACCGAGGTCGTCCATGAAGGATGCCTCGGGAGTCACCTGTGCCTCGTCGACGCCAAGCTGCTCGGCGACAATCTGCTTTACACGCTCTTCAACAGAAGCCATAACTTGTTACCTCCTCGGTTGATATCGGCTTGCACACCGATCTTTTGGATTGTTGACCGTCCGTCGTCAACTCTACATGTACATTCCGCCGTTGACACCAAGCACCTGCCCGGTGATGTAACCCGCCGCTTCGGACGCCAGAAAGGCAACGGCGACGGCCACATCCTCAGGAGTTCCGAGCCGGCCGAGAGGTATCTGCCGCACCAGCCCGTCTCTGGCCTTGTCGGTCATGGCGTCGGTCATGGCGGTCTCGATGAATCCGGGAGTCACCGCATTGACGGTGATGTTCCGCCGCGCCAGCTCCCTGGCGTTCGACTTGGTCAGCCCGATCATGCCGGCCTTGCTGGCGCAGTAGTTGGCCTGGCCGGGATTGCCCATCTCGCCGACGACGGAACTGATGTTGACGATCCGGCCGTAGCGCTGACGGGTCATCGTTTTCGCAACCGCCCGTGTCAACATGAACGCCCCCTTGAGGTTGGCGTCCATCACCAGGTCCCAGTCCTGCTCCTTCATCCGCAGCAGCAGTCCGTCCCGGGTCAGACCGGCATTGTTCACCAGTATATCGATCCGGCCGAAATGCTCCAGCGTCTTCTGCACCATCGCCTCGACGGACGCGGCCGAGCTGATGTCACCGGTGACGATCAGAGCCTCAGTACCTTTTTCCCGAATCGCCGCGGCGACTCCTTCCAAGGCCTCACGGTCGCGGCCGGCAGCGGCGATCCTGGCCCCACGAGACGCCAGCTCGAGAGCGATGGCACGACCGATTCCTCGGGACGCCCCGGTGACCAGGGCAATCTTTCCTGCGGGCATGGCGAACGTTCTCCTTGAGCAACGGATATTGCGAAATCAGGACCGGAGGGCGTCGAGTTCGGCAACGGCACCGAAGGTCTCGATGCGGGTTCCCCTGGCCATGCGCTTGATCAGGCCGGCCAGGACCTTGCCGGGACCGATCTCGACGAAGCGGTCCACGCCCTCGGTGACCAGACAAGCGACACTCTCTTCC
Organism: uncultured Geothermobacter sp.; assembly: GCA_964441925.1. GTDB lineage: Bacteria > Desulfobacterota > Desulfuromonadia > Desulfuromonadales > Geothermobacteraceae > Geothermobacter. Next base: position 18,252 of record CAYTVY010000030.1, read on the forward strand.
CAGCGCACCGGCGCACAGACCTGTTCGACGAGCAGCCGCCGCACCCGGCCGGCGTCCCGGTTGACCTTCGCTTCGACATTGGTCACCACCGGAACCTGCAGTTCGCCGATCTCGACCTTCTCGAGTACCGCCGCCAGCCGGTCGGCCGCCGGCTGCATCAGGGGACAGTGGAAGGGAGCACTGACCGGCAGGGGCAACGCCCGTTTCGCCCCCCTTTCCCGGGCCAGGGTGACGGCCCGCTCCACCGCGGCGGCATGTCCGGCGATAACCACCTGCCCCGGACTGTTGAAGTTGGCGGGGGCAACGACTCCGTCTTCGGCCGCCTCATCACAGACCTGCTGCAAAAGTGCGGAATCGAGACCGATGATCGCCGCCATCGCTCCCTGGCCGACGGGAACCGCCTCCTGCATGAAACGGCCGCGTTCACGAACGGTGCGCACGGCGTCGGCGAAATCGAGGGCACCGGCACAGACCAGCGCCGAATATTCGCCGAGAGAATGCCCTGCCACCAGGTCGGGGCGCAGGCCCGTCTCCTGCTGCAGCACCCGCAGCGCCGCAATGCTGTGCGTGAGAATGGCGGGCTGGGTATTGGCCGTCAGTTTCAGCTCTTCGTCCGGGCCGTTGAAACAGAGACCAGCCAGGTCGAAGCCGAGGGCATCGTTCGCCTGCTCGAAAGTCTCGCGGGCAACCGTGAACCGAGCAGCCAAATCCCGGCCCATTCCGACGGTCTGGGAACCCTGTCCCGGAAAAACGAATGCCAGCATGTCGTCGTCTCTCCCTGATTTGATTGCAAGCTTACCAGCGAACGAGAACCGATCCCCAGGTGAAACCACCACCGAAGGCGTCGAGCAGCACCAGGTCGCCCTCTTTCAGCAGTCCCTGACGATTGGCCTCGTCCAGGGCAACGGGCACGGTCGCACTCGAGGTGTTGCCGTACTTGTGCACGTTGACGAAGACCTGCTCCTCGGTGAAACCAAGCCGCTTGGCAACGGCATCGAGAATACGGATATTCGCCTGGTGCGGAATGAACAGGCGCAGATCGGCGGCCTCCAGACCGTTGGCGGCGAGCGCCTCTTCGGCGACTTCGGTCATCGAGCGGACGGCAACCTTGAAGACCTCGTTCCCCTGCATCCGCAAAAACGGAATACGCTCCTTGATGCCCTGTTCACTGACCGGATGCCGGGCACCAAAGCCGGGCTGGTAGAGCAGCTCCCAGTAACTGCCGTCGGAATGAAGATGCGTGGAGAGCACGCCGGAATCGCCTTCTGTCGCTTCGACGACCACGGCGCCGGCGGCGTCGCCGAACAGCACGCAGGTGTTGCGGTCGGACCAGTCCATGATCCGGGTCAGCACTTCGGCACCGATCACCAGGGCCCTGCGGACCGCGCCGCCGGCAATCTGTTTCACGGCCGTGTCAAGAGCGTAGATGAAACCGCTGCAGGCGGCGGAGACATCGACGGCGAAAGCATTCTTCGCCCCCAGCCGGTCCTGTACCAAACAGGCGGTCGCCGGCCAGGGAAAGTCCCCGGTGATGGTGCCGACGACGATATAGTCGAGCTCGTCGGGCGTCACACCCGCCATCTCCATCGCCCGGCGCGCGGCCTTGACGGCCAGATCGGAGGTTGCTTCCGCGTCGGCGGCCACGCGCCGTTCCCGGATGCCGGTCCGGGTGCGAATCCATTCATCGGAGGTGTCGACCATTTTTTCCAGGTCGTGGTTGCTCAGAATCTTTTCCGGCAGATAGGACCCGGTTCCGGTGATACGCGCTCTCAGCATGACAAGGAACCTCCCTCAGGCACCATTGACGGCCGGTTGCCCGTCATCCATGGCGGACTGTTCTCTGGCCGTGATGACACTCAACGCTTCTTCCAGGGTTTGATTGACATTTTTCTCCACATAGTCGGCGGCCAGCTTGACGGCGTTCATGATCGCCTTCTCGTTCGAACCGCCGTGACAGATCATGCCGGTACCGGCCACCCCCAGAAGCGGGGCACCGCCGTATTCGGCGTAATCGATCTTTTTGCGGAACCGCCGGAATGCGGGACGGGCAAGAAGATAGCCGAGCTTGGCGAGCAGACTGCCCGACATCTCCCGGCGCAGCATGCTGGCAAGGGCCTCGGCCAGCCCTTCGGAGGTCTTCAGGACCACGTTGCCGACAAAACCGTCGCAGACGACGACATCGACCGAACCGTTGTAGATGTCGCGCCCCTCGACGTAACCGACATAGTTGATACCGGAACGGACGAGCAGTGCATGCGCCTCTCGGGTCAGCTCGTTGCCCTTGCTCTCCTCCTCACCGTTGGAAAGCAGCCCGATGCGGGGATTTTTTTTACCGAGAACCAGCTGCGAGTAGACCGAGCCCATCAGAGCGAAGCGGCTCAGGTGGCGGGGACGACAGTCGACGTTGCCACCGGCATCGAGCACCATGGTCTCGTTGACCAGGTTGGGCATGATGGCCGCGATCGCCGGCCGCTCGATGCCCGGGATCCGCTTGAGAATGAACATGCCGGCGGCCATGGTGGCTCCGGAATTGCCGGCGCTGACCACGGCCTGGGCCTCGTCACGCTTGACCAGTTCGAAGGCGACCCGAACGGAGGAATCTTTCTTCTTGCGGATGGCGTCGGATGCCGAATCGTGCATTCCGACAACCTCGCTGGCATGCTTGACGGTTATGGGCAGCCCAGCCGTATCATGCGCGGAGAGCTCCCGCGCGATACGCTCCGAGTCACCGACGAGAACCACCGGAATTCCCCATCGCCGGCTGGCGGCGACAGCCCCCGCGACCTCAACGGCCGGGGCGTTGTCTCCACCCATGACATCAACGGCGACAGTGACTTTCCCTTTCAAGCGAAACTCCTCAATCCTCGCCGCCCAGAATCTCTTTGCCCTTGTAGAACCCGCAACTGGGACAGATACGGTGGGGCTGTTTCGGCTCGCTGCACTGGGGACAGGTCGAGACTCCGGGCGGGGTCAGGCTGTCATGGGCACGACGCATGTCCCGTTTCGATTTCGACGTTTTCTTCTTTGGCACTGCCATCGGTTCTGCTCCTTACCCGGAAGCGCATCCGGGATTTGATGATTTTCCAGTATCCGCCGGCGGGCATCGACGGCTTCAGCCGTCTCCGTCGCCGGACGGAAGTTTCAAATCCTTCAAAACGGCGAAGCGGTTGTTGAATACCGGCTCCTCACAGTCGCAGCGGCCGGTGTTAAGATTCCTGCCGCACCGGGGACAGAGCCCCGCGCAGTCACGCCGGCACAACGGCTTTGCCGGCAATTCGAGCACGATCTGCTCGGCCAGCGGCGACCGCAGATCGATCTGCTCGCCCTCGACATGAACGAGCCCCAGCTCGTCGGGCGTCAGCTCGACCCCTTCCTCGTCCTTCTCCCCGTCGACTTCGCCAAGTACCGGCATCTCCCTGGTGAATGTCAGCCGAAACCGGGCATGCAGCTGGCGTGAGAAGTCGACGAGACAGCGACTGCAGCTCAGCCGAACGGAGGTCGCGATCCGGCCGTCGACCTCAAGCAGGTCGGCCAGCCGCCGGGCACGGATCTCCGCATGAACAGGCGAGGGAAAAACACATATGCCATCTTCGACCAGGGCCTGCAACACAGGGAACGAAGAGGCGGAATCCTCCCAGACCTCGTTCAGGGCGGTATCCCCGACATCATCCCACTCGAGTTGAAACAAATTATCTGCCCTCCACGCGAGAGCGCGTAGTATAAGACCTGCCGGAGGCATGTCAAGCGAAAAGCAAAGCTTTCACCCCCTGCCGAAGGCCGTTTTTTATTAGCCCATTCCCGACAAATTTGCAAGGCATTTCCCGGCCGCCGATCCCGCGTTGACTTGTCGTCGCCCCGGCTATACCTTGTGAATCAGACAAGCACAGAAAACCTGGAGGACGAAACGTGCCACGACTGTCGGAACTCGAAGCATCAGCATCACCGGGAGAAGCCTTTGAGCGGCTGTGCGACATCATGCGCCGGTTGCGTGCCCCCGACGGCTGCCCCTGGGACGCCCGCCAGACACCGGAGAGCCTGAAGCCCTACATCCTTGAAGAAGCACATGAGGTTGTCGAGGCCATCGACCTGAAAGACAATGACAAAATATGTGAGGAGCTCGGCGACCTCCTGCTCCAGGTCGTCTTCCAGGCCGAGATCTTCCGACAGCGAAAAGATTTCGATGCCACCGCCGTCGCCGATGGCATCGCCGACAAGCTGGTGCGGCGCCACCCGCACGTGTTTGCCGATGTCGCCTGGTCGAGCGAGCAGGATCTGCACCGGCAGTGGGAGCAGATCAAGCGCGAGGAGAACCCCGGACGCCACAACCTCACCCCGTTCGACGCCGTTTCGTCGGCGCTGCCGGCCCTGATGCAGGCTGAAAAACTGGTCAGCCGGGCGGCGAAATCGGGAGTGGAACAGGACAGCGACCGGGAGCAGGTCCTGTCCCGCCTGCACGCCCGGCTGACAGCCGTACCACCGGAAACAGCCGGCCCGGAAACAGCCGAGGACTTCATCGGGGAGCTGCTGCTCGATGTCGTCCGGCTGGCCGCCATCCTCGGCGGCCACGCCGAAACCGGCCTGCTCAAAACCCTGGGCAGCTACCGCCGACGGCTCAACCAGACCTTGGACACGGCTCACAATTCGGGTAATTTTTCACCTGCGAACCAAAAATGACCGACTTTCAACGGGATTCCTCCCTTGTCCACAACGGGTGTGGACAGCCTGTTTAGAATGCTGTGCATAAGTTGTTGGCAAAGTGATTTGATGGCACACCTGGCACATTGCCTATTTTTTGGGCATCAAAAAAATGTTCGCAACGGCGGCAGCTTGGCCGCCCTGTCACACAAGTGGTTTCATATTTAATGAAAAAAAAGGACCGCCACCGGCGGACCGATGAAAGCCGGGGAAAAGGAAATGCTT
>CAYTVY010000031.1:0-22803 GCA_964441925.1 uncultured Geothermobacter sp.
CGTATCCAGGCCAAGCACTTGCACTCTCCATCCAACAGAAACTCACTGATTCAGGCTTTACTCCTTTTCCCAGACAAGTAGCTGCCTCGTGGCCCGGGAGAAGGGCAGCTCGAGGACCTTTTTCTCCAGCGGTCGCAGGCCGCTTTCCGGCAGGTCCCGCCATTCGTCCTCTCCCTCGGCCCCCTTCATGGCGACCAGCAGGCCGCCGGCCGCCAGCAGCGGTCCGACCAGGGGAGCGAACCGGTCCACCCGTCCGACGGCGCGAAAGACGATCCGATCGAAGCTTTTCTGTCGGGCGGGTTCGGCCGCGAAGGTCTCCAGGCGCCGCTGCACCACCTCGACCCGCGGCAGCGCAAGCTGCCGGACCACCTGCCGCTGGAAAACCGCCTTCTTGCCCACCGCCTCCAGCGAACAGAGCCTGATGTCGGGACGGACGATGGCCAGCGGCAGTCCGGGCAGCCCCGCTCCCGAACCGAAATCGAGCAGCCGGGTCGCCGGCGGCAGCAGGGGCAGGAGACTGAGAGAGTCGATCAGGTGCTTCTCCAGGGCCTGCCCCCGGTCGCGAATGGCGGTCAGATTGTGCCGGGCGTTCCAGTGTTCGAGCCGGTCGAGAAAATCGAGCAGACCGGGCAGGCGCTCCGGCGTAACGGCAAGACCCAGCCGCTTCACCCCCCGGGCCAGTTTCTCCAGCTCAGTCATCGCTGCTGCTCCGCCGGCGCAGCAGGACCGAAAGGACGGCGATGGCGGCGGGGGTCACGCCGGGAATCCGCGAGGCCTGCCCCAGGGTCGCCGGCCGGTGCCGCTGCAGCTTTTCCCGCACTTCCAGCGACAGACCGTCGATGCCGTCGTAGGTGAAGTTCTCCGGAATGACCATCGATTCCAGCCGGCGGAACCGGGCGACATCTTCCATCTGCCGCTCGATGTATCCCCGGTACTTGGTGGCGATCTCAAGCTGCTGCAGCACCTCGGGTGCCAGACCTGCCAGCTCCTCGTCGATGCACCGCAGGCGATCGATGTTGATCTCGGGCCGCCGCAGCAGTTCTTCCAGGTTGAGGCCGTTTTTCAGTCCGTCCAGACCGAGCACCGCCAGCTTTTCCCGGTCGGACGGCGCCAGCCGCAGCCGGCGCAGCCGTTCGGTGCCCCGGGCCACGGCCGCCATCTTCGTCTCGAACCGGTGCCAGCGCCGGTCGTCGACCAGCCCCAGTTCGCGCCCGACGGGCGTCAGCCGCTGATCGGCGTTGTCCTCGCGCAGCAGTAGCCGGTACTCGGCCCGCGAGGTGAACATGCGGTAGGGTTCCGGAGCACCGAGATTGATCAGGTCGTCGATCAGCACACCGATGTAGGCCTGGTCGCGCCGCAGAACCAGCGGCTCCTCTCCTCGCACCTGGCGGGCGGCGTTGATACCGGCAACCAGCCCCTGGGCGGCGGCTTCCTCGTAACCGGAGGTGCCGTTGATCTGGCCGGCATGAAAGAGTCCGCCGACCGAACGCACCTCCAGGGTCGGCCGCAACTGGATCGGGTCGACGTAGTCGTACTCGATGGCATAGCCCGGCCGCATGATTTCAACCTTCTCGAGGCCGGGTATGGTCCGCAGAAAGGCCAGCTGCACGTCCGGCGGCAGCGAGGTCGAAACCCCGTTCGGATAGATTTCGCCACAGTCCAGCCCTTCCGGCTCGAGAAAGATCTGGTGCCGGGTCTTGTCGGGAAACCGCACCACCTTGTCCTCGATCGAGGGGCAGTAACGGGGTCCGATCCCTTCGATGACCCCGCTGTAGAGCGGCGAGCGATCCAGTCCGTTGCGGATGATGGCGTGGGTCTCCTCGCCGGTGTAGGTGATGTGACAGCAGACCTGCGGCCGGTCGATACGATCGTTGAGAAAGGAGAAGGGGCGCGGCTGCGGATCTCCTGGCTGGGCCTCGAGCCGCGCGAAATCGATGGTGCGGCGATCCAGCCGGGGAGGGGTGCCGGTCTTCAGGCGCCCCACCTCCAGGCCGAGGCGCCGCAGACAGTCGGAAAGACCTTCCGAGGGCGGCTCGCCGGCCCGGCCGCCGGGATAACTGTTGAGACCGACATGTATCAGGCCGCGCATGAAGGTTCCGGTGGTCAGCACCACCGCCGGAGCCCGAAAGGTCAGACCCTCGCGGGTCGTCACCCCGACCACCCGTCCCCCCTCCACCAGGACGGCATCGACGGCACCCTGTTTGAGATCGAGAAGGTCCTGCTTCTCCAGCCCCCGCTTCATGCGGGCGGCGTAGGCGTGCCGGTCCGCCTGGGCCCGCGATGCCCGCACCGCCGGCCCCTTCTTCGTGTTCAGCTGCCGGAACTGGATCCCGGTGGCATCGATCGCCAGCCCCATCTCGCCGCCAAGGGCGTCGATTTCCCGGACCAGATGCCCCTTGGCCAGCCCGCCGATGGCCGGATTACAGGACATCTCGGCCACCGCGTCCAGACTGAGATTGAGCAGCAGGGTGGGGCAGCCCAGGCGTGCCGCCGCCAGGGCCGCCTCGCAGCCGGCATGTCCGGCCCCCACCACGATAACCTGGTACTCTTTTCCGTAACTGAACATTCCACTATCCCGAATCTGGCCCTGCCTCCAGGGTGAGCCACAACATGTTGTGGGAATGTTCCACGTGGAACACTACCCCTACTTACCGATACAGAACTGGCTGAAGATCGTGTCCAGCACCTCGTCGGGTGTGGTCTCGCCGGTGATTTCGCCCAGGGCCTGCAGGGCCTGCCGCAGATCGACGGCGAGAAACTCCGGACTTTCTCCCCGCTGCTGGGCCTGCAGAAGACTGTCCAGGGCCTGCCGGCAGTGCAGCAGGGCCTGATAATGGCGCCCCTCGCAGACGAGAACGGACGCATCGGCGACACAACCTTCCTGGTCGAGCAGCTGGCAGAGGGCGGCACGGAGCCGGTCGATACCCGTTCCCTCACGGGCACCGATCCGGACCTGGGGCAGCCCGGCGAGCCAGGAGGGCAGGGGAACCGGGTCCAGATCGATCTTGTTGACGACCAGCAGGGTACGCTCCGGCGGACAGAGCTCATGAACCAGGCGGTCATCCGCGTCCAGGGGGCGGCTGCCGTCGACCATGTAGAGGATCAGGTCGGCGGACGCGATCTTCTGCCGGGCCCGTTCGACCCCTTCCTTCTCGACCGGGTCCTCGGTGTGGCGGATGCCGGCGGTGTCGATCAGGCGCAGGGGAAAGCCGTCGAGAACCAGATTTTCCTCGATGATGTCACGGGTGGTGCCGGCCCGGTCGGAGACGATGGCCCGTGCCTCCCCGAGCAGACAGTTGAGCAGGGAGCTCTTGCCGACGTTCGGCTTGCCGAGAATCAGCACCCGGACCCCCTCCCGCAGCAGGCGCCCCGACCGGTAGGTGGCGGCCAGCTCCGCAACCTGTTGCCGGACTGCGAGCAGGCCCGCGCGCCAGCTGTCCTGGTCGGGAAGGTCGATATCCTCCTCGACGAAATCGATATGCAGCTCCAGGTGGGCCAGCAGGTTGGTCAGCTCTTGCCGCATCTCCGCCAGCCGGCGGGAAAGCCGGCCGGCGAGCTGGCCGAGAGCCGCCCGGCCGGCCGCCTCGGAACGGGCATGGATGAGACCGGCAACCGCTTCCGCCTGGGCCAGGTCGAGGCGGCCATTGAGAAAGGCCCGCAGGGTGAATTCGCCGGGACGGGCCATGACCGCGCCCTGGCGCAGGCAGAGATCGATGATCCGGCCGACGACCAGCCGGCCGCCATGACAGTGAATCTCGGCCACATCCTCCCGGGTGAAGGTGCGAGGCGCCCGCATCAGGACCGCCATAACCTCGTCGACGACCTCGTCGCCGTCGACGACATGACCGTACTGCAGACGGTGCGACTCGAAGCCAGCGGCCGAAGCCGCGGGCCGGAAGATCCGGCGCAGGATCGCCTCGGCCCGGTCGCCGGACATCCGGATGACGGCCAGTCCGCCTTCTCCCGGAGGCGTCGCCGGGGCGACGATGGTCGCATCGGTCTGCACGGTTATTTCCTCAGACTGGAGATGCTGACTTTCCTGAGAACGCCCTGTCCCTGGGAGCGGGAGGTGCAATCGGGAAATTTCCGGACCGTCTGGTGAATGATCTGCCGGTGCTCGGCGGGCAGGGGCTCGCTCAGCACGGGCCGGCCGGTCTTGCGGGCCTTGTCCACCAGCTCCCGGGCCAGGCGCCGGATATGCTCTTTCTGCCGCTGGCGGAACCGGCCGCAGTCGATCCTGAGTCGGGCCCCTTCCGGCAGGTGCCGGTCGACGATCCCGTTGACCAGGTATTCGAGACTGTCGAGCGTCAGCCCCTTCTTGCCGATGATGAGGGCGTTGTACGGCGACTCGATGAGCAGCAGATTGTCGCCCTCGTTGATGTCCAGCTGCAGCCCGTCGGCGAATCCGGCCAGCTCGAGCAGCCGCTGCAGCGCCAGCCGGCCGGCGGCGATCCGGTTGCCAATCCGCAGGCGGAATTCGGCCTCACGCCGCCCGAACAGGCCGAACAGGCCCCGGCGGGCGGGGGTGACGATCTCGACGTCGAGATCGGTCCGGCGGCAGCCGAAACGCTCTATGCCGGTTTCGACCGCCGCCTCGAGACCGGCGCAACGACAGCGGAATTCAAACAGGTTCTCCATTGCGCGTTCAACTGGTCTGCCGCCGGATCATGTACTGCTGGCCGATCGTCAGGATGTTGTTGACCAGCCAGTAGATGACCAGACCCGACGGAAAATTGAGAAAGAGAAAGGTGAAGACGATCGGCATCGCCATGAAGACCTTGGCCTGGGTCGGATCCATGGACGAGGGTGTCATCTTCTGCTGGATGAACATGGTCACGCCCATGATGATCGGCGTGATGTAGTAGGGATCCTTGGCCGAGAGGTCGTTGAGCCAGAAAATGAAGGGGGCGTGCCGCAAGGCGATGTCGACCATCAGCACCTTGTAGAGGGCGAAGAAGACCGGAATCTGCACCAGCATCGGCAGACAGCCTCCCATGGGATTGACCCGCTTCTCCTTGTACAGGGCCATCATCTCCTTGTTCATCCGTTCCCGGTCGTGCCGGTACTTCTCGCGGATCTTCTGCATCTCCGGCTGAATCTTCTGCATCTCCCGCATCGACTTGTAGCTCTTGTGGGTCAGCGGCCAGAAGATCAGCTTGATGATCACCGTCAGCAGGATGATCGCCAGCCCCCAGTTGCCGGTAAAACCGTGAAAGAAGTGCAGAACCACCCGCAACGGGGCGGCGATCGGCGTGAAGAAACCGAGATCGATCGCCTTGTCGAGCTGATTGCCGGCCGCCTTGAGAATTTCGAAATCGAGCGGTCCGAAGTAAAGCCGGTAGTCGAGAGCGATACTCTGCCCAGGGGAAATCTGCAGGTAAGGCGATACGAAATTGTTGACGACACTGTTGTTGCGGAAAAACAGGACAACCTTGTCGGCCGCCTTTTCCAGAGGAACACAGGCGGTAAGGAAGTACTTGGTTTCAAAGCCGGACCAGACCGGCTTGCCATAGGCCTTGCTCTCCTTCTTCAGCGACTTGACACTGTCGGTCTTCAGCTTCTCGCCGACCAGGGTTGCCGGACCGACAAAACCGTAGCGACTGCTGTGCTGAGCATCGTCCCAGGGATGAACCAGACCAAGAGTCAACGTTCCCTGGAGTCTCTGCCGACCCGGGTTGGATATTCTGACCTCGAGATCGATCAGATAACTGTCGCCGCGAAAGGTGAAGATCTTGTCGACCGTCAGGCCGCTGGCGGCATCGACGTAACGGAATGTCACCTGCTTCTGCCCGCTACCGTCCAGTTCGATTCTGTCGGTCGGCTCGAGCAGCCGGAAGGGTGCATCCGACGGCAGCTGGATGCTCTCGCCACCACGGGTGACCAGGCTCAGCCCGGTCTGGTCTCCGGCCGCATGCAGGACGACCGGCGGAGAATCGGGATCGGCCTGCTGACGGTAGCGCTTGAGGGCGAACCCGGAAAGCCGCCCCCCCGAAGTGGTAAAAGTCGCCCGGTAGAGATCACCCTCCACCGTCAGGATCTTTTCGGTATAGTCGGCCGGAACGGCCGCCGCAGCCGGGACCGGCTCCTGCACCGCCGGCTGCGGAATCGGGGCCTTTTCGACGCTATCGGCAGCGGCCGGGGCCTCCGCCACCGTTTGCGGGGCCGGTGGGGCCGGCGGAAAGAGCAGGTTGTAGCCGAACCAGACCACGGCCATGAGGACGAGAGCTATGAGAGTATTTCTGTTTTCCATGAAGACTCCGGAACGTGTCAGGGAACAGGGTCATAACCACCGGGATGCCAGGGATGACACTTCGCCACCCGACGCAGGCCGAGCAGCAATCCTCTGGCCACCCCATGCCGGACCAGTGCTTCTTTGGTGTAGCTGGAACAGCTGGGATAGAAACGGCAGACCGGCGGTTTCAGCGGAGAGAGCAGCCGGCGGTAGAGTTCGATGGCCAGAATCAGGATTTGCCGGAACATGACCTCTTTGTCTTCCTGGTAAAGGTTTCGGGCCGCAGAAGAATCTCCAGTTCACTGCAGACCGTGGCGAAGTCGATCCTTCCGGCATGTCCCTTGGCGATGATCGACAGATCGAACCCCTTGGGCAGCGACAGTCGACGGGTGCGGAAAAACTCCCGGACCAGCCGCTTGACACGGTTGCGAATGACGGCGCCACCGACCCGACGGCTGACAGTCACGCCCAACCGAACCTGTTCGTCAGCCCTTTTCAGGGCAAAAACAAGAAAATGGGACGTATGTATTCTCCGTCCCATTTGCTTGCACTGGATGAAATCCCGCCGTTTCCTGAGGCGGTGTTCGGCGGGAAAACGGTTGTCGAGCTGTTCCACCAGCTCGCTCCTCCCCTTACTTCTGGGGGATCGTGACCGAAAGGACCTTCCGTCCCTTGGCGCGACGGCGACGGATGACGGCACGACCGTTCTTGGTCTGCATCCGCTTGCGAAAGCCATGGGTTCTCTTGCGGCTGATACGACTCGGCTGATAGGTACGCTTCATTTCCCGTATCTCCTGTCTGACCTGTTTGATGCCTGCTTCAAGCAGCAAAGTGCACTTTTAACCGCAAATCAGTTTATCTGTCAAGAACTTATCGGTGTCATGCGCCAGCCTGTGGAAAAAAGGGTTGCAAAGGACCGGTCCCTCTGTTAGCTTTATCTCCTGTCCGATGCGTTTTACATGCTTGATTTTTCCCCTTATTTCAATAAGTTACAGATAATATCCACACCTGTTTACAGACCTGTGGATAAGTGGGCCTTGCCGCTTCCCCCTCTGCCCAGCGAATCCACCCATCAGGATACCGGTTCTCAATGAGTTCGATCTGGCAGGAAACTCTGGAAAAGCTGCAGAAGGATCTCAATCCCCAGCACTTCTCCACCTGGATCAAGCCCATCCGTCTGGTTTCCATCGAACGGGACGTCGTCCGCATCGCGGTTCCCAACCGCTTCTTCCTCTCCTGGATCAGGGACAACTACGCCGATCTGATCCAGGAAACCCTCTCCGACATCGGGGCCGTCTCCTACCAGCTGCAGATCGAGGTGGCCCGACCGGCCGAGGAGCAACAGAGCGAACCGTCACCCGGCAAGACGGCACCGGCCGTCGAAATCAAACGCCCGGCAACGACCAATCCGGGCGTCTACAATCTGAACCGCAAGTATACCTTCGCTTCGTTCATCTCCGGCTCGTCGAACCAGTTCGCCTACGCAGCGGCCCGGGCGGTGGCCAGCAACCCGGCCACCACCTACAATCCGCTGTTCATCTACGGCGGCGTCGGCCTGGGCAAGACCCATCTGATCAACGCCATCGGCAATGCCATTCTCGAAGAAAATCCCGACATGCGGGTCTGCTACTACACGTCGGAAAAATTCATGAACGAGCTGATCAACTCCCTGCGCTATGCCAAGATGGACGAGTTCCGCAAGAAATTCCGTTCCATGGACGTGCTGCTGATAGACGATGTCCAGTTCATCGCCGGCAAGGAGCGGACGCAGGAGGAATTTTTTCACACATTCAATGCTCTCTACGAATCCCACAAGCAGATCGTCGTCACTTCCGACAAGTTCCCGAAAGAGATCCCGGGGCTCGAGGAGCGGCTGCGCTCCCGGTTCGAGTGGGGACTGATCGCCGATATCCAGGCACCCGATGTCGAGACCAAACAGGCCATCCTCAAGATGAAGGCCGAACAGAACGGCATCGACCTGCCGGAAAACGTCGCCCTCTTTCTCGCCAACTCGGTCAGCAGCAACATCCGGGAACTCGAAGGCTATCTCGTCCGGCTCGGCGCCTACGCCAGCCTGACCTCGACCCCGATCACCCTGGCCATGGCCCGCGAAGTGCTGAAGAACATCCTGGTGGAGAAACGGCGCGAACTCTCCATCGAGGAGATCCAGAAGACCGTCGCCACCCACTTCGGTATCAAGGTCAGTGACCTGAAATCGGCGAAACGTCTCAAGGCACTGGTCCTGCCCCGGCAGGTGGCGATGTACCTCTGCCGGCAACTGACTTCCTGCTCCTACCCGGACATCGGAGACAAATTCGGCGGCAAGGACCACTCGACCATCATCCATGCCATCAAGAAAATCGAAAGCAAGATGGCCGAGGACATGCAACTCAGCGCGACCGTCGCCTCGATCCGCTCGAGCCTGGAAAGTTGAAAAAACCGGCGGACAACCTGTGGCTGCGGCCGGGCACAGACTGTGTACAGCGGAACGGAACAGGGATCATCCACAGAAAGGGGCCAGAGAGGACAGGGTTCTCAACAGCGTCTTGATGTTATCAACTTATTGAAATTGCTATCGAATCAAGGCTATCAACAGCTTCAACAGGCACTATCTGTTACTACGATCCTTTTTAAAGAAAGATAGAAGAAGCTAGGTCCTGTCGACAGGAGGAGCCCATGCAGTTTTCCATCGAGCGAGACATTTTTCTCAAGGCCCTGGGTCGGGTGCAGGGTATTGTCGAAAAACGCAACACCATTCCGATTCTGTCCAACGTTCTGATCGTCGCCGAAGATGACGGAATCGTTCTCACGGCGACGGATCTGGAAGTCGGCATGCGGGCCAGCTACCCGGCCGAGGTGAGCCGCCCGGGCAAGGTGACGGTTTCGGCGCGCAAGCTGTTCGAGATCATCAAGGAACTTCCCGAGGACCGGGTCAGCTTCCAGGCCAAGGAGAACTGCTGGATCGAACTGTCCTGCGGCAAGGCACTGTTCAACATCGTCGGGCTGGCGGCGGACGAGTTTCCCTATTTTCCGGAAGTCGACCAGTGCCGTTTCCTCACCCTGCCGAGCAAAGTGGTCGGTGCCATGCTGGAAAAAACGGCCTTCTCGATGTCGACGGACGAGAGAAAGTACAATCTGAACGGCATCTTCTTCCAGACCCTGGAGGTCGACGGAGCCCGGATGCTCCGCCTGGTGGCCACCGATGGCCACCGCCTGGCCCTGGTGCAGCGGGAACTGGAGGATTTCCAGAGCGAAGAGCTGGACGAAGGTGTCATCTTCCCGAAAAAGGGAGTTCTGGAACTGCGCAAGATCGCGGAAGAAGGGGAGGCCCCGATCGATCTGGGCTTCCTCGAGAACAACGCCATCATCCGCAAGGAGACGACCACGATCGTCATGCGCCTGATCGACGGTGAATTTCCCGACTACAACCGGGTCATTCCCCAGGATCAGGAAGTCAAGGCCCGCATTCCGCGCGACGCCTTCTTCCATGCCCTGCGGCGCATGGCCATCCTGTCGAGCGAGAAGTCACGTGGTGTCAAGCTGATCCTGACGGCGGGACGGCTCGAGATATCCTCATCCGATCCCGATCTGGGGGATGCCCGCGAGGATTTCGAGGTCGACTACAGCGGACAGGAAATCGCCATCGGCTTCAATGCCCGCTACCTGCTCGACATCCTGCAGGTCCAGAATGGCGACGAGATCAGCCTGCAGATCCGGGACAACATGTCCCCCGGCATGGTCAGGCCCGTTGATGACGACAGTTTCCTGGCGGTGGTCATGCCGATGCGGCTCTGATGAATGATCGGGACATCCGCCGGCAGGTGAGCGGGCATGCGGCTTGAGCGGTTGACCCTGGCCGGATTCCGTAACCTGACGGAGCAGGATCTCGTGCCGGGGCCGGGCATCAACCTGCTCTGGGGGGACAACGGCCAGGGAAAGACCAATCTGCTCGAGGCCATCTATCTGCTGGCGCAGCTGAAGAGTTTCCGCACCGCCCGGCTGCAGCAGCTCATCGCCTGGAATGACGAATCGGCGCGCCTCGCGGCGCGGGCGCGCAGCGGCCAGGTCGGACATGAGCTGCGCCTCGTCCTGAGCCGGGGAGAAAAGCGGGGATTCGTCGACGGTGAACGGGTGCGAAGCGCCGCCGATTTTCTCGGGCGCCTGCAGGCGGTGCTGTTCGCACCGGAGGAAACGGCGCTGGTCCGGGGAGGGCCGGCCGGTCGGAGATCCCTGCTGGATCGGGCGGTCTTCCTGACCGATCCGACCTTTCTTCAGGTGGCGAAGGATTACCGCCGCTGTCTCGAACAGCGCAACCGGCTGCTCAAGAAGGACATCGTCCGGGAGGACGAGTTGCGGCCCTGGAGCGAAAGGCTGGCGGAGGCGGGTGCCCGGCTCCGCCGGGCGCGATTCGACTTTGTTGCCCGGATAAGACCCCACCTGGCCGAGTGCTACCGGTTCATCACCGGCGGCCGGGAAACGGCAGACCTTTCCTTCGGCCGGCAGGTGAGAGCGGATGCCGCGGCCTTGCTGGAGGAACTGGCCCGGGTCGGGGAACGGGAAAGGGGCTGCCGTCAGACCCTGGCCGGCCCGCACCGGGACGAAGTGTTTTTTTCGCTTGATAACCGTCCGCTCAGGCAATACGGTTCGCAGGGGCAGCAGCGTTCCTTCATTCTGGCCTTCAAATGCGCCCAGCTGCTCGACTTCAGGCGGCGGCACGGGCGTTATCCGGTTCTGTTGCTGGACGATCTGACCAGCGAACTCGACCGGAACCGGCGCCAGGCGTTTTTTGCCTTCGTGCGCGAGAACAGCGGTCAGGTATTCCTGACCACGACCGACAGAAACACCTGCGTTCTTCCGGGAATGGAGGTCAACAGCTTCTACGTGGAGGCGGGCCGGATCGTACCGGACCGCTCTTGATGGGGTATTTTCATGAGTGAAGAAAAACGACAGGAAGGCTACCAGGCCGACAGTATCCAGGTCCTGGAAGGTTTGGAGGCGGTCCGCAAGCGGCCCGCCATGTACATCGGTTCGACGGGAATGAACGGTCTGCACCACCTGGTGTACGAGGTGGTGGACAACTCGATCGACGAGGCGCTGGCCGGGCACTGCGACGACATCCTGGTCACCCTGCATGCCGACGATTCGGTCACCGTGCTCGACAACGGCCGCGGCATTCCGGTCGACATGCACAAGACCCAGAACAAGCCGGCGGCCGAGGTGGTGATGACGGTCCTGCACGCTGGCGGCAAGTTCGACGACAAGGGCGAGGGGGCCTACAAGGTGTCGGGCGGCCTGCACGGGGTCGGCGTTTCGGTGGTCAACGCCCTGTCAAGGCACCTCGAGCTGAAGATCTGGCGGGACGGCTACGTCTGGACCCAGAGCTACGACCGGGGCGTGCCGACCGGACCGCTGACCAGGGGGGCCGAGACCAGGCGGCATGGCACCAGCGTTACCTTCTGGCCCGATCCGGACATTTTCGAGACCACCGAGTTATCCTTCGAGATTCTCTCCCGGCGGCTACGCGAACTGGCCTTTCTCAATGCCGGCGTCAAGATCCGCATCCAGGACGAGCGGACCGACAAGGAGCACGTCTTCCAGTACGAAGGCGGGATCATCTCCTTCGTCGAGTATCTGAACCGGGCCAAGAACGCCCTGCATCCGAAGCCGATCTACATTCACGGGGTGAAGGACAACTGCGACATCGAGATCGCCATCCAGTACAACGACGGCTACGACGAGAAAATTTTCTCTTTCACCAACAACATCAACACCCACGAGGGGGGAACCCACCTGTCCGGCTTCAAGGCGGCCCTGACCCGGACGATGAACAACTACGCCAGCAGCAACAACCTGCTGAAGAACCTGAAGACCACCATCTCCGGCGACGATCTGCGCGAAGGGATGGCGGCGGTGATCTCGGTGAAGATTCCCAACCCCCAGTTCGAGGGCCAGACCAAGACCAAGCTGGGCAACTCCGAGGTCAAGGGCTATGTCGAGACGCTGATGAACGAGAAACTGGCAGAATTTCTCGAGGAGAACCCGACCATCGCCCGCCGGATCCTGGAGAAGGGAATCGAGGCGGCCCGGGCCCGCGAGGCGGCCCGCAAGGCGCGCGACCTGACCCGGCGCAAGGGCGCACTCGATTCTCTGGCCCTGCCGGGCAAGCTGGCCGACTGCCAGGAGAAGGATCCGGCCCTGTGTGAAATCTACCTGGTCGAGGGCGATTCGGCCGGAGGCAGCGCCAAGCAGGGACGGGATCGCCGCTACCAGGCGATCCTGCCGCTGAAGGGCAAGATCCTCAATGTCGAGAAGGCCCGCTTCGACAAGATGCTGACCAGCAACGAGATCCGCACCCTGATCACCGCCATGGGGACCGGCATCGGCAAGGACGACTTCGACGTCAGCAAGCTGCGCTACCACCGGATCATCATCATGACCGACGCCGACGTCGACGGCTCGCATATCCGCACCCTGCTGCTGACCTTCTTCTTCCGGCAGATGCCGGAGATCGTCGAACGGGGACATCTCTACATCGCCCAACCGCCGCTGTACAAGGTCAAGCGTGGCAAGAAGGAGATCTATCTCAAGGACGAGATGGCGCTGCAGGAGTACCTGCTGGCCGAAGGAGTCGAGGGGGTCAGCCTCGAGCTGCCGGAGACGGGCAAGACTCTGCGCGGCAAGCAGATCATCCCGACCCTGCGCCAGATCATCAGCTTCAACGCCCAGTTCGAACGCAAGGTGCAGAAGGGGATCAACCGCGAGGTGCTGCGCATCTTCGTCGAGGGCAAGATGCAGAACGGCTACGGCGACCTCGACGACCTGACGCCGGTCGCCGAGCAGCTTCGGCAGCTGGAACCGCGCGGTGAGTACCAGGTTTTCGACGAACCGCCGCGGATCCTCTTCTCCCTCGGCAACGTGCGGGCCCGCATCGACCGTTCGACCCTCGAGCTGCTGTCGAGCCACGAATACAAGCTGCTGCTGCAGGCCTACCGTCAGGTGGAGAACATCTGCCACCGGCAGGAGGCCCGCGTCATTCTCGACGATGGCCGGCAGGAGACTTTTTCCGACCGGCAGGAGTTGCTCAACTTCTTCCTCGACCGGGCCCGCAGGGGGCAGTACATCCAGCGCTACAAGGGGCTGGGCGAGATGAACCCGGAACAGCTCTGGGAAACGACGATGGATCCGGAAAAGCGGGTGCTGCTGCAGGTCAAGGTCGAGGATGCGGTGGAGGCGGATGAAATCTTCACCGTCCTGATGGGCGACCAGGTCGAGCCGCGCCGCGAATTCATCGAGAACAATGCCCTGAACGTCTCGAACCTGGACGTCTAGGCGGGCAGAAAAGAATTCCACGGAGCCGCCGAGGCACGGAGACAACCGGAAAACCGTTTTTTCTCCGCGTTTCTGAGACTCTGTGGCCAGTTTCGTCCACAATCCGGAGGGAAAATTAGATGCTTTCCGAGCAGAATAGAGTGACCGTCAACATCGAAGACGAAATGCGCAAGTCCTACATGGACTATGCCATGAGCGTCATCATCGGCCGTGCCCTGCCCGACGTGCGCGACGGCCTGAAACCGGTGCATCGCCGGGTGCTGTTCGCCATGCACGAACTGGGCAACGACTACAACAAGCCCTACAAGAAGTCGGCGCGCGTGGTCGGCGACGTCATCGGTAAGTACCATCCGCACGGCGACTCGGCGGTCTACGACACCATCGTCCGCATGGCGCAGGATTTCTCCATGCGCTATCCACTGATCGACGGCCAGGGCAACTTCGGTTCCATCGACGGCGACTCGGCGGCGGCGATGCGTTACACCGAGGTGCGGATGAACCGGCTGGCGCACGAGCTGCTGGCCGACATCGACAAGGAGACGGTCGACTTCGGGCCGAACTACGACGATTCACTGCAGGAGCCACTGGTGCTGCCCTGCCGCTTTCCCAACCTGCTGGTCAACGGCTCGGAGGGCATCGCCGTCGGCATGGCGACCAAGATTCCGCCGCACAACCTGGGCGAGGTGATCGACGGCCTGATCGCCGTAATCGACGATCCGAAGATTTCCTTCGACGAGCTGGTGGCGAAGATCCCCGGCCCCGACTTTCCCACCGGCGGCTTCATTCTCGGCCGCGAGGGCATCCGCGAGGCCTACCGCACCGGTCGCGGCATCGTGCAGATGCGGGCGCGGGCGATGGTGGAAAAGGACCGCCGCACCGGCCGGGAGAGCATCGTCGTCACCGAGATTCCCTTCCAGGTCAACAAGGCCCGGCTGATCGAGAAGATTGCCGATCTGGTCAAGGAGAAGAAGATCGAGGGGATCAACGACCTGCGGGACGAATCGGACCGCGACGGCATGCGCATCGTCATCGAGCTGAAGAAGGACACCATCCCCCAGGTGATCCTCAACCAGCTCTACAAGATGACGGCGATGCAGTCGAGTTTCGGCATCATCATGCTGGCGATCGTCAACGGCCAGCCGCGGGTTCTCACCCTGCGCGAGGTTCTCGACAAGTTCATCGAACACCGCAAGGAGATCGTCACCCGGCGCTGTATCTTCGAACTGAAGAAGGCCGAGGCCCGGGCCCATATCCTCGAGGGCCTGAAGATCGCCCTGGAGAACCTGGACGAGGTGATCGCCATCATCAAGGGCAGTACCAACCCGGCCGAAGCGAAGGAGAAGCTGATGGCCCGCTTCAAGTTCTCGGAGAAGCAGGCGCAGGCGATTCTCGACATGCGTCTGCACCGGCTGACCGGCCTGGAGCGGGACAAGATCATGGCCGAGTACCGCGACGTGCTCGCCCTGATCCAGCGGCTGAAGGAGATTCTCGCTTCCGAGGTGGAGATCCTGAAGATCATCAAGCAGGAGCTGGCGGAGATCCGCGAGCGCTACGGCGACGACCGGCGCACCGAAATCGTCGAAAAATCGGGCGAGTTCTCCCTCGAGGACCTGATCGTCGAGGAAGACATGGTGGTGACGGTGTCGCACGGCGGCTACATCAAGCGCAACGCCGTCTCCCTCTACCGGGCGCAGCGCCGCGGCGGCAAGGGCAAGACCGGCATGCGGCCCAAGGACGAGGATTTCGTCGAGAACATCTTCATCGCCTCGACCCACTCCTACATCCTGGTCTTCACCGACCGGGGCAAGGTCTACTGGCTGAAGGTGCACGAGATTCCGCAGGGCGGCCGCGCTTCGCGCGGCAAGGCGATCGTCAACCTGATCCGCTGCGAGCCGGGCGAGAAGGTGAAAACCATCCTGCCGGTCAAGGCCTTCGAGGAGGGCAGGTACATCGTCACCGCCACCGCCAACGGCATCATCAAGAAGACCGACCTGATGGCCTACTCGCATCCCCGGGCCGGCGGCATCATTGCCCTGACCGTCGACGAGGACGACAGCCTGATCGCCGCCCGGCTGACCGACGGCGACATGGACATCATCCTCGCCAGCCGCCAGGGCAAGTCGATCCGCTTTCCCGAGAGCGACGTGCGCCCCATGGGCCGCACCGCCCGCGGGGTGCGCGGCATGAACCTGGAGAAGGACGACCAGGTGATCGGCATGGAGACGGTGACCGACGCCACCAGCTCCGACCTGGTGACGGTGACGGTCAACGGCTACGGCAAGCGGACCGCCCTTGCCGAGTACCGGTTGCAGAGCCGCGGCGGCAAGGGGATCATCACCATCAAGACTTCGGAGCGCAATGGCGAGGTCATCGACATCAAGCTGGTCGACGCCGAATCGGACCTGATGCTGATCACCGACCGCGGCAAGCTGCTGCGCACCCGGGTCAGCGATTTCCGCCAGATCGGCCGCAACACCCAGGGTGTACGGGTGATGGTGCTGGAAGAGGGCGAACGCATCGTTGCCGTCGCCCGGCTGGCGGAGAAGGACGAGGAGGATGAGGGAACAGACGCTGCGGAAACTGCGCCGGAAGCTGAAGCGGGAGGAAATACGGCGACGGAGGAGTGAGTCTTCCCGGCACCGCTGTCTGCGACGACTGACCCTGGTCCTTTTGCTGCTGGCGGCCGCGGGGGCGGGTGTCTGGTACGGGCGCGGCCCGCTGGCCGACTGGCAGTACCAGCAGGCCCAGCGCCTCTTTCAGCGGGGCGAAGGCGAAAAGGCCGTGCGCCGGCTGACCTGGGTGGCACGGCTGGCCCCCGGCCGCGACCAGGTCGCGGCCGCCCGTCTGCTGCAGGCGGAGATCCTCGAGCTGCAGCTGAACCGGCCGCAGCAGGCCCTGCTCGCCTACCTGACCCTGGTACGCGACGATCCTGACAGTTCCCAGGCCGAAGAAGCCCTGCGGCAGGCGGCACGGCTCTACCGGGACCGCCTGCACGACTGCGGCAATGCCCTGCCGCTGCTGCAGCGGCTGGCCGATGCCGGGGTGGCCGATGCCGACCGCATTCGTTACCGGATCGCCGACTGCTACTTCCGACTCGACAACTACGAGCAGGCCCGTATCGAATTCGAAACCCTGCGGAAACTCTACCCGCAGAGTCCGCTGCAGCCGGAGACAAACTACCGGATCGGTGTCGCCCTGCTGCTCGAGGGTAAACCCGAACAGGCCGCCGGAGTCTTCGAACAGACGGCGAAACGGTGGCCGGACGACCGCTTCGCCCTCGAGGCCCTCTGGTCGCTGGCCGGTATCTATGAGCGGCGTGATGAACTGCTGCGGGCACGCCGGCTGCTCGCCGGTCTGCGCGGCCGTTATCCGCTACCGGAACTGCTGGAAAAACGCATCCGGCGGATCGACGAACGCATCCGGCGGAAAAAGAAGGCGATCTGAACGCCGTGGAACATGATAGGATGAGACTGAAAACCGGCGGGGGCATATTGCTGCCGGACGGCTGTTCGCCGGTTCGATGACGTGAGGAGCAAGCGATGAAGATCGGAGTGCTGGGTGGCGGCAGCTGGGGAACAACCCTGGCCGACCTGCTGGCGAAATCCGGACACGAGGTGACCCTCTGGTGCTACGAACGGGACCTGGCGGAACGGCTGCCGCGGACGCGGGTCAATGATGTCTATCTTCCCGGTGTGATCCTGAACGAAAAACTGGCCTTCACCAACAGCATCGGACAGGCGGCCACCGGCTGCGAACTGTTGCTGCTGGTGCCGCCGAGCCAGGTGTTGCGACAGGTCTTCGCCGAGGCCTGCCGTTACCTGCCCTCCGGAGCACTGGTCGTCTCCGCCTCGAAAGGGATCGAAAACGACAGTCTGCTGCTGATGTCCGAGGTCCTGGAGGATGTGGGGCCGGCCGGCATTCTCGAGCGCAGTGCCTTTCTCTCCGGTCCCTCTTTCGCCCGCGAGGTGGCGGCGGAAATGCCGACGGCGGTGGCGGTGGCCGCCCTGCGGCCGGTGGTGGCCGCCCGCGTTCAGCAGGCGTTCAGCACTGACTGTTTCCGGGTCTATACCAACAGCGACATCGTCGGGGTCGAACTCGGCGGCGCCCTGAAGAACGTCATCGCCCTGGCCGCCGGCGTCTCCGACGGTCTCGGTTTCGGCCACAACACGCGGGCCGCCCTGATCACCCGCGGCCTGGCCGAAATCACCCGGCTGGCGGTGGCCAAGGGAGGACAGCCGGCGACTCTGGCCGGCCTGGCCGGCATGGGAGACCTGGTGCTGACCTGTACCGGTGACCTGTCACGCAACCGCAGTGTCGGCATCGAGCTGGGCAAGGGGCGCAGTCTGGACGACATTCTCGGTGGCATGCAGATGGTGGCCGAAGGAGTGAAAACCACCCTCTCCGCCTATCAGCTGGCGCAAAGGCTTAGAGTCGATGCGCCGATCATCAACCAGATGTATCAGATCCTCTATGAGAACAAGCCGGCACGGACGGCAGTCATCGATCTGATGCAACGTGACCTGAAGGCGGAGTAGGACAATATCCGGTCCGGCCGGCAACTGCACCGGCGCGGACGGCAAGGAGGTCGACGATGCGAACGGCTGTGATGCTCTGTCTGTTGATCCTGTCGGCGGTGCCGGCGGTCGCCGGCACCAGGGTGCTGATGAAAACCAGCATGGGCGACATCACCCTGGAGCTCGACGAGCAGAAGGCGCCGGAGACGGTACGCAACTTTCTCGCCTATGTCGATGCCGGTTTCTATGACGGCACCATCTTCCACCGGGTGATCGACGGCTTCATGATCCAGGGCGGTGGCTTCGACAGCCTGTTGCGGCGCAAGCCGACCCGGCCGCCGATCCGCAACGAGGCGACCAACGGGTTGTCCAACCGGCGCGGCACCATCGCCATGGCCCGGACCAGCGTCGTCGATTCGGCGACCAGCCAGTTCTTCATCAACCTGGTGGACAACAGCTTTCTCGACCATCGCGGCAATTCGCCGCGTACCTTCGGCTATGCCGTCTTCGGCCGGGTGGTCGAAGGGATGGACGTGGTCGACCGCATCGGCAAGACGCCGACCGTGCGCAAGAACGGCCTGTTCCAGAACCTGCCGCGCGAGCAGGTGGTGATCGAGTCGGTTCGCCGCCTGCCGTAAGCACCGTGGGATATATTCCGGGGAGTGCCATGCCGGCGATACGAGTGATGACCTACCAGGTCAACGGCTGTCGGGGCAGCGACGGCCGGGTCGACCGGGAACGGGTGCTCGACGTCATCCACGAGGCGGCGCCGGACCTGGTGGCGTTGCAGCGCTTCGAACCGAACGACAGCAAAGAGATCGAGCGGCTCGCCGAACGGCTCGGCATGTCCTGGTTCGGTGATGCCGGCGGCAATGTCACCCTCTCCTGCTATCCCCTCTCCGGGCTGCGGCCCTACGATCTGGGAGGGGAGGGGCGCTGCCTGCGGGCCGATGTCGACATTCTCGGCCGGCGGCTGCACCTGTTCAACGTCTGTCTGTCACCGCATCCCCGTATCCGCCAGGAACAGATCCGTTGCCTGCTCGGCCCCGAGCTGTTGGGCCATATCGATCTGGCCTGCCCGCTGATCGTGCTCGGCGACTTCGCCGATTGCGGCTGGGGACTGGGGAATCTCAACCTCGCTCTGGTGCTGCGCCGGGCACGCCGGCCCCTGTGGTGCGGCACCTATCCGGCGCGTTTTCCGCTGCTCGGCCGCGACCGGGTCTACCTGCGCGGCGAGGTGCGGGTTCTCGAGTCGTCGATTCTCCGCTGGGGTGTGGCCCGTCATGCCTCGACCCATCTGCCACTGGTGCTGACCCTGCAGGCACGGGATCCCCGCGAGTACCTGCGCAGCACGAGTCTGTCCCGGCGGCGGATGGAAACCGCTCCCGGTTGAAACACCTGTGAACAAAGCTGTGAATTGTGTTGATAACGGGGCCGGAAGGCCGAAGGATCTGTCTTGAATCGCCGTCAGGCCGCCATTCTGCTCGACCGGCTCGAGGAACTTTATCCACAGGCCCGCTGCGCCCTGCATTACCGCACCCCCTGGGAGCTGCTGGTCGCCACGGTTCTCTCCGCCCAGTGCACCGATGACCGGGTCAACCGGGTGACGCCGGCGCTTTTCGCTCTCTTTCCCGGGCCGGGGGCGATGGCCCGGGCCGGTCAGCAGCAGGTGGAGAGGCTGATCCGCTCGACCGGGTTTTTCCGGAACAAGGCGCGCAACCTGATCGCCAGTGCCCGGGTGATCGTCGAGGAATACGGTGGCATGGTGCCGGGTCGGCTCGAGGATCTGGTCCGGCTGCCGGGGGTGGGGCGCAAGACGGCCAATGTCGTGCTCGGCAACGCTTTCGGCATTCCCGGCATGGTGGTCGACACCCATGTCAAACGCCTGTCCAACCGTTTCGGCTGGACAGCATCGCAGGATCCGGACCGGATCGAACGGGACCTGTGCCGGATCTTTCCCCCCGAACGCTGGGTGCAGGCCGGTCATGTGCTGATCGCGCACGGCCGGTCGGTCTGCAAGGCGCCGACGCCGCTGTGCAGCAGCTGTCCGGTGCATGACCTCTGCCCGCGTCTGGGGGTGACCAGGAGCCGCTAGCTTCAGTTCTCTTCCAGGTCGAGCTTGAAGAAATCGCGGGCGTCGGGGCGGGATTCGTCCATGGCGAAGCGGGTGGGGGCGGTGCCCGGGGCGAAGGCTTCGATCACCGCGCCCGGCGTGTCTTCCGGCACCAGCAGGCCGGTCTTGGGATCGATGGGCCGGAACTGAATGCTGTCCGGCACCCGGAACTGGCGGGCCGGGTAGAACCGGGCCGCCTTCTTCATGAAGGCGACCCAGGCCGGTGCCGCGGCCCGGGAGCCGGTTTCGTGTTTACCGAGCGAGCGCTCCTGGTCGAAACCGGTCCAGGTGACGGCCACCAGGTCGGGGATGAAGCCGACGAACCAGGCATCCTTCAGGTCGTTGGTGGTGCCGGTCTTGCCGGCGACCGGCCGTCCGAGCGCCTTGGCCCGCCAGCCGGTGCCCTGCCGCACCACGCTCTCCATCAGGTTGGTGATCAGATAGGCGGTTTCCGGCGAGATGACCCGCTCCCGTTTCTGCTGCAGCAGGCGCTGGCCCGGCCCGACGCCGTCGGGGAAATCGGCCGGATCGACCGAGGCGATGACCTTGCCGTCGCGATCGAGGATGCGGGTGATGTAGGTCGGAGAGACGCGGATGCCGCCGTTGGCAAAGACGCAATAGACCTTGGCCAGTTCCATCGGTGTGACCGCCGTCGAGCCGAGGGCCAGGGTCAGGTCACGCTCGATGGGGGACTCGATACCGAGCCGGCGGGCGTAGTTGGCGGCGTAGTTGACCCCGATGTCCTCCAGGATCTTGATGGTGATGATGTTGCGTGACTTGGCCAGGCCGGTGCGCAGGGAGGTCGGTCCGTAGAACTTCTTGCCGTAGTTGCGGGGCTTCCACTCGGTTTCCTGGCCGGTTTCCAGTTTCTCCCGGTAGATGATCGGGGTGTCGAGGATCACCGTCGCCGGCGTGTAGCCCTTGTCGAGGGCGGCGGCGTAGATCAGCGGTTTCATTGCCGAGCCCGGCTGGCGGCGGGCCTGAATGGCGCGGTTGAACTGGCTGCGGGAGAAATCGTAACCACCGACCAGGGCCTTGATCTGGCCGCTGTGCGGATCGATGGCGACCAGGGCTCCCTGAACTTCGGGAGTCTGCTCGAGATCGAGTTCGAGCGAGCCGTCCGGCCGTACCTGCTTCACCCGGGTCTCCAGCAGCGATCCGACCGGCAGGGGAATCGCCTCACCCCAGGCTTCATCCGGCGTCAGCAGGTAGTCCTCGCGGCTGAGCAGCTTCAGTTCGCCGGCCCAGGACAGGCTCTTGCGGGAAATCAGGCCGCGCCGGTCGCCGACGGCGACCAGCAGGGCCTGCTCGTTCCAGCCGGTGAGAATCGCCGGCAGAAAGTCGCCAGCGGCGGGTGGATGGTCGTGCAGGCGGCGGACCTGCCTGGCGAGAAAGGACTCCGCCTCGCCTTCGCTGAGAATCTTTTCCGGCCCGCGGTAACCGTGCCGTTTGTCGTAGGCACGCAGATTTTGCTGTACCGCCGCCTGGGCGGCGCGCTGCATGGCGAGATTGAGCGAGGTGTGCACCTCGAGCCCCTGGGTGTAGACGACCTTCTTGCCGTAGGTGGCAACCAGGTCGCGCCGCACCTGCTCGGTGAAGTAGGCCGCTTCGGGAACATGTTGCCGGCTGCGTGGATGGATGGTCAGCTGCTCGGCGAAGGCGCGCTCCGCCTCTTCCTCGCTGATGTAGCCGTTTTCGACCATCCGCTTCAGCACGTAACGCTGTCGCTCCTTGGCCCGCCGGAAGTGGCGGTAGGGTGAGTAGCGGCTGGGCGCCTGCGGCAGGCCGGCCAGCATGGCGCACTCGGCCAGAGTGAGATCCTCCACGTTCTTGTCGAAGTAGTTCTCCGCTGCCGCCTGGACGCCGTGCGCTCCGTGGCCGAGATAGATCTGGTTGAGGTAGATCGACAGAATTTCCTTCTTGGAAAGCTTCTGCTCCATGCGCCAGGCGAGGATCGCCTCCTTGAACTTGCGGGAGAACTTCTTCTCCGGCGTCAGCAGCAGCGACTTGGCCACCTGCTGGGTGATGGTACTGCCGCCCTGGACGATACCGCCGGCCTGGATATTCTTGATGGCGGCGCGTAGAATGGAAACCAGGTCGATGCCCCGGTGCTGGAAGAACTTGGCGTCCTCGGCGGCGACGAAGGCGTTGATCAGGGCATCCGGCATGCGCTCGATGGGCACCACCACCCGCCGCTCCTTGTAAAGTTCCGCCAGCACCGAGCCGTCATCCGCCAGGATACGGGTGATGACCGGCGGTCGGTAGTCGGCGAGGGTGTCGACCCGGGGCAGGGAGCTGGCGACCAGCAGATAGGCGGTGACCAGGCCGCCGACCGCCAGCAGGGCGCCGCCGACGGTCAGCAGCAGGATGTAGCGAACGATTTTGCGCAGCATGAAACCGGCAGGGCAAGAGTTTTGGCCGAAAAACCTGTCACTTATAGCACGTCGCCCGATATGGCGGCAACCTCTTTGGGTTGCCGCCCATCACGTCTGTGCTATAGTCCATCCGGATTTCCTGAATCCGTGGGTTTGTGCCGGATGAAGAGTGTAAGTGCTTGGCCTGGATGGGCTTTCCAAAAATCCGAGGCGCACCCTTAGGTTCGCCGGTGATTTTTG
>CAYTVY010000032.1:0-21991 GCA_964441925.1 uncultured Geothermobacter sp.
CCAACCGGGATACCTACATCATGGTCCGCAAGCTCGACGGCGAGCCGAACTGGTAGCCGCGAAGAATCAACTTTGCTCGCGCAGAGCCGCAAAAGCGCAGAGAAGGTCACAACGAGGCAAAATTGCGAAATTTGGATTCAAGTCAAACAACAAATAGGCGTTCTCTGCGATTCTGCGACTTGAGTGAGCAACGCGAACGGGCGTGAGGCTGTCAATATCTTGGCTCTAGACCAAGGAGAGATTTCATGGATATTCGGGCACAGGTGTCATCGGTTTTCCACCTCGACAAGTGCATCGGCTGTCACACCTGCAGCATCGCCTGCAAGAACCTCTGGACCGACCGCAAGGGCGCCGAGTACATGTGGTGGAACAACGTGGAGACCAAGCCGGGGACCGGCTATCCGACCCGCTGGGAGGACCAGGAGCAGTACCGGGGAGGCTGGGAGAAGCAGGGCGACAGCCTGCAGCTTCGGCTCGGCAGCCGGGCGGGCCTGCTGGGCAGGATTTTCCACAATCCCCACCTGCCGGGGATGGACGACTACTACGAGCCGTTCACCTTCCGCTACGGTGACCTGACCAGCGCGCCGGCCGGGGACGACCAGCCGACGGCGCGGCCGGTATCGATGATCAGCGGCAAGCCGATGAAGATCGAGGCCGGTCCCAACTGGGACGATGACCTGTCCGGCTCCACCGTCTACGCCGCCAACGATCCCGGAGTGGTGCAGTTGAGCGAGGAGGAGCAGCAGCAGCTGTTCGCCATCGAGAAGATGGTCTTCTTCCACATGCCGCGGATCTGCAACCACTGCCTGAACGCCGGCTGCGTCGCCGGCTGCCCTTCGGGTGCGATCTACAAGCGCGGCGAGGACGGCATCGTGCTGATCGACCAGGACAAGTGCCGCGGCTGGCGGATGTGCGTTTCGGCCTGTCCCTACAAGAAGACCTACTACGGCTGGACCACTGGCAAGAGCGAGAAGTGCATCCTCTGTTTCCCGCGCCAGGAGGCGGGAGAGGCGCCGGCCTGCTTCCATTCCTGCGTCGGCCGCATCCGCTATCTCGGCGTGCTGCTCTACGACGCCGAGCGGATCGAGGCCACCGCCCTGAAGGAGGACGGTGAACTGGCGGCGGCCCAGCGGGAGATGATTCTCGATCCGCACGATCCCGAGGTGATCGCCGCCGCCCGCGCCGCCGGCCTGCCCGGGCAGGTGCTCAAGGCGGCGCAGGACTCCCCGGTCTACAAATTCGTCAAGCAGTGGGGCATCGCCCTGCCGCTGCATCCCGAGTTCCGTACCCTGCCGATGCTCTTCTACGTGCCGCCGCTGCTGCCGCTGCTGTCGATGGAGAACGACGGGGCGCAGCAGGTGGCCGACGACTTCTTCACCACCCTGGAGCGGGCCCGCCTGCCGCTGCAGTACCTGGCCGGCCTGTTCGCCGGTGGCAACCGCCAGGAAGTCGAGGCGGTCTACCGACGGCTGATCGCGGTGCGCATCCAGCGTCGCCACCGGAGCGTCGGCGACGTCTCCGCCGGGGAGGTGGAGAAGGCCTGTGCGACGGCCGGGCTGAGCGCCGGGCAGGCCGAGGCGATCTACCGGATGACGGCGCTGACCCGGATCAAGGAACGTATCGTCGTGCCGCCGATGCTGCGCGAACAGGCGATCGAGGCCGCGATGGATCCGGAGCAGTACAGGCAGGAAATGGGCTTCGGCAGCCGGCGGCCGCCGAAGAGACGCTGGTGATTCATGACGGATTTCGGACGGATACAAGAGATCTGCCGCCGGTTCGCCGGGCTGCTTGCCTATCCTGCGGCGGAGACCGCCGAGCACGGCGCGGCCTGCGAGCAGCTGCTGCGGCAGCACTGTCCCGAAGCGGTTGCCGGGCTGGAGAAATTCCGCCGGTTCGTCGGGGAGAACGACCTGCGGCATGTCGAGGAGGTCTTCACCGCCACGTTCGAGCTGCAGGCCCTCTGCCATCCCTATGTCGGCTACCTGCTCTGTGGCGAGAGCCAGCAGCGCACCTTCTTCATGATCCGGCTGCGGCAGCTCTACCGGCAGCACGGATTCCCGCCGGGACGGGAGTTGCCCGATCACCTGGGGGAAATGCTGCGTTTCATCGGGACCGCCGGGGATGCCGCCTGCTGCGGCGAGCTGATTGCCGACGCCCTGCTGCCGGCGCTGGACAAGCTGCTCGGCGGGGTTGCCGATGAAGACCATCCCTATCTGGCCCTGCTCGGGTCCCTGCAGGTCTTTCTGGCCGGGACGTCCGTGTCCGGGAGCGTCGACCGGCCAAAGGAGTGTGTATCATGATCGATCTGGTTCTGTTCGGTGTCTTTCCCTACGTCGCCGTCGCCCTGGCCGTGGCCGTCGGCCTCTACCGCTACGCCGTCGACCGCTACTCCTGGTCGTCCCAGTCCTCCCAGTTCCTCGAGAACCGGAGCCTGTACTGGGGGTCGGTCCCCTGGCATTACGCCATCCTGCTGATTCTGCTGGCCCATCTGCTGGCTTTTCTGGCGCCCGGAGCCTGGGACCGGCTGCTCGGCGCCCCCGGCCGGCTGCTGGTGCTGGAGGCGACCGGCATCGCCCTGGGCCTCTGCACGGTGTTTGCCCTGCTGCTGCTGATCAGCCGCCGGGCCGGCCATGCCCGGGTCGCCGCGGTGACCAGCAAGGTCGACTGGCTGCTGCTGGTGCTGCTGCTGATCCAGGTGATCACCGGCGTGATCATCGCCACCACCCTGCGCTGGGGCGGGCTCTGGTACACCCACACCGTCTCCCCCTGGCTCTGGTCGCTGGTGCGGCTGCAGCCCGATGTCCAGTATCTGGCGGTGATGCCGACGGTGGTCAAGCTGCACGCTTTCAACGGTTTTCTGCTGCTGGCGGTCTTTCCCTTCTCGCGCCTGGTGCATGTGGTCAGCGTGCCCGTCACCTACCTGAGCCGGCCCTACCAGCTGGTGGTCTGGTACAGCCAGCGCAGCCGCGGCTGAGCACGCAACCGGAAAGGAGAGTTGATCATGAGTCAGATCAAGGGGACGTCCGCCAGCGGCCTGTTCGGTGCCACCCTTGGTTTCTTCTTCGGTTTTGCCGCTGTCGCCCTGTTCGGGCCGACGGCCGGCAAGTTCAAGGCCGTCATGCCGCTCAGCCCGGCCCAGATCGGTCTGCTGGTCGCCGCCCCCGCCCTGTCGGGATCGCTGTTGCGGATTCCGTTTGCCGCCTGGGTCGATACCACCGGCGGCCGCAAGCCTTTTCTGGTGCTGATGCTGTTGTCCCTGCTTGGCATGCTCGGTCTGACCCTGGTGATCTTTACCCGTTATCCGGACGGCATGACGGCCGGCCTCTATCCGCTGCTGCTGCTGCTCGGAGTGCTCTGTGGTTGCGGTATCGCCACCTTTTCGGTCGGCATCGGTCAGGTCTCCTACTGGTTTCCCATGGCACGGCAGGGCCAGGCGCTCGGCATCTACGCCGGAGTCGGCAACCTGGCACCGGGCATCTTTTCCTTTCTGTTGCCGCTGGCCCTGTCCACCCTGAAGCTGAGCGGCTCCTACCTGGCCTGGCTGCTCTTTCTGGGGCTGGGAACGGTGCTCTATTTTCTTGCCGGACGCAACGCCCCCTATTTTCAGGCGCTCGCCGCCGGCGAAAGCGAGGAGAGAGCACGTGATATTGCCCGCGGGCATGGGCAGGAACTGTTCCCGGCGGGATCGCTGAAGGAGAGTCTCGGTCATTCGGCCCGCACCTGGAAGACCTGGGTTCTGGTCGCCATCTACTTCACCACCTTCGGTGGTTTCATCGCCATGACCGCCTGGCTGCCGGTCTACTGGACCAACTATCTCAAGGTTTCCGGCGTGACGGCGGGTTTTCTGACCGCGCTCTACTCGATTCTGGCCTCCCTGATCCGGGTTTACGGCGGCCGTATCGCCGACCGGCTGGGCGGTGAAAACACCGCCATCGGCTCCATGGCCGTCATGCTGGTCGGGGCACTGCTGATGAGCTTTTCGGCCACCGTGATCCTGTCGGCCGTCGGAGAGGTTCTCATGGCGGTGGGCATGGGGATCGGCAATGCCGCCGTCTTCAAACTGGTGCCGCAGGAAGTCCCGGATGCGGTCGGCGGTGCGGCGGGCTGGGTCGGTGGCCTCGGCGCTTTCGGCGGATTCGCCATTCCGCCGATGCTCGGCGCCACGGCCAAAGCGCTGGGCGCGGTCGGTTACGCGCGTGGATTCATCATCTTCGCCGCCCTGGCTCTGGGCTCGCTGCTTCTGTCCTGGCTGTTGAAAAAGACCCATAGCGGCCAGGTTCAGCCGCGCTAGGGCCGCAAGGCGGTTCGCAAAACAAAACCGTGTCCGTACTTTCATCACTGCAAGGGAGTCATGTAATGTCTGTCAACCTGGACAGGTGGGATGTCGAGGACGAACAGTTCTGGCAATCCACCGGCAAGAAGATCGCCAACCGCAACCTGTGGATCTCGATTCCCAGCCTGCTCTGCGGCTTCGCCGTCTGGCTCTACTGGGGGATCATCACCGTGCAGATGATCAACCTCGGCTATCCGTTCAGCCAGTCGCAGCTGTTCACCCTCTCGGCGATCGCCGGCCTGACCGGCGCCACCCTGCGGATTCCGAGTTCCTTTCTGATCCGCATCGCCGGCGGCCGCAACACCATCTTTCTGACCACGGCGCTGCTGATGATTCCGGCGATCGGCACCGGCCTGGCCCTGCAGAACCGCTCGACGCCCATCGAGGTCTACTACCTGCTGGCCCTGCTGTCGGGGATCGGCGGCGGCAACTTCGCTTCGTCGATGTCGAACATCAGCTTCTTCTTCCCCAAGCGGGTGCAGGGCACGTCCCTCGGCCTGAACGCCGGCCTGGGCAACTTCGGCGTCACCACCATGCAGATCCTGATTCCGCTGGTGATGACCGTCGGCATCTTTGGCGGCGAGCCGCAGATCCTGATCAACACCAGCGGCACCCTGATCGGCAAGATTCCGGCCGGAACCCCGACCTACATCCACAACGCCGGCTTCGTCTGGCTGCTCTTTCTGGTGCCGCTGGCCTTTGCCGGTTTCTTCTGGATGAACAACGTCACCACCGAGACGGTGTCGCCGAACCTGGCCTCGACGCCGAAGTGCTTCGCGATGATCCTCGGCCTGCTGGGCATCGCCTTCGTTACCGCCTCGATCGGCCTCTACCTGCTGCTGCCGCCGCCGGTCGGCCTGGGACTGCTGAGCAAGTGGGTTGTCCTGCCGCTGGTGATCGCCGCCACCGTCTACGGGATGAAGTTTCTGACCACCGGCGGCCTGCGCGAGAACCTGAACCGTCAGTACCGGATCTTCCGCAACAGGCACACCTGGGCGATGACCATCATCTACACCATGACCTTTGGCTCCTTCATCGGCTACTCGGCGGCCTTCGCCCTGTCGATCAAGGTCATCTTCGGTTTCTCGCACCTCATGGTCGACGGGGTGATGACCCACAACACCCCCAACCCGAACGGCCCCAGCGCCCTGATGTTCGCCTGGATGGGCCCCTTCATCGGCGCCCTGATCCGTCCGGTCGGCGGCAAGATCGCCGACAAGCTGGGCGGCGCCATCGTCACCCAATGGGTGTCGATCGTGATGATCGTCTCGGCCCTGGGCTGCGCCTACTTCATGAAGGCCGCCTACGCCTCGCCGACCCCCGAGCGGTATTTCGTGACCTTTCTGATCCTGTTCATCGTCCTGTTCGCGGCGACCGGGGTCGGCAACGGCTCGACCTTCCGCTCCATCGCCATCATCTTCGACAAGGAACAGGCCGGCCCGGTGCTCGGCTGGACCTCGGCGGTCGCCGCCTACGGTGCCTTCATCATCCCCAAGGTGTTCGGCGAGCAGATCAAGGCGACCACCCCGGAGTACGCCCTCTATGGTTTCGCCATCTTCTACTTCGTCTGCCTGGTGATCAACTGGTGGTTCTACACCCGCAAGAACGCCTACATCCAGAACCCCTGACCCGAATCCACGGGTGCGCCGGTGATCAGGCCCGAGACAAGGAAGGACATCATGACCGACGCGATGAACGGCAGGATCTGTGAACGCATCGTCCGGCAGGCGCCGGACGCCATCCTCTTTGCCGACAGCCAGGGCATCATCCGCTTCTGGAACGACGGTGCCGAGCGGATCTTCGGCTGGCCGGCCGCCGAGGCGGTCGGCCGGCCTCTCGACCTGATCATCCCCGAGAAGCTGCGGGGGCGGCACGGCGAGGGCTACGCGAAGGTGATGGCGACCGGCAAATCGAAGTACGGTACCGGACTGCTGTCGGTGCCGGCGATGCACCGGGACGGGCGGCGGCTGTCGATCGAGTTCAGCATCGTCCTGCTCGGGGACGGCCGGCAGGTCGAGGGGATCGCCGCCATCATCCGCGATGTCAGCGAACGGCATGCCGAGATGCGGCGGCTGAAGGAACGGATCGCCGAACTGGAGGGCAAGGCGGAAGGCTGAGGCCGAAGCGGCTCAGGATGTGGCCACGAGCAGCCCCTCAGCCAGGGCGAAGGCGAGCATCTCCTGTCCCTGATCGGTTTCAATCCCGCCGGCGAAGATCTCTTCCGGGGTCCGGCGGCCGTCACTGTCCTTGAGCAGGCGCAGAAAGTCCTCCTCGAGCGACTCGCACCAGACCTCGGTGCCCCGACGGATGAACAGGGCGACCGAGCCGACCGGCCGCAGCATATCGGCGATCTCCGCCAGCTCGGCGCCTTCCATGTCGAGCAGGTCGACGATCTCGTAGTGGAAGGGCACCAGCCGGACGCCCGGCGCCCGCCGCCAGGGACGCTGCCAGGATTTCAGGGGATCGGGCGGCGTCGGGGCCGGCAGGACCTCCGGGCCGAGGCTGGTTTCGGCGTGGTGAAAGTGGTAGCGCAGCAGATCGAGGGCAGCCGGCAGCAGGTCGAGCCGCTTCTGCTGCGTCAGCAGGTACTGGATGTAGCTTTCCTGCATCGCCAGGACTTCCGGACTGGTCCAGGATTCGGTATCGAGCAGGGCCTCGCGAAAGATGCCCTGTTCGGCTCTCAGCCAGCGGGTGAAATCCTGAAAGAAGTCGACGGCCTCGACGCCGAGGCTGCGCAGCAGACCCGGCAGCAGCCCGACGGCCCGGCCGGTGTTGTAGAACAGGTCGACGGCCGCCGCCAGCTCGCGGCAGTGTTCCAGGTCTTCGGCCGGCATCCAGGGCGTCGCTTCGACCTCGTAGGGTGGTTCCTGCTGCCAGACGATGCCTTCCCCGGCGGCGCGGTTCGCCAGGGCGGTCCCCGGCAGGACGGCCAGGGGGAAGATGTCGAGATGGTTGGGAGCGAAGCCGAGGGCGAAGTCGAGGCTGTGGCAGAACCCGGCGAAATCGTCTCCCGGCAGGCCGTAGATCAGGTCGAGGCCGAAGGTGACCTGTTCGTTGTTGAGCAGGTTCATCGCCTGGACGAAGACCCGGGGATTGAAAGGGCGGTGCATCCGCCGCAGCACCTCGGGGTCGGCCGACTGCAGGCCGACCTGCACCGAACAGTCGATTTCGGCCAGCAGGGCGGCGGTTTCGCGGTCGAGAAAGTCAGCCTTGGCCTCCAGGTGAAAGTGGATGCCGGGTGCCCTGTCCCGCAGCAGCTGCAGCAGCTTGCGGCCCCGCTGCGGCGGATGGTTGAAGGTCGAGTCGAGGACCCACACCCGGCCGACACCGGCGGCACGGAACAGTTCGAGTTCCGCCTCCAGGCGTTCATACGGCAGGGGGCGGAGCTGGTGCCGACCGCCGGCGTCGAAACAGAAGTCGCAACCGAAGGCGCAGCCGCGGGCCGTCTCCCAGAGTACGCCGCCGCCGGTCCGGGGCCGGAGCACCCCGGTCAGCCAGGGGGATGCCAGATGCCCCGGGTCGGCGGCGGGAGCCGGCGCCGGATGCTCCCGGATGCCGTCATCCTCCCGCCAGCACAGACCCGCCAGCTGCCGCCAGCTGTCATCGCCCCGGGCGAGGGCGGACACCAGCTCGGGGAAGATCATTTCCCCCTCGCCGCGCAGAACCAGATCGCAGCCCCCTTCCGTCAGCAGCGGCTCCGGGCGGCCGGAGGCTTCCGGACCGCCGGCGACGATGCGCAACCGCGGCAGCCGCTTTTTCAGTTCGCGGGCAATCGCCGCCAGGGGACGCCGGTTCCAGACATAGACCGGCAGCACCAGCAGGTCGGGTTCGCTGTCCGCCACCGCCGCCACGACCGCCTCTGCCGAATCCCGGAGCGTGAAGTCGAGCAGCCGGCAGCTTGACCGGTCCCCGGGCGGCAGGGAGGCCGCCAGGCAGCCCGCCGCCAGCGGCACGGCCTGGGCCGAGGGCCTGACATGGAGGGTGAGAAACGTGATGTTGCCGTTGTCCATCCTTCCCCCTCTCTGTTTTCAGGCCGTCAGTTCGGCCGCCCGGTCGGTCAACGGTCCGTCCCTCAGGGGGATCCGGTGCTTTTCCAGCAGGCGCTGCAGTTGCCGGCGGCGGCTGTTGAGCTGTCCCAGGGTCAGGTGATAGCCGTAGTGCATGGTCTGATTGCGGGCCTGCTGGCTCATCGGGCTCTGGAAGAAGAGGAGCGATTCTTCCGGGCCGGGTTCGAAGGTGATGATGTCGACGTCCGGATGTTCCCGCCGGTAGTAGGCCATGGCGAGCTCCAGTTTCTCCCGGGTCTCGATCCGCTGTGCCTGCTCCCAGCTGACGCTGATGCCCAGTTCGGCGATGCTGGCGCAGTGGCCGTAGGAGAGGGAGGGCAGGCAGATGCGGGCCGGGTCGTTGACCATCGGCACCCGCGGGTTGACCAGAACGATCAGTTTGGCTCCCTGCTCGATGGCGATGTCGATATGGCTGATGCGGCCGATGTTTCCGTCGATGTAGTAGCGGCCACCGACTTTCTGCGGCTGGAAGAAGAAGGGGATGGCGCTGGAGGCGGTGATCGCTTCACAGATGTGAACGTTGCTGTATTCTTCACTGCCGAACACCACCCGCCGGCCATTGTCGAGATCGTAGCTGGGAATGAACAGCGGCCGTTCGAGCCGGCGAAAGTCGTCGCACAACCCTTCATTCCGGAAGGAACGGCAGAGGAACTGCTGCATCGGCCGCAGCGAGAAGATGCCGGCGGGAAACTGTTCCTGCAGGATGTAGAAGAGATCGTGCAGGCTGAACTGGGAGCGGTTGCGCCGGTAGCTGCGGTAGATGTGCCAGCTGCGGGTCAGCACCCGGCCGCAACAGGCGAGCAGTCCGGGAATGTCGAGACGGTAGATGTCACGCCGTTGCCAGTTGAAGACCGTCTTTTCGTCGCGGGAGATGGCCCGGAAGAGGGTGCCCGGCGGGATGTCGTTGGCGACGAGGCTGGCGATGACCGAACCGGCGCTGACGCCGACGTAGAAGTCGAAGCGGTTGACGTTGAACGGTTCGGCAAAGAGCTGGTCGAGGGCGGTCAGACAGCCGATTTCATAGGCTGCTCCCATGATGCCGCCGCCGGCGAGGACCAGCGCTGTTCTGCTTGGTTGTCGGAGCATCGCTCAGGTCGTTCTTTTCGCCCGGACCTTCAGTTTCGGTTTGCCGCCGTCGGTGACGACGACGAAGTCGATATCGTGTTCGCCGAATTTCCGGCGGATCTTCTCCTTCTGGCGCTCGAGCAGGTCTTGCACCTGTTCGCGGGTGGGAATGCGGCTGCTGCCGAGCTGTTCGTAGGCGGCGACCAGTTCCCGGTAGACGCGCTCGGCCGGGTCGGAAGCCGTTGCCGGCGCCGCCGGCCGGGCGGTCGCCGGGGGCGGAATGCGGCCGCTGCCCCGCTTGTACTTGCCCTCGTCCATCAGCCGCAGGATGCGGTCCCAGTAGTTGGCGTAGGTGTGAAAGCGGGTGGCCAGGCCCTGCAGGCGAAAGCGCACATCCGTCTGCACGACGTGGCGGCTGGTCAGCCGCCGGATGCGCCGGGCCAGAGCGTCCCGCTGTTTCATCGGCTCTCTTTTTTCGATGCCGCTGAAGTACTGGTCGTAGCTGATTTCGAGCTTGCGCATCTCCTGCTCCAGCTCGTCGAGCTGCAGCAGCATCTTCCGACGGTCGTCCATGGACTTGGCTTCCCTCCTCGTCCAACTATACTGGACGCACCCGCCATTGCAAAGAAAAAGAGTGGTTACGCGCCCTTGCGATGGCCTGCCGACAGTGCTTGACTGCCGGGGGCGGGGGCGTATAATAAACCGTTTTTCAAGCTTTCCAGGGGGATGAGCATGGAACAGCAAGCACTGGCGGCGGTGATTCTGGCGGCGGGCCAGGGGACCCGGATGAAGTCTTCCCGGCCCAAGGTGCTGCATCCGTTGGCCGGGAGGCCGATGGTCTCCTATCCGCTGGCCCTGGCCGAAGAGCTGGGTTGCGACCCGGCGGTTCTGGTCGTCGGCCATGGCGCCGAGCGGGTGCGGGAGGCGATGGCGGGGAGTGACTGCCGGTTCGTCGAGCAGAAGCAGCAGCTCGGCACCGGGCATGCCCTGCTCTGCGCCCGGGAGGTTTTGGCCGGTTTTCCCGGGGATCTGCTGCTGCTGTGCGGCGACGTTCCCCTGCTGCGGGAGGACACCCTGCGCGAGCTGATCGCGCTGCACCGCCGCCGGCAGGCGCTGGTCACCGTGCTGACGGCCCGCATGGACAATCCCACCGGTTACGGCCGCATCGTGCGCGACGCTGCGGGCGGCGTGCAGGCCATCGTCGAGGAGAAGGACGCCAGCGAGGCGCAGCGGGCCCTGCAGGAAGTGAACACCGGCATCTATCTCTTCCGGGCGCCCTTCGTCTTCGAGGTGCTGGCCGGGCTCGGCTGCGACAACGCCCAGGGCGAGTACTACCTGACCGATGTCGTCGCGGCGGCGGTCGATGCCGGCGGGCCGGTCTGCGCCCTGCAGCTGGCGGATGCCGAGGAAGCGATGGGGGTCAACGACCGCTGTCAGCTGGCGGCCGCCGAAGCGGTCCTGCGCCGGCGCCTCAACGAGGCGCTGATGCGCTCCGGGGTCGGTATGACCGACCCGGACGCCACCTATGTCGATGCCGGGGTCGAGGTCGGCCCTGACACCCTGCTGCTGCCGGGTACCGTCCTCCGGGGCGCCACCCGCATCGGCTCCGGCTGTACCATCGGTCCGCACGTGGTGATCGACGACTGTGTCATCGCCGACAATGTGCGCATCAAGGCCGGTTCGGTGCTGAGTGAAAGCACGATCGGGCCGGAGACCGACATCGGCCCCATGGCCCACCTGCGGCCGGGCACGGTGCTGGCGGGAGAGAACAGGATCGGCAACTTCGTCGAGACCAAGAAAGCGCAGATCGGCCGGGGGAGCAAGGCCAGCCATCTGACCTACCTGGGAGACTGCGAGCTGGGATCCGGCGTCAACATCGGCTGCGGCACCATCACCTGCAACTACGACGGCGTGAAGAAACACCGCACCGTCATCGAGGACGACGTCTTCGTCGGTTCCGACACCCAGTTCGTGGCGCCGGTGACCATCGGCCGCAACAGCCTGATCGGTGCCGGTTCGACCATCACCAGGGACGTGCCGCCCGATTCCCTGGCCCTGTCGCGGGCCGAACAGAAGGTGATCGAGGGCTGGCGGCTGCGGCGGCAGGGCAAAAGGAAGGACGGTTAGGCGGCCCGCCGGCCGCCCGGAACGGAGGGGATCCCGAACCATGTGTGGAATCGTCGGTTACATCGGCGGCCGGCCGGCCGCCGGCATCGTTCTTGACGGGCTGCGGCGACTCGAGTATCGCGGCTATGACTCGGCGGGAATCGCCGCGCTCGACGGCGGAGAGATCGCCATCCGTCGCGCCGAGGGCAAGCTGGTCAACCTCGAGAACCTGCTGCACAGCCGGCCGGTCAGCGGCAGCCTCGGCATCGGTCACACCCGCTGGGCCACCCACGGCCGGCCCTCGGAGACCAATGCCCATCCGCACCACGCCGGTGGGATCGTGGTGGTGCACAACGGCATCATCGAAAACTACCTCGAGCTCAAGGCCCGCCTGAAGGAGCTCGGGCACAATTTCCGCTCCGAGACCGATACCGAGATCATCGCCCATCTGATCGAGCAGTACCGCAAGGAAGGGAAAGATTTCGAAACGGCCGTCCGCCGGGCACTGCGGGATGTACGTGGCGCCTATGCCGTGGCCGTCATCTGTGAGCAAGAGCCGGATCTTTTGATCGCCGCCCGTTCCGGTTCGCCGCTGGTGATCGGTTGTGGCGAGGGAGAATTCTTCGTCGCCTCCGACATCCCGGCCATGCTGTCCCACACCCGTGAGATGATTTTCCTCGAAGACGGCGAACTGGTGGTTTTCGATCGGCAGGGCATGCGGCTGTCGACCCTGGCCGGCGAAGCGGTGGAACGGGCGCCGAAGACCATCACCTGGAGTCCCACCATGGCCGAGAAGGGGGGCTACCGGCATTTCATGCTCAAGGAGATCTACGAGCAGCCGCGGGCCGTCGCCGACACCATCGCCGGCCGGCTCAGGGACGACGAGGGAGATGTCTACCTCGAGGATCTGGGACTGGACGATGACGCGTTGCGGCAGGTCCGGCGGATCTTCATCGTCGCCTGCGGCACCTCCTGGCATGCCGGTCTGGTCGGCAAGTTCACCATCGAGAAACTGGCCCGGGTGCCGGTCGAGGTCGACATCGCCAGTGAGTTCCGCTATCGCGATCCGATCATCGGCGAAGGGGACCTGGCGGTGCTGATCAGCCAGAGCGGCGAGACGGCGGATACCCTGGCGGCCCTGCGCGAGGTCCATGCCAAGGGCGGCCGGGCGGTCAGCATCTGCAACGTGGTCGACTCGTCGATCGCCCGGGAGAGCGACGGCGTCATCTATACTCACGCCGGACCGGAGATCGGGGTCGCCTCGACCAAGGCCTTCACCACCCAGCTGGTGGCACTCTATCTGCTGGCCTTGCGGCTCGGCCGGGTGCGGGGCACCCTGAGCGCCGAAGACTGCCGGCGGCAGGTGGCCGAACTGCTCAGCCTGCCGCGCAAGATCGAGGCGGCGCTCGAACTCGACGGGGCCATCGAGGAGATCGCCCGCGCCTTCGTCGGTGCCCGCGATTTCCTCTACCTCGGCCGCGGCAACCAGTATCCGATCGCCCTGGAGGGGGCGCTGAAACTGAAAGAGATTTCCTACATTCACGCCGAGGGCTATCCCGCCGGCGAGATGAAACACGGGCCGATCGCCCTGATCGACGAAAACCTGCCGGTGGTGGTGCTGGCACCGCGCAACGAAACCTACGAGAAGGTCGTTTCCAACATGGAGGAGGTCCGGGCCCGTGGCGGACGGGTGATCGCCGTCGCCACCCGGGCCGACGAGAGCCTGCGGCATTCGTGCGATGCCCTGGTCGAACTGCCGGAGACGACCGACGATCTGCTGCCGGTGCTGACCGCAATTCCCATGCAGCTGCTTGCCTACCACATCGCCGTGCTCAAGGGAACCGATGTCGACCAGCCGCGCAATCTGGCCAAGAGTGTGACCGTGGAATGATGCGGGCCTGCCGGCCCGGGAACAACCTGATTGCGCCGCGTTGTTGACGCGGCCCGAGGAGCTGTCGTCCCTTGCCTTTCGCTGCTCACCTGTTCAGGCTGATTCAGAAGTTGCTGACCGCCGCCATCCCCCGGCTGCGCATCAGCGAGAACACCTTTCTCATCGTGCTGGCGGTGATCATCGGCGTGCTCGGCGGCCTCGGCAACTATTTTTTCCGGCAGACCATCGAGCTGGTTCACCTGCTGGTGGTGGAACAGGGCATGGAGCTGTTCGCCATCTCCTTCGAGCAGTGGACGCCGCAGCGCCTGCTTCTGATCCTCTTCCCGGCTGTCGGCGGCCTGCTGGTGTTGCCGCTGTGGATCTTCTTCGGCAAGGACCTGAAGGGCGGGTTCGCCGGCTTTCTGGTCAAGGTCAACCTGCAGGGAGCCAAACTCCCCCTGCGTCCCCTCTTCACCCGCGGGCTCGGTGCCGCCATCACTCTGGGAACCGGCGGCAGCGCCGGGCAGGAGGGGCCGATCGCCGTCATCGGCGGCACCATCGGCAGCCAGTTCGGCAAACTGTTCCGCATGAGCGGCGACCGGCTGAAGGTGCTGGTCGCCTGCGGCGCCGCCGCCGGCGTGGCGGCAACCTTCAATGCCCCCATTGCCGGGGTCTTTTTCGCCACCGAGATCGTCCTGCTTTCTTCCTTTGAGCTGGCCAGCTTCACCTCCATCGTCATCGCCAGCGGCATGGCGACGGTCGTCTCCCGCGCCCTGCTGGGCAACATCTCGGAACTGACCGCGCCGCCCTATTTCATGCACAGCTTCTGGGAGCTGGCGCTCTACCTGCTGCTCGGCGGCCTGATCGGTGTGCTGGCGACCGGGTTCATCGAGTTGCACTTCCGGATCAAGGACCTGATCGACGCCATCCGGCTTCCCCGCCTGGCCAAGCCGGTTCTCGGCGGCCTGGCCGTCGGGGCGATCGGTGTCTGCCTGCCGCAGGTCTTCGGCAACGGCTACGAGTTCATGGAAACGGTGCTGCACGGCGAGCATGTCTGGACCCTGCTGGCGCTGCTGGTGCTGGCCAAGGCGGTGGCCACCTCCATCACTCTCGGTTCCGGCCTGCCGGGCGGCATGTTCGCCCCCTGTCTCTTTCTCGGCGCCGTCGCCGGTGGCGCCTTCGGTCACCTGGCGACGCTGGCCTTTCCCGAGGTCGGCCTGTCGCCGGGCGCCTACGCCCTGGTCGGCATGGGGGCCTTCCTGTCGGCCGCCACCCATGCGCCGATGACCGCCATCTTTCTGCTGTTCGAAATCACCGACAGCTACCAGGTCATCATCCCGATCATGCTGACCTGTGTCATCGGTACCGCCATCGCCCGTCACTTCAAGAAGGACAGCCTGGAGACGGTCGAGCTTTCCCGCGCCGGCATCGACCTGGAGGCGGGCAAGGAGCGGAACATCATGAAGGCGCTGCTGGTGCGCGACGTCATGGCCCGCAACGTCGAGACGGTGCCGGAGAACATGACTCTCGGCCAGTTCGCCGAGTTCACCGCCAGCACCCGGCACACCAACTTCCCGCTGGTCAACGCCGAGGGGGAGATGACCGGCATCATTTCGGTGCAGGACTTCATGGGCGTGGTCTTCGAGCGGGAGCTGAAGGATCTGGTGGTGATCAAGGAGCTGGCGACCACCGACGTCATCACCGTCACCGAGGAGGAGAACCTCGACCAGGCCCTGCGCAAGATCGGCTACCGCAACATCGAGCAGCTGCCGGTGGTTGCCGCCGACAATCCCCGGCGGCTGGTGGGCATCATTTCCCGCAAGGACATCATCTCCGCCTACAACCGGGCCCTGATGTCGCGCAATCTGGAGGACGAGGATGACTGACCTGCTGGCCGGGCTCAATCCACCCCAGCGGCAGGCGGTGACCCATGGTGACGGGCCGCTGCTGGTGCTGGCCGGCGCCGGCTCGGGCAAGACCCGGACCCTGATTCATCGCATCGCCTGGCTGATTCACGAGCGGCGGGTCGAGCCCTGGCGGATTCTCGCGGTCACCTTCACCAACAAGGCGGCGGCCGAGATGAAGGAGCGGCTCGAGCGCCTGCTCGACCTGGACGAACTGCCCTGGGTCGCGACCTTTCACGCCACCTGTGTGCGTATCCTGCGGCAGGAGATCGAGGCCCTTGGCTACACGCGGCAGTTTCTCATCTACGACGACCAGGACCAGCGGCGGCTGATCCGCGACCTGCTGGCCGAGCGGGGCATCAGCGAGAAGACCCTGAAGCCGGCGACCCTGGCGGCCGCCATCGACCGGGCCAAGAACCAGGGCCTGCTGCCCGACCAGTTGCCGGCCGACGGCTACCAGGATGCCCTGATCGCCGAGCTCTACGGTCTCTATCAGCAGCGGCTGCGGCAGGCCGATGCCGTCGATTTCGGTGACCTGCTGCTGCTGACGGTCTATCTGTTCGAGCACCGCCCCGAGATTCTCGAACGCTGGCGGCAGCGGTTCCGCCACATCCTGGTGGACGAGTTCCAGGACACCAACCAGGTGCAGTACCGGCTGGTCAACCTGCTGGCGGCCGGACACCGCAATCTCTGTGTGGTCGGCGACGACGACCAGTCGATCTACGCCTGGCGCGGGGCCGAGATCGGCAACATCCTCGGTTTCGAGCAGGACTATCCCGGCGCCGCGGTCATCCGGCTGGAACAGAACTACCGTTCGACCGGCAACATCCTGGCGGCGGCCGGCGAGGTGGTGGCCCGCAACACCGGGCGCAAGGGCAAGACGCTCTGGACCGACAATCCGCCGGGCGAGCCGCTGGTGCTGCAGGGGCTGCCCGACGATCTGGAGGAAGCCCGCTATGTCGCCCGCGAGATCGGACGATTGCGGGAGGCGGGACGGCCGCTGCGGGAGATGGCCGTCTTCTACCGCACCAACGCCCAGTCGCGGGTGCTGGAAGAAGCGCTGGTGCGG
This sequence comes from uncultured Geothermobacter sp., assembly GCA_964441925.1. GTDB lineage: Bacteria > Desulfobacterota > Desulfuromonadia > Desulfuromonadales > Geothermobacteraceae > Geothermobacter. The sequence continues at coordinate 16,415 of CAYTVY010000032.1, forward strand.
GAGAAGATTCCCTACGTCATGTTCGGCGGCCTGAGATTCTTCGCCCGCATGGAGGTCAAGGACATCCTGGCCTACCTGCGGCTGCTGGTCAATCCGGCCGACTCGGTCTCCGCCCGCCGGATCATCAATGTGCCGGTCCGCGGCATCGGCAAGACCACCGTCGGCCGCATCCAGCAGATCGAGGAGCGGGCGGGGGGCTTTCTGCCCGCCTGCCGCCTGGCTCTCGAAGAAGGCGTTCTCGGCACGGCGGCCGCCCGCAGGGTGGCGGCCTTCGTCGAGATGATGGACCAGTTCGCCCGGCTGGCCGATCGGCTCGACTATCCGCAGCTGGCGGCCGAGATCATCGAGCGTACCGGTTATGCGGCCGGGCTGCAGCAGGAGAAGACCCGCGAGTCCGCCGACCGGCTGCGCAACCTCGAGGAACTGCTGCGCGGCATGGAGGAAGCCCGTTCGCAGGCCCCGGAGCTGGCCGACTACCTGGAACAGGTATCCCTGGTGACCGATATCGATACCTACGACAGCAGCCTCGACCGGGTGAGCCTGATGACCCTGCACGCGGCCAAGGGGCTGGAGTTTCCCGTGGTCTTCATGACCGGCATGGAAGAAGGCATCTTCCCGCACGGGCGGGTCGAGTCCGAAGGCGGTGACCTCGAGGAGGAGCGGCGGCTCTGCTACGTCGGCATGACCCGGGCGATGGAGCGGCTCTACCTGACCCACGCCCGGCGCCGGCGGGTGTTCGGCAGCTACCAGTACAATCCGCGCAGCCGCTTTCTCGACGAGATTCCCGAACATCTGCTGGCCGGAGAGATCGCCGGCCGTCAGCCGGCCACGGCCGGCCACAACCTGGCCTCGATCTTCGAGCAGCTGCCTCGGCCGGAGGCCGACGCCGCCGTTGGTGCCGGTGAAGAGCCGGAGCCGGATGGTGTGCATCTGGTGCCGGTTGCCGAGGAGGGACTGCGCCTCGGCATGCGGGTGCGGCACGTGCGCTTCGGTGTCGGGGTGGTGCGGCGTATCGAGGGGCGGGGTGACAACCAGAAGGTCATCGTCTATTTCAACAGTGTCGGTCCGAAGAAGCTGCTGCTCAGGTTCGCCGGGCTGGAGCCGGCCTGACGTGGCTCCCTCCGGCCGTCATTGACAGGCACCGGCGTCTGCATGCTATAACCTGAATCGGTGGGTTTGTGCCGGGTGAAGAGTGTAAGTGCCTGGCCTGAATGTGGTTTTCAAAAATCCAAGGCGCACCCATAGGTTCGCTTGTGACTTTTGGGGAAGCGCAGGCAGGTCATCCGCCTTCATCGCAGATTACGGCGTGATGAAAATGGTTTGCGCTATTCGCCGGTGGCAAGCTCACCGATTCTGGTGTCACAAAAACCGAACGATCTGCCGCGGTTGGCCGCATCGTTGCTGTTTGCATCCGGGTCTGTTGGTGACCGGGCTGCAAGCCGGCCGGCCGCCGGAGCCTGAGAGGAGAAACCGACCGCCTGCCTGTTCCGCCGGCGGTTCGTCATTCTACCCGATCCGCCACCGCCAACCGGAAAGGCAGCGAGTCATGAACGATTTTCTCCGTTCCGTCCGCCAGCATACCGGCCGCGAGCTGACCGCCGCGGCGCCATCCCTGATTCAGGTCAACGTCGGTTTCCGTTGCAATCTCGCCTGCCGCCACTGCCATGTCGAAGGCGCGCCGGACCGGCAGGAAGTGATGGCGTGGCCGACCATGGAATCGGTCCTGAAACTGGTCGCGGCCTTTCCCGGCATCCAGGTCGACATCACCGGCGGTGCTCCCGAACTCAACCCCCACTTCCGGACGTTCGTCACCGCCCTGCGCGCCAAGGGCCATCCGGTGCAGGTGCGGACCAACCTGACGGTTCTGTTCGAACCGGGCCAGGAGACGACGGCCGCCTTCTTCCGGGAACAGCAGGTGCATCTGGTGGCGTCTCTGCCCTGCTATCTCGACCGCAACGTCGACAGCCAACGTGGCCGGGGAGTCTACCGGCGCAGCATCGAGGCCATCCGGTGGCTCAACGAACTCGGTTACGGCCGGCGGCCGGAGCTTCCTCTCAGCCTGGTCTACAATCCCGGCGGTCCCTTTCTGCCGCCGGACCAGCAGGCTCTGGAGAAGGACTATCGTGACCACCTCGGCCGTGAGTACGGTATCGTCTTCACCCGGCTGCTGACCATCGCCAACATGCCCATCGGGCGTTTTCTCGAGGACCTGCAGCGCCAGCAGAAGGCGGAGGCGTACCGGCTTCTGCTGGAGGAGGCCTTCAACCCGGCAACGGTCGAGGGCCTGATGTGCCGTCATCAGATCTGCATTGCCTGGGACGGCAGTCTGGCCGACTGCGATTTCAACCTGGTGCTCGGTCTTGGGCTGGCCTCAGGCCTGCCGCGGCATATCGACCAGCTCGATCCGTCACAGCTCGCCGGACGGCCCATCGCCACCGGGAGGCACTGCTTCGGTTGCACCGCCGGCTGTGGCTCGTCCTGCGGCGGGGCCCTGGTCGCCTGAGCCGCCGCCCGATTTTCAACTCCGGAGGGTTTGCCATGATGCCGATTCCGCGGATGCGAGTCTGCCTGCTCGGCCTGCTGCTCCTGCTGACCGCGGCCTGTTCGTCGCAGCCGCTGGTCGAGAAGAAGCGCGATTTCAGTGTCGTTCCTCCCGAGGAGACCCTCTACGTTGTCCCCTTCACCACCGTCATGGTGCCGCCGGCGGTCAGTGAGCGTGTTTTCGACCGTTTTGTCGATGCCCTGAGCGAAAAGGGAATCGACAAAAAGTACAATGTCGTCATTCTCAAGCAGGGGCTGGACGGAATCGATCCCGGCTGGCTGGCGACGCACTACTACATCACCGGTGATCTCTTCGCCTATGTCGAGGAATCGGGGTGTTGCAACACCACCATCCGTACGCGCAGCCGGATCCGGCTTTTCCAGCCCGGCAGCACGGAGCCGGCGTTGATGATGGAGTATCCCCGCGAGGTCTTTTTCGACCACGACTATACGACCATCGAACGGCAGCGCCGGCTGCTGGCCAGGGACATCGCCGAGACCCTGGCCGCCTATCTCATCGATGCCCTTTCCAAGGGCTGACCTGTTCCGGCCTGCCCGGGCCCGCGAAGGCGGCCGTCAAGGCCAATCTTTCCGTTTCTCCGGGAGCCGGGGTCGAGGCCGGGGTGAGCGTTCCCGGGCCGCTCTGGACCCGTGTCGACCTTCCTGATACAGGCCGTCCGAAAAACCCTTGACAATCGCAATCGACTGATTATATTTAGCCCTGTTCTTTGTTAGCACTCGTCTTTGGCGAGTGCTAACAGGAGGGCCGCCCCTGACCGGTCGGCGGATGTGGGCGGCCCGGCGGGTTTGTGTCAAACACTGGCGGAATGCCAGTCATAACGCATTGCAGAAAGGAGTTGAGAAGATGAACATCAGACCTCTGCACGACCGTATCATCGTCGAGCGCCTGGAGGAGGAGACCAAGACCGTCGGCGGTATCATCATTCCCGACACCGCCAAGGAGAAGCCCCAGCAGGGCAAGGTCATCGCCGTCGGCAACGGCAAGAAGACCGAGGACGGCAAGGTGCTGCCCCTGGACGTCAAGGTCGGTGACAAGGTTCTCTTCGGCAAGTACGCCGGCACCGAGGTCAAGATTGAAGGCAAGGAATTCCTCATGATGCGCGAAGACGACATCATGGGCATCATCGAGTAAGAGCGACCAACCCGTTTCGAGGAGGTAACAGAATATGGCTGCAAAGGATATCAAGTTCGGACAGGAGGCCCGCGCCCAGATCCTCGCCGGGGTCAACAGCCTGGCCAACGCTGTCAAGGTGACCCTCGGCCCCAAGGGCCGCAACGTCGTGATCGAGAAATCCTTCGGCGCGCCGCTGATCACCAAGGACGGCGTCACCGTCGCCAAGGAGATCGAGCTCGAGGGCAAGTTCGAGAACATGGGCGCCCAGTTGGTGAAAGAGGTCGCTTCCAAGACCTCGGACGTCGCCGGTGACGGTACCACCACCGCCACCGTTCTGGCCCAGGCCATCTACCGTGAAGGCGTCAAGCTGGTCACCGCCGGCCACAACCCGATGGAGATCAAGCGTGGCATTGACAAGGCCGTGGAGGCCGCCGTCGCCGAGCTGAAGGAACTTTCCAAGCCGGTCAAGGACCACAAGGAGATCGCCCAGGTCGGTACCATCTCCGCCAACTCCGACGAGACCATCGGCAACATCCTCGCCGAGGCGATGGAGAAGGTCGGCAAGGAAGGCGTCATCACCGTCGAGGAAGCCAAGTCGATGGAGACCACTCTGGAGACCGTCGAGGGCATGCAGTTCGACCGCGGCTATCTCTCCCCTTACTTCGTCACCGACGCCGAGCGCATGGAGACGGTGCTCGAAGACGCCCTGATCCTGATCCACGACAAGAAGATCAGCAACATGAAGGATCTGCTGCCGGTGCTCGAGCCGGTCGCCAAGCAGGGCCGTCCGCTGCTGATCATCGCCGAGGACGTCGAGGGCGAGGCCCTGGCCACCCTGGTGGTCAACAAGCTGCGCGGCACCCTCAACATCGCCGCCGTCAAGGCTCCCGGCTTCGGTGACCGTCGCAAGGCCATGCTCGAGGACATCGCCATCCTCACCGGTGGCCGGGTGATCTCCGAAGAGGTCGGCTTCAAGCTGGAGAACGCCACCATCGACATGCTCGGCCGTGCCAAGCGCATCGTCATCGACAAGGACAACACCACCATCATCGACGGTGCCGGCACCGAGGCCGACATCGAGGCCCGGGTGAAGCAGATCCGCGCCCAGATCGAGGAGACCACCAGCGACTACGACCGCGAGAAGCTGCAGGAGCGGCTGGCCAAGCTGGTCGGCGGTGTCGCGGTGATCAAGGTCGGTGCCGCCACCGAGACCGAGATGAAGGAGAAGAAGGCCCGCGTCGAGGATGCCCTGCACGCCACCCGCGCCGCCGTCGAGGAAGGCATCGTCCCCGGTGGTGGAGTCGCCCTGCTGCGTGCCGGTACCGTTCTCGAGAAGCTCGAGGTCGAAGGCGAGCAGAAGTTCGGCGTCAACATCGTCAAGCGCGCGCTCGAGGAGCCGCTGCGTCAGATCGCGGCCAACGCCGGCCTCGAAGGCTCCATCGTCGTCAACCAGGTGGCGAGCGAGAAGGGCGCCTACGGCTTCAATGCCGCCAACGGCGAGTACGGCGATCTGCTGAAGATGGGTATCATCGATCCGACCAAGGTGACCCGCAGCGCCCTGCAGAACGCCGCTTCGGTCGCCGGCCTGATGCTGACCACCGAAGCCTGCATCGCCGAGCTGCCGAAGAAGGAAGAGCCCGCTCCGGCCATGCCCGGCGGCATGGGCGGCATGGACATGATGTAAGTCCAGCCTCCCGGAATCCTGCACGGAATGACGGCTCCCGGCGCGGAATGTGCCGGGAGCCGTCTTTTTTTGGTGCGGGGTTTTTCTGCCGGTTCGGCATTGGGAACCACTTCGCTTGGGCGCTGTCTCTCCCCTGAATCTGGGGGGCGGATGAAGAGTGTGAGAGCCTGGCCTGTCTGCGCCATTCGCCGGTGACAAGCTCACTGGTTCAGGCCCC
>CAYTVY010000033.1:0-18997 GCA_964441925.1 uncultured Geothermobacter sp.
CAGGCAGGCCAATGGCTTGCGCTATTCGCCGGTGACAAGCTCACTGATTCAGGTCAATCAGTGGGTAAGAAACCGATATTACGAGTGATTATACCAGCTGCAGGGGGGCTTTCAATGGACGGTGGCCCGGCGGAAGGAGGGGCAGGGCAGCCCGGACGCCGGAAGATGGGGGATGACGGTTGACAAAGGGGGGCGGTGTCAGGACTCTGCCGGCCGGGACGGTTCGTCAAGCCGGGCCAGAAGCCGGGCATAGGCCATGCCGGCCCGGCGTTCCGGCTGCACGGGATCGGTTTCCGGATGACTTCTGACCGGGTCGGTTGCGACATCGACCCAGCCGCTGGCGCGCCGGAAAGCGACGATTTCTTCTCGGGCAAGCAGGGTGTCGAGCTGCCGTGCCGTGACCTGTCCGGAGCGTCCGTTTCTGTAGCGGACCCTGATCATGGGTTTGCTCCTTTGGCGCGTGGCATGACCATCTTCCTCATCATAGCATGGTCGGCGCTTTTTTTTCTCGATGCCTCTGGTAACCTGAAAAGGAATTGCCGGTCGGCGGCGTCAACGGGGGGTGACATGGAACAGGTGAAGGTCGCATTGATTGGTGCCGGCAGGACGGGCGCAACCTTCCTGCGGGAGGTGCTCAAGTACGATTACATTCGGGTGGTGGGTGTCTGCGACCTGGAGGAGTCGGCGCCCGGATTGCAACTGGCCAGGGAAGAAGGCATCGATACGACCCTCGACCCGATGGAGCTTCTGGCGCTGGGTGAATCGATCGACATTCTGGTCGATCTGAGCGGCGACCTCGGGTTCAAGCGCAAGATCAAGGACTATTTCGAGCGCATCGACAATACGCACACCATCATCATGCACGATCTGATCGCCCGGCTCTGCATCAGCCTGGCGACCCGTCAGAATCGGCTCATGCCGGCTGTCCATCCTGGAGATACCGGCATCGGCTGTTGATCTGGCGGTTGCCGCTCTTGCCGTTCCCGTCCCTCTCGTCCCCTTCTTTTCTATCCCCTCAATTGACGGTTTTTTTTTCGGGATCAGTTCCGGGCCAGCTCCTCAAGAAAACGCTCGGCCTGCATCGCTGCCTGGCAGCCGGTGCCGGCGGCGGTGATCGCCTGACGGAAATGGGCATCCTGCACGTCGCCGGCGGCGAAGACGCCGGGCACACTGGTTCGGCAGCCGTCGGTGGTGACGATGAAACCGTCCGGTGTCAGTTCGAGCTGGCCACGGAACAGGTCGGTGTTCGGATCGTGACCGATGGCGACGAACAGTCCGTCGCAGGCCAGTTCCGTTTCTTTCCCGGTCTGCCGGTTGCTGATGCGAATGCCGGTGACGCCGCCGGCGTCGGTGAGAATGGCACGGACGACACTGTTCCAGATGAAGGCGATTTTCGGATTGTCCAGGGCCCGCTTCTGCATCGGAGGGGAGGCACGCAGGCTGTCGCGGCGGTGCACCACCGTCACCTTCTCGGCGAAGCGGGTGAGAAAGAGGGCGTCTTCCATGGCGGTGTCACCGCCGCCGACCACCACCACCTGTTTGCCCCGGTAGAAGAAGCCGTCGCAGGTGGCGCAGACCGAAACTCCCCGACCATAGAGTTCGACTTCGCCCGGCAGGCCAAGTTGGCGGGGGGTGGCGCCGGTGGCGATGATCAGGCTGTCGCAGGTGGCGCTTCGCTCGGCGAAACCGACCCAGAAGGGGCGCTCGTCCAGTTCGACCCGGCTGGCACTGCCGTCGAAGAAACGGGCGCCGAAGCGTTCGGCCTGCCGGCGCATGCGGTCCATCAGCTCGTTGCCGTCGATGCCGTCGGGAAAACCGGGAAAATTCTCGATTTCGGTGGTGCCGGTGAGTTGACCGCCGGGCTGCTGACCGGTGATCACCAGCGGCTCCAGTTGAGCCCGGGCGGCGTAGATGGCGGCGGTCAGGCCGGCGGGACCGCTGCCGAGAATGATGGTGCGGCAATGTTCACTGATGGCCATGTTCTGCCTCCTGGTGCTGTTCTTCGGCCTGGTAGGACGAACGGACGAGGGGACCGGCCGCGACATGCTCGAACCCCAGCCGCCGGCCGATCTCTTTCAGTTCGGCGAATTCTTCCGGCGGCAGGTAGCGGGTGACCGGCTGGTGACCGCGGGTCGGCTGCAGGTACTGGCCGAGGGTCAGGCGGGCGCAGCCGGCCCGCCGCAGATCACGCATCACCTGGAGCAGCTCGCTGCGTTGTTCGCCCAGCCCGAGCATCAGCCCCGACTTGGTCGGAATGTCGGGGGCCCTCTCGGCCGCCTGGCGCAGAAGTTCGAGCGAGCGGCGGTAGTCGGCGCCGGCGCGGACTACCGGATAGAGCCGGGGGACGGTTTCCAGGTTGTGGCCGAGGATGTCGGGGCGGCTGTCGAGGATGAGCTGCAGGGCGTCGTGGTTGCCGGCCAGATCGGGAATCAGCAGTTCGATGCGGCAGTTTGGCAGACGGTTTCTGATTTCACGGGTGACGGCGGCGAAGGCCGAGGCGCCGCCGTCGGCGAGATCGTCCCGGGTGACCGAGGTGATCACCGCATGCCGCAGTTGCAGTTCGGCGACGGCCGCCGCCACCCGTGCCGGCTCTTCCGGATCGACCGGCAGTGGCGGGGCGCCGGTGACGTTGCAGAATCGGCAGTCGCGGGTGCAGTGGTCGCCGAGGATCATGAATGTCGCCGTTCCCCGGTTCCAGCATTCCCCCTGGTTGGGACAGGCGGCACTGCGACAGACGGAGTGCAGTCCCTGTCGCCGGTGATAACGGTCGATGCGGGCGAAGTTGCTTCCGGCCGGAAAGCGGACCTTGAGCCAGTCGGGTTTGCGGGGCGGGTGGTTCATGCTGTCGATCCCTGACAGGGGCGGTGGTGCGGGCCGCCGCGGTTGGGAAAACCACGGCCGTCAATCCGAACGCCCCGCCGGGAGCGGCGGGGCGTTCGGCGAAGACCGGAGGCTTCAGACCTTTTCGAAGTTCGATTTGTCGGCGCCGCACAGCGGGCAGACCCAGTCGTCTGGCAGGTCTTCAAAGGCGGTGCCGGGGGCGATGCCGTTGGCCGGATCGCCCTCGGCCGGATCGTAGATAAAGTCGCAGATGACGCAGCGGTACTTGTCCATCGTTCCGAACCTTTCTCGTTGGTGGGCTGTCAGATCAGTTCGAGCAAAGCCTTGACCGTCTTTTCGATGCCTTCGGCCGCTTCGGCGATGCCGCCGGCGAGCATGTAGGCCGGAGTGGTCACGATCTTGTTGTCACGGTCGATGACGAAGCCGGTGCAGGGGCAGTCGACATGGGTGGCGCCCATCTTCCGGACGGCGGCGGCGGTGTCGGCATCGGTTCCGATGGTCAGCTGGTGTGCCAGCTTGTCCTCGCCGAGCACCCGGGCGACCAGGGCCGGGGCGATGCAGACGGCGGCCAGAGGTTTCTTGGCGGCGACGATGTCCCGGACCAGGCGGGCGACTTCGGGATCGACCTCGCATTCCGGGCCCTTGACGGCGAAGTTGCACAGGTTCTTGGCGGCGCCGAAGCCGCCCGGCAGGATGAGGGCGTCGAGCTCGTCCGCCTTGACGGTGGCGATGTCCCGGATGTTGCCGCGGGCGATGCGGGCCGACTCGACCAGGACGTTGCGGCTTTCTCCTTCGGCCGGTTCACCGGTCAGGTGGTTGACGACATGCATCTGCTCGATGTCCGGCGCCATACAGACGGCCTCGGCCCCGTTGCGGTCGAGAGCCAGCAGGGTGATGACGGCCTCGTGAATCTCGCTGCCGTCGTAAACACCGCAACCCGAAAGAATGACACCTACCTTTGCCATGGCGGAACCTCCTGTTCTGAGTGATTTTTTCGGTCAGCCGTGCCGGCCGGGCGGGATGCCGCCGCTGCCATCGCCCGGTCTGCAGGCAATGTTAGACCACGCCGGGGGGTTGTCAAGGCCGGGGTCAGGCGTCCCGGGAGTAGAGAACGACGATCGCCCGGGGCGGGATGTCGCTGACGGCGATGTAGCCGTGCGGCTCGTTCGAGTCGTAGAAGAGGGAGTCGCCGGCCTTTAGCTGCATGGTCCGGTCGCCATAACGAAACTCCACGCTGCCTTCGAGCAGGTAGAAAAATTCCTGGCCTTCGTGGCTGACCAGCAGCCTGTCGTCCCAGCTGCGGGTCTGGAATTCCATCAGGAAGGGTTCGATGTTGCGGTCCCTTTTGCCGTAGGCCAGGGAATGATAGATGTAGGGGGGCGACCCGCCGCGGCTCAGACCACGCTGGATCTGTTTGCGGCTTTCGCCAGAGCGCACCAGGATGCACTTTTCGCTGGCGCTCTCTTCCTGAAAGAAGTTCTCGATTCTGACCTTGAATGCTTTCGAGATGCGCAGCAGAGTGGCCAGCGGTGGAATGACCTGGTCGTTTTCGATCTGTGACAGCAGCGGTTTCGACAGGCCGGTCTGATCGGCCAGATCCTGCAGGGTCATGCGCCGGTTCTGGCGCAGACGGCGAACCTTGAGGCCGATCTGTAATTCTTTGACTTCTTCCCTGATATCGTTCATAACCATAAGACCTTGCAGACGTTTTTCCCTGTTTAGCCTGTCGCGGGCGCTGGCGTCAAGAAATTACTGACATCAAACGGGGATTTACAGACCATCAATGCCGGTTTTGGCCGTTGCCGGTTCGATCCGGTGGGGGCGGATTTTCATTTGTCGGAAAGCATGAAAGAACACCCGGTTTCCTCCCGTCATCAGGCCCTGGATGCAGGTGCCGTTTTTTTGCTGGTGCTGCCGCCGCTGTTCTGGGCCGGCAATGTGGTGCTGGCGCGGGGGGTCGTCGATCTCATCCCGCCGGTCACCCTCTCTTTTCTGCGCTGGGCCGGCGCCCTGCTCTTCATTTCCCCCCTGACCCTGCACCGGGTCTGGCGTGACCGGCGGCGGCTTTTGGCCGGCTGGCGCATCCTGCTGCTGACCGCTCTGCTCGGTATCGCCAGTTTCAATACCCTGCTCTATACCGCGACCCGGACCACGACCGCCCTCAATTGTGCCCTGATGCAGTCGATCATGCCGGTGGTCATCATCGTCTGCTGTTTTTTTCTCTATGGCGAGCGCATCAGTCTGCGGCAGCTTCTGGGGGTCGGTCTCTGTTGTGTCGGAGCGGCCTGGATCGTGTTGCGCGGTGAGCCGGCCGCCCTGTTGCGACTCGATCTGGTCGAGGGGGACGTGCTGATGCTGGTCGCCATCGTCTCCTATGCGCTCTATTCGGCCCTGTTGCGCCGGCGGCCGCAGGTGCATCCCCTGAGTTTTCTCACCGTGATCATCGCTCTGGGGACATTGATGCTGGTTCCGCTCTTCGTCTGGGAGCTGAGCCGGGTCGAGCCACCGGCCGTCAGCCTGCCGGTGGTCGGCAGTGTACTCTATGTCGCCATCTTTCCATCCCTGGTCGCCTATCTCTGCTGGAACCGGGGGGTCGAACGGCTGGGGGCCAACCGGGCGGGGCTGTTCATCAATCTCATTCCAGTTTTCGCCGCCGCCATGGCAGTGTTCTTTCTCGGTGAGCGTTTTCGCGGTTATCATCTGTTCGGCATGCTGTTGGTGGTGAGTGGCATGGTCCTTTTTCAGCAACGGAAAGCTGACTGATGCAGGCGGTGGTGAACAGGCTGAAGGCGGGGCGGCTGAAACTCTTGCTGTTCGATCTCGACGGAACCCTGCTGCAGGTCGAGATGCGCCGGTTCATTCCCACCTATCTGGCCGGGATCGCCGCCCGGCTGGACGGTGAACTGCCGGTGGCGGACTTTCAGCGTCTGGCCCGCGAGGGGATCCGTCGGCTTCTTGCCGCCGGTGACGGACACCGGAGCAATGCCGAGCGTTTCTTTACCTTTCTGAGTGATGGCAGCGGTCTGCCGGTCGAGCGGCTGGCGTGGGCGGTCGATGCCTTCTGCCGGGACGGTCTGGCAAGGCTCCAGACAATGATCGAGCCCGTATCCACGGCCGGTGAACTTTTGGATGCCGCCTTTGCCACCGGCTGCAAGGTGGTCCTGGCGACCAATCCGGTTTTCCCGCGGGTGGCGATCGAGGCCCGGCTCGCCTGGGCTGGCCTGGACGGCTATCCCTTCGACCTGGTGACCGACTGGGACAACAGCCGCCACTGCAAGCCGCAGCAGGGTTATTTTCGTGATCTGCTGGAGCGTTTTGCCGTCGCCCCGGAACAGGTACTGATGATCGGCAACGACACCGGGCACGACATGGCGGCCGGACGGCTCGGCATTACAACCTATCTGGTCGATTCCTGGCTGATCGAACGGGAGGTTTCCTTTCCTGCCGATCTGCGGGGAGGCCATGCCGAGCTGCTGGCCCTGCTCCGGGAGTTGTGACGCGGTAAGTTTTGACTTTTTCCAGCCCTCTGAGTAACCTGCGGCGGATGGGGCCGGATCGGGTTTTTCGGTGTCTCGGGACAGGCGGGGTGCCGAAGGCACTGAGTTTGTTTCAAGTGCCGGAGATCTGTGCTAAAGTTTGCAGGGCAAACTGTCGCATCGGGGCGGCGGTGCCCGATTCACTGTCCGGCAGGGAGGATGCATGGCTCGTCTGGTCGACAATCCGGAACTGGCGTTTCGCCTGGCCAGGGCAATCATCTCCGATATTGCCCTCTACAATCAGGACAAGGTCAGGGAAGGCATCAAGAACGACAACATTTTCGAGCTGCTCGAAGAGGAATTGCAGGAAGGGCGCGAGCATTTTCACTCCCGGGTTTCTCCCGACCTGCCCAATCGCGATCACCTCTACGACCGGGCGGTGGTCGACGTCATGATCCGCCAGGCCGGCAAGATCGAAAGCTCCATCTGGTAGATGGCGGAATCCATCCGCTTGCTGTTTCCGCCCGGCCGGGAGCCGGAGCGGCTCGATCGCTTTCTGGCGACCGAACTTGCGGATTTTTCCCGCGCCCAGATTCGCCGGCTGATCGACGAGGGCCGGGTCGAGGTGACGGGAGAGACCGTCAAGGCCGGACTCAAATTGCGGGGTGGTGAGGAGATTCTGGTCCAGCCGGTCGCCCCCGAGCCGATCGTCGCCCATCCCGAAGAGATCCCCCTGAAGATCCTTTACGAAGACAGCGACCTTGTCGTGATCGACAAGCCCGCCGGGATGGTCGTGCATCCGGCGCCGGGACACGCTTCGGGAACCCTGGTCAATGCGCTGCTGCATCATTGCCGGGATCTGGCCGGTATCGGCGGTGAGCTGCGGCCGGGTATCGTCCACCGGCTCGACAAGGACACCTCCGGGGTCATGGTGGCGACCAAGACCGACCGGGCTCACCAGGGCCTGGCCGAGCAGTTCCGGCGGCACAGCATCCGTCGCCGCTATCTGGCTTTGGTTCATGGCCAGGTCCAGCGTGATCGCGGTATCGTCGACAGTCCCATCGGCCGGCATCCGGTCGACCGCAAGCGCATGAGCGGCAGGGCCAGGCGCGGCCGCCGGGCGGTGACCCGCTGGGAGGTGCTGCGCCGTTTCGACCAGGATCGGCTGACCTGGCTCGAGCTGACGCTGGAGACGGGCCGGACTCACCAGATCCGGGTCCATTTCTCGGAAATGAACCTGCCGCTGGTTGCCGACCCGGTCTACGGCCAGCCGCGGCGGGCACGCGCCCTCGCCGATCCGGTGTTGCGGCGTCTCGTCGAGGGGCTGAAACGACAGGCTCTGCATGCCCGACTGCTCGGGTTTCGGCATCCGGTCAGTGGTGAACGGCTCGAATTCACCAGCCCCCTGCCGGACGATATCGGCCGGATCCTCGATTATCTCGATGACAAATACGGACTTGCCGCACCGAGCCGGGACACGGTCGGCGGCTGGCCGAACGATTTCGATGAAGGTGAAATGGCATGAAACTCAGACGCAAGAGCAAGATCAGTTATCTGGCTCCGGACTGGAGCGGTGACCGGTTGCCGGCCGGATTCACCACCCGCAACGGTGGTGTCAGTCGAGCTCCCTTCAATTCGCTCAACCTGGGGCTGAATACCGAGGATCCGCGGGCCAACGTGGAAGGCAACCGGGCGACACTGACCCATGCCTTCGGGCTCGAACCGCACCAGCTGCTGACGGTACGACAGGTGCACGGTGACCACATCCTGCTGGTCGATCAGCCGAATCCCGACCTGAGCCATTTCCAGCGGGTCGAGTGTGACGCCATCATCAGCAACCAGCCGGACATGCTGATCGGCATCCTGGTCGCCGACTGCTATCCGGTGCTGCTGGCGGCACCGGGCAAGGGAGTGGTGGCCGCGGTTCATGCCGGCTGGCGGGGGGTGGCGGCCCGGCTGATCGAGCGGACGGTCGAGGCACTGGCCCGACAGTTGCGGGTTTTCCCCGAAGAACTGGTGGCTGCGGTCGGGCCGGGCGTTTGCGCCGGCAGTTATGAAGTCGATCGGCCGGTGCGCGAGGCTTTTCGACGTGCCGGCCTCTCCTGGAACGACATCGCCCGCGAAACACGCCTGGGACACTGGCAGCTCGATTTGCGCCGGGCCTGCCAGCAGCAGCTGGTTGCCGCCGGGATCGCCGCCGACGGTATTGAAGTCGCCGAGCAGTGTACCTGTTGCCACAAGGAACTTTTCTTTTCCCATCGCCGCGACCGGGGACGGACAGGCCGCCAGATCGGGTTCATCGGCTGTTTCGGCTGAGGTTCCCGACAGCCCTCGTTGATCGATCAGCCAACCGGCCGCCATGATTGGGCGGCCGGTTTTTTTTCGGGAGCGGGCAGAGAATTTGAGAAAAATGTAAGAACGCGCTGCTATACAAGGTAAACAAATAGATGCAATGAGACGATGGTTGCCGCCGGGCAAGTGGCAGGGAAGGGCAAGTGGTGAGGGATGGAACGTTGTGAATTCATCGAGCGATGTGGGTTCTACCAGCGCTTTGCGAGCAAGAACAGCGCGGCCTGGCGGGGGCTGTTCGACTCCTACTGTTGTGGCGGACTGGTTCGCTATTGCGAGCGATACCGCCTCTACCGGTCGGAAACGGTCAGTTTCAGTGACGACATGATGCCCAACGGACGGAACGTTCCCAGCGCCTTCAAAATGTTGCGATAGCTTCTGCGTGCCGGGAGTGATGCCGATAGGCGACGTACGGTTGTTGCGACGACTTCGGATGGCAGGGCCGGTTTCCCGGTTTCCGGGATGGAGGAGGGGTTCCGGAAACCGGGAAGAAAAAGAAGCACCAGGCCTGATCCGGAGGGGGGGCCCCACCTGTTGCAGGTGGGGCCGATTATTTTTTAAAATGAATCATCCCTTGGACGAAGAGGGTTGTAGGAAAAATTTGAGATTTTCATTGTGCGCATCCGGTTGGTTCTCTTTGCGATGGCGGAGCAGCTCTTTCTCTCCCATCTGTTGCTGTCTTCTTGCCGGGCGTTTCGTGGGGGAGGCCGGTTTGTTGTGACTCGCTGAGAAAAAAGCATGGATTCTGCTTGCCTTCTGCCGATAAGAAGAAGGAATTCATTCTGTCAGGAAGATCGATATGACCATTGAAGGCCTGATAAGTCAGCGATTGCGTTTGCCCTCGCCGCCGGCGATTGCGGTAAGGATTCTTGAAGCCGTCAAGCAGGACGATGTCTCCATGGGACAGCTGGCCGACATTATCGCCTCTGATCCCGCCCTGACCGCCCGCCTGCTGAAAATCGCCAATTCGAGCATGTATTCCCTGCGTTATCCGGTGGCCAGCATCGACAAGGCCCTGACCGTTCTCGGCGTCAACGTGCTGAAGAACATCGCCCTGTCCTTCGTCATCTCCGAGGAGTTGCGGGGCGCCGGTGGCGAAGGTTTCGATATCGATTATTTCTGGCGTCGGGCCGTCACCATGGCCGTGGCGGCGGAGCTGGTGGCCAAGTTTGTCGGTCAGCCCAACGACGAGGCCTTTGTCACCGGGCTGCTGGCGGATATCGGCATTTTGCTGCTGCAGCGTGAGGATCCTGTTGCCTATAGCGAGCTGCTCGACGAACATCGCCAGCGTGATGTCCCCGTTTCGGTGGTGGAAAAGGAACGGTTCGGTTTTGACCATGCCGAACTGACCGCAACGCTGCTCGTCAACTGGGGGCTGCCCGATAAGGTGACCGTTCCGGTCCGCTTTCATCATGCGCCATTCGAGGTGCAGGGCAAGTGGCAGGACGCTGTTGAGGTGGTGCATCTGGCGGATCAGCTGTCGGCGATCTATCACGGCTCGGACATGGGTCGCAAGGTGAATGAACTGCAGGCGCTGATGACCTCCCGTTTCGGCCTGTCCCAGCCGGCGGTCACCATGCTGGTCGACAGCGTGGCGGAAAAGGCTCGTGAGGTTTTCGCCAGCTTTGACCTCGAACCCGGCCAGATGCTTCCCTATTCGCAGATGCTGGAGACGGCCAACGAAGAACTGCGGGAAATGAACCTGTCCAGCGAACAGCTGGTGATGGAACTGAGACAGGCACGCGAGCGCAGCGAGCGGCTGGCAGGGGAATTGCGGCAGACCAATGCCAGGCTGCGGGAACTGGTGCTGCGTGATGGCCTGACCGGTCTCTACAACCACCGGTATTTCCAGGAAATGGTCGATCACGAAATCGAGCGGGTGCGTCGCTATGGCGGCTGTTTTTCGTTGCTGATGTTCGATCTCGATCATTTCAAGGCGGTCAACGACCGTTTCGGCCATCCGGTGGGGGATCTGGTGCTGAAGAACATCGCCGAGGCGACGGTCGCCGCCGTTCGTGCTTCCGATATCGTCGCCCGTTATGGTGGTGAGGAGTTCGCCGTTATTCTTCCCCATGCCGATTCTTCGGGACTGCGGGTTTTTGCCGAGCGATTGCGGCGGACCATCGAGGTTCTCGTGACGGAAATTGGTGGTGAGGAGATTCGGGTGACCATCAGTCTGGGGGGCACGACCTTCGAGGTCGGCAGTTCCCATCTGGACAAGATGGCGGTCATAGACACCGCCGACCGGGCGCTCTATCAATCCAAGGCGCTCGGGCGCAACCGGGTCACCATCTTTCCGCTGGAGGGATGCCGCCGCAAGAACCCCGAGTGTTGAGTGGTCGCCCGGTTGGGAAACGGGGCAGCGAAGAGAGGGAGTCTCCCGCAGGGCGGCTCCTTTTCTATTTTCGCCAGAAACTCGGGAAGAGCAGCACCAGGACGGTGAAGATTTCCAGGCGGCCGAGCAGCATGCAGAGAATCAGTACCACCTTGCCGAACGGGGCGATGTGGGCGTAGTTGTCGACCGGGCCGACGCTGCCCAGCCCCGGACCGATGTTCCCCAGGGTGGCGGCGACCGACATGCCGGCTGATACCAGGTCGAGGCCGGTTGCGGCCATAACGAAGGAGGCGATGACGAAGATGCCGATATAGAGGGCGAAAAAGCCGAGGATCGACTGCATGACCTCGCGGTTGACCGGAACGTTGCCGAGTTTGACCAGTCGCACCGCCCGCGGATGGATGAGGCGGAAGATCTGCACATGGGCATGCTTGAACAGCAGCAGAATGCGCAGCACCTTGATGCCGCCGCCGGTCGATCCGGCACAGCCGCCGATGAACATCAGAAAGGCGAGCAGGTACTGGGCGATGACCGGCCACTGTTCGTAGTCGGCGGTGCCGAACCCGGTGGTTGTCAGAATGGAGGTGGCCTGAAAGGCGCTGTAACGCAGATTGTCGAGCAGGGAACCGTAGACCCGGCCCTGGTTGGCGGCGACCAACAGCAATGTGGCGGCCAGGGTGATGCCGAGGTAACAGCGGAATTCCTCGTTCCTCCAGAAATCGCGCCAGCGGCCGCGCAGGGCATGGTAGTGCAGGCTGAAGTTGACGCCGGCCAGAAACATGAACAGGGTGATGATCCAGTCGATGTAGCTGTTCTCGAAGGCGCCGACAGAGGCATTGCGGGTGGAGAAACCGCCGGTGGCCAGGGTGGCGAAGGCGTGGCAGAGCGCCTCGTAGAAGTTCATGCCGCCGAGCATCAGCAACAGGGTTTCGACCATGGTCAGCAGAACGTAGACCCCCCAGAGCAGCTTGGCGGTATCCTGGATACGCGGTTTCAGCCGGTCGGCCGTGGGACCGGGGACCTCGGCCTTGAACAGCTGCATGCCGCCGACCCCGAGCATCGGCAAAATCGCCAGGGAGAGGACGATGATGCCCATTCCGCCGAGCCAGTGGGTCAGTGCCCGCCAGAGCAGGATGCTTTCCGGCAGTCCCTCGATTCTGGTCAGGATGGTCGCCCCGGTGGTGGTGAAGCCGCTCATGGTCTCGAAGACGGCGTCGACCGGATTGACGATGACGCCGCTGAAGAGGAAGGGGAGGGCACCGAAGGCGGAAAAAAGAACCCAGGAGAAGGAGACGACGGCGAATCCTTCCCGCAGGGAAAGTTCGTTTTTGGCGTGAAAGAGAAAGAAGAGTGCCGCGCCGGCAGCCGCCGACAGCAAGGCGGAAAGCAGCAGAGCGGCGGTCGCGCCATCACCGAAATAGAGGGAAAAGGGGACCGGAAAGAGCAAGGTCCCGGCCAGGAAGAGCAACAGGGCGCCGAGCAGGCGCAGGGTCAGGCGAATGTTCATGGCCCGGCGAAAAAGGTCTCGACCTTGCTGACGGCGCCGGGAAGGGCGAAGACCACCACCCTGTCACCTTCCTGGATGCGTGAGGCGCCGGTGGGAATTTCGTACTCTTCTCCACGGACGATGGCTCCGACGATGGCCCCCTGGGGAAAGTTGAGGCTCGTCAGGTCGGTACTGGTCACCTGGCTGCCTTTTTGCGCCTGAAGTTCGAGCACTTCGGCGTTGCTGCCCTCAATGGCGGCGATGGAGATGACCTCGCCCCGGCGGACATACTTGAGAATGGCGCTGGCGGCGGCGATGCGCGGTGAAACGCAGGCGTCGATACCCAGCGAGGGGGCAAGATTGAGCAACTCCGGCTGGTTCACCAGGGTCAGGGTGCGTTTGACCCCATGATGCCGGGCCAGCAGGGAGCAGAGAATGTTGCTTTCGTCGTTTTCGGTCACGGCGACAAAGAAATCGGCATTGGCGATGCCCTCGTCGGCCAGCGACTGGATGTCGGTGCCTTCCGTGTGAATGACCAGGGCACGGCGCAGCTTCGCCGAGATCTGTTCGCAGCGTTTTTCGTCCCGGTCGATGATGCGGATGTCGTAACCCAGGGCCTCGAGGTCGCCGGCGATGTGCAGGCCGATATGGCCGCCACCGAGAATGAAGGCCCGCGGCCGGCGGGATTTTTTCTCTTCTTTCTGTTCCAGCATGTACTGGATGGCGGGGAGGTCGTTCTGATGGGCGATGACGAAGATGCGATCTCCCGCCTGAATGGTGTCGTTGCCCCGCGGGATGATGGTTCTGCCGTCGCGCTCGATGGCGGTGACGACGAAGCGGTAGATGCCCTTCAGTTCACCCAGTTCACGCAGGGTCAGGTCACAGAGCGGACTTTCCCGGGTGATGCGGTAGCCCAAAAACTGGATCTTGCCTTCGACGAACTCGGCGACATCGAAGGTGCCCGTGCGACGGATGAGTTTGACGATTTCCTCGGCGACGGCGTCTTCGGGATTGATCAGCAGGTCGATGCCGAGTTTCTCCTTGGAGAGCACCGCCCGCCGGCCGCTGTATTCGATGCTCTTGACGCGGGCCACCAGGGTGGCCACGCCGTATTCGCGTGCCAGCAGACAGGCAAGAATGTTGACTTCGTCCTGATTGGTGACGGCGATGAAGATGTCGGTCTGCTTGATGCCGGCCTGCTCGAGCACTTCGGCACTGGCACCGTTGCCTTCGATGCCGAGCACGTTGAGCCGGTCCTCGACCCTTTTCAGCTGCTCTGGGTTGCGGTCGACCAGTGTGACCTCGTGCCCCTCGAGCGAGAGTCTCTCGCAGAGAAAGTAGCCGACCTGTCCGGATCCGATAATCAGAATCTTCATCAGTATAAATGCCGTTGTTTCGGGCGGGGCCATGGCGCCCGAGGTTGGATGTCATTTAATGGCACAAATCGGGACGTGAGGCAAGTCGGCAGTCCTTGCCCGGTGTCGGTGTCTCGCGTAGAATGCCGTCCAGGGAGGCAGGCAGATGACCTTTTTTGTCGAGGCAGATGAAGCGCACATTCGCCGGGAGCGGGCCAGGGCACGAGAACTCCGCCGCAGCCAGTGGTGGAAAAACCGGATTTCCAGAGGTGTTTGCCATTACTGCAATGCCAGGGTTGAACCGAAAGAATTGACGCTCGACCACATCGTGCCGCTGGTGCGTGGCGGACGTAGCACGCGGGGGAACTGCGTACCGTCCTGCAAGGCATGCAACAGTCGCAAGCAATCGATGCTGCCGGTCGAGTGGGAGGAATACCTGGAGCGCTTGCGGCGTGACTTATGACCTGAATCAGTGAACTTGTCACCGGCGAACAGCGCAAGCCATTGACCTGCCTGTGCTTCCCAGAAATCACCGGCGAACCTGTGGATGCGCCTTGATTTTTTGAAGCCGCATCCAGGCCAGGCACTTACACTCTTCATCCGGCACAAACCCACTGAGTCTGGTTATGAGGTTTGGTCAAAAGGCCGTACGGTCTGTCCTTTGCCGGCAAAATGCCCTCAAACAGGAGGTTTTGGCCGGGTGATGACTGTGAAATCTTGGCAGTAATTTTGCAGAAACATCAGGCGACAGGCTTTCTGTTTTCGCCGGACGGCCATGAAAGCAGGGAGGATAAGGGGCCGTTTTCCGGGGCCGGTGGAAAGGATGGACGGATTGAAAAGGCCGGAGCACGATATGTCTGACGACGGCTGGTCCTTTTTCCAGTCACATCTCGCCACTGACGGCAACGGGCGAAGTTCCCGCTTCGCCGACGCCAAAGAGCGCAACCATCTCGTCGCCCGCGCCCGCTGGCTGATCCTGCTGCTGTTCGGACTCTACGGCATGTTGGCCGCCGTCCTCTTCTCTTCGAGCAGCTACGGCTTTTTTGTCACCAGCCGGCAGCTGCTCTTTTTCTGCCTGGCCGCAAGCGTGGTCCTGGCCTACAACTCGCTCCTGTACTGGCGCTACGAAAAGCTCTCCGTTCTTCCCGGTATCAACGTCCTGCAGATCGTTCTCGACCTGAGCCTGGTTTCGGTACTCATCCATTTCAGCGGCGGTGCGGCCAGCTGGTTCTGGCCCGTCTACCTGGTGGTCTCCATCGAGGCGGCGGTGCTGCTCGAGAAGCGGCGTTACGTCATCGCCGTCGGACTGGTCGGCTCGCTCGTCTACGGGCTGATGCTGCTGCTCGAATACCAGGGCGTCCTGGCGCCGGTCGCGATGCCCTTTGTCGACCAGGCCCTGCATCGGGATCCTCTGTTCCTGGTGCTGATGTGGTCCTGGGTGGCTGTTCTCAATGCCACGGTGGCCATGATCAGCGCCTTTCTCATGCGGGTGATCCGGCAGGAAAACCGGACCGCCCGCGAGAGCCGGGAGAGACTGGTCGAATTTCTCGACAACGCCAACGACCTCATCTTCTGCGTGCGGCCCGACGGTCGGTTCGTCTATGCCAATCGTGTCTGGTATCAGGCCCTTGGTTACGCTCCGGAACATCTGGCCGGATTGCGGTTTACCGATGTGCTGGCCAAAGAGGAGAGCGGCCGCTGTCTGCTGGCCATTCAACAGGCCTTGCGTGGCGATGGCAGCGGCGGCAGCATCGAGGGGCGTTTTTTCGGTCGGGACGGCCGGGTGATCCATGTCGAGGGCAGTGTAACCTGCAGCCGCCAGGGGGGGGAGATGCTTGCCTGGGGCATCTGCCGGGATGTCACCGAGCGGATGCGGGCACAGGAGCAGCTCTATTATCTGGCCCATCACGACAGTCTGACCGGCCTGCCCAACCGGATGCATTTCATCGAGCAGCTGCAGGGGGCGCTGGCCATGGCGCGTCGCCTGGAGAAGGAGCTGGCCGTCCTCTTCCTCGATCTCGACCGTTTCAAGATCATCAACGACACTCTCGGCCACGCCGCCGGTGACGAACTGCTGATGGAAACGGCGTCGCGACTGAAGGGATTGCTGCGGGAATCCGACTGTGTCGGCCGCATGGGGGGAGACGAGTTCGCCGTTGTGCTGGGCAACCTGCAGCAGCCGCAGGACGCGGAAAAAGTGGCGGGCAAGATCCTCGAGGTGCTGGCCGAGCCGGTGACCGTCAACGGTCATGAGCTCTTCATCACCACCAGTATCGGCATGGCCTTCTTCCCCCGTCATCATCAGGAGCCGGAAGAACTGGTCAAGAAGGCCGACATCGCCATGTACGGTGCCAAGGCCCAGGGGCGCAACAACTACATGATCTATCACGAGGCCCTCGACCAGGACAGTGAAAAGCGGATGATCATCGAGGGGAGCATCCGTCGGGCGCTGGAACGGAACGAGTTCCGCATTCATTATCAGCCCAAGGTGCAGGTGCAGGAGGAACGGGTGTCCTCCTTCGAGGCGTTGATTCGCTGGCAGCATCCGGAGTTGGGGCTGCTGCCGCCGGCCGAGTTCATCCCCCTGGCGGAGGAGACCGGACTCATCTTCGCCATTGGTGACTGGGTTCTCGATCAGGTTTGCCGCCAGTTGCGCTGCTGGCTCGACGAGGGGCTGGCACCGGTCCGGGTGGCGGTCAATCTTTCCGGCTATCAGCTGCAGCAGCAGAACCTGGTCGGCCAGATTCAACAAGTGCTTGAACGTTACGATCTGCCGCCGGAATGCCTCGAGATCGAGATCACCGAGACCGTGGTGATGCAGAATCCCGATTTCGCTGTCGCCGTTCTGCGACAGATGAAGGAGATCGGCATCCACATTTCCATTGATGATTTCGGCACCGGCTATTCCTCTCTTTCCCACCTCAAGCGCTTTTCCGTCAATACCCTCAAGATCGACCGGTCTTTCGTGCGCGAGGTCGACCGCAACACCACCGACGCCGCCATCGCCAAGGCGATCATCGCCATGGGGCAGAGCCTCGATCTGAACGTGATCGCCGAAGGCGTCGAAACCGAGGCGCAGCTCGAATTTCTCAAGCGGCACCAGTGCAACGAGATCCAGGGCTTTTTCTTCAGCCGTCCGGTCGAAGCGGCGATGGCGACCAGGATTCTGCGTGAAGGGCTGGCGGCCCTCGACGTTGATCAGAAGTCGCTGCCGGAAGCTTTGCCCGCCGGTTGATTCAGCTCAATTGCCGGTCGAGAGCGGTGATCAGGGGGATGCTTCGGTTGTCCCGCCCCGCCGCCGCCAGAGCGTCGGCCAACCCGAGAAAGGCCGTCTCGAACAGTTCCTTTTGCAGCAGATGAACCAGGACCGGGCGCTCCTCGCCGAGGGCGGCCAGGGCGATGGCATCGCGGCAGGCCTGTCTGTCGGTCGAGCTCATGGCGCGGCAGAGCAGGGGGCGCAGCGGATGGATGGCGCAATTTCGGTCAGGGTCGAGGAAGGGACAGCGGACCCGGGTCAGCAGGCGCTCCTCATCATCGAGCCCGCCGACCCGGATCTGCAGCCGGTGGATATGCCGGGAGAATTCCCTCCAGGCGGTGTCGTCGAGTTTTTGTCGCAGCGACTGAAGAATGAGAGCCGTTTCCGCCTCAAGGACGGCCACGTTGACCTGGCAACAGTCACCACAGCCGGGGCCGCAGGCGATCGCCTCCCGGTTGCCGTATCGCCGGTTGTATTCTTCGGCCAGGTTCTGGACGGCCCGGGCCGCTTCGGCCGACCCGGAGAGAGTCCGGAGTGGGAAGTCCAGGGCCAGCGCCTTGACCTGACGGCGAAAGAGCGGGGCGTCGAAATCGGTGTTCATGCCCCTCCTGCCGATACCCACTGCGGGTGTGCCGTGTCGCGTCGGGCCGTTTCCAGGTGTTTGTGCCGGAACAACCTGGCCTGTCCATCGGGGGGACGGACAGGCCGCGGAAGGTCTGGAGCCTGGATTTTTCCATCGACGGCAGAGGTCGTCATTCCCGGACGTAGGTATCGACGTCGGTGTCGTGTACCATGCCCATCAGGCGGGCATATTCGGCTTCGATCATCTGGTAGTGGCCGTCGGTCGACGCGACGTTCTTGAGAAAGACGGCCTTGACCTCGGGGTCGTCGAATCTGTCGGCCATCGTTTTCAGGTGCTCTGCCAGCGCCTTTTCTTTTTCCAGGGCCAGCTCCATCGCCTTGCGATCGTCGAAGTCGGCGAACAGGGACTTTTCCAGATCGGTCAGCCAGTCTCCCGCCGCCGGCTCCTGCGCCATCAGGGTGGTGAAATCCGGCAGGTCGTCACCGGTGTAGAGATCGTAGAACATCTTGGCGTGTTCCTGTTCTTCGCGGGCGAGCAGTTCGAAGGTCTGGCGGGCGCGATCGTTCTTCATGTGGCGGGCGCCGAGACGGTAGAAATCCATGGCGCTCTTCTCGGTCATGATCGAGCGCCGGACGGCATCCTGAACGGTCAAACTTTCCATGTACACCTCTCCTTGAATTGAAGCCGATGGGATCGTCTGTGCCGCTGCAGCGGCACAGGGGTGATGTTGCACACCGGTGAGAACCGGCAATCTCAAGTTTGACCGAATCGGCAGACAAGTCAACCGCCGCTTTGGTCTTTTGTTTTGTCCGAAAAAAATCCGTCAACCTTTTTGCCGTGCCCTCGTCTATGGAGGTAAGGGACATGATCCCACCCCAGACACCCAAGACAGGAGGTAACCCATGAAACCGATGCTGACCCTTTTGACTCTGACGACGCTTGTGCTGACCCAGGCTCTGCCTGCCATCGCCTGGGAGCGCCCATCACGTGGCGAACGGCGACATTTTCGCGTTGAGCGGCAGCAGGCCCGCCACGATTTTCGCCAGGAACGGCGGGCCGACCGGCGCACTTTCCGGCGGGAGGTCCGCGGCGACATGCGCGACTATCGGCAGGAACGCCGTCATGACCGCCAGCAGTACCGCCGTGACCAGCGCCACAATCTCGGGGATCTGAAGCATGCCGACAGCATGGCCGAGCGCCGCGACGTCTCGCACGAGATGCGCCAGGACCGGCGGGACTATCGCCAGGAGCGTCGGGGCGAGAGACAGGAGTTGCAGGGCGAGCTGCGTGACGACCGGCAGGATTACCGGCAGGAT
>CAYTVY010000033.1:19097-21905 GCA_964441925.1 uncultured Geothermobacter sp.
ACCGGCAGGATTACCGGCAGGATCGGCGCGAGGCCCGCCAGGAGCTTCGCCAGGAACGGCGTGAGGACGTGAAGGATCTGCTCGACTGAGCAGGACAGACGGTCTGAATGCCGGGAAAAGCCCGCCGTGTCGATGACGCGGCGGGCTTTTCCCGGTTTGGCAGTGCCGGCGCGGGTTCAGTTGGCCTTGTTCTGCAGGTAGGGACCGTAACCGTCGCGGTCTTCCCGCTTGATGTGCCCCACCAGCCATTTCTTGAGGAAGTTGAAGATTTCGCCCGGCATCAGACGTTTGCCGGCCTGGAAACGCTGGCGGAACTCCTCGACCTGTTGCAGGAACTCCTGGTGGATGCGACGGTGCTCCTGCAGGTTCGGGTAACCGTGGGTCTGCATCAGCGTTTCTTCGTGGCTGAAGTGGGTCTTGGCGTAATCGATCAGATCGTTGACCACCCGACCGATCGTTTCGTCGTTGCCGCCATCCTTCATGGTGACGAAGGTCTGGTTGATCAGTTCGAGCAGTCTCTTGTGCTGATTGTCGATCGAATCGATGCCGGTGGCCAGTTGCGGGCTCCAGCACATCAATTCGTCCCGGTTGCCGCTTTGCATCGAGATGCCGCCCCAGGTGCTGTTGTCGGGCTGCGGCAGATTTTCGGCCAGGGAGGGCATGGGGGCCGACGAACCATCGTACTTGGTCTGGAAGCGGGAGAGAATCTCCAGCAGCTGCTTCGACTGGACCGAGAGTTCCTCGCTGGCGGCGGCACTTTCCTCGGCATTGGCGGTGTTCTGCTGGGTGACCCGGTCGATCTGCGCCAGTCCCTGGTTGACCTGGGCGATGCCCTCGGCCTGTTCGCTGCTGGCGATGGCGATCTCGGAGATCAGCTCCGAGACCTTGTTGACGCCCTCGACGATCTCTTCCAGGGCGTTTGCCGTCTGGTGGGCGATGCCCGAACCTTTTTCCGTCAGGGCGACCGAACTTTCGATCAGTTCCGCCGTCTCCCGTGCCGCCTTGGCGCTGCGGGCGGCCAGGTTGCGCACCTCCTCGGCGACCACGGCGAAGCCCTTGCCGTGCTGGCCGGCCCGGGCCGCCTCGACGGCGGCGTTGAGTGCCAGCAGGTTGGTCTGGAAGGCGATCTCGTCGATCACCTTGATGATCTTGCTGATCTCCTGACTGGCCTGGTTGATTTCGCCCATGGCCGTCACCATCTCCTGCATCTGCTGGCTGCCCTTGCCGGCCGATTGCTGGGCGGTGGCGGCGAGCTGGTTGGCCTGGCCGGCGTTGCTGGCATTGGTCCGGGTCTGGGATTCGAGCTCGCTGATATTGGCGGAGATCTCTTCCAGCGAGCTGGCCGACTCCGTCGCGCCCTGCGAGAGGGACTGGCTCGACTCGGCCACCTTCTGCGAGCCGTAGGCAACCTGTTCGCTGGCCTGGTGGATGGTGGCGAAGATGTTGTTCAGGTTATCGAGCATCATCTTCAGCGCCTTGCCGAGGACGTCCCGCTCCGAGCTGAGTTCGATGTCGTGGCTGAGGTCGCCCTCGGCGATGCGCTTGGCGAACTGGGCCTTTTCGTCCAGGCTCTCGGCCATCCGGTTGAGGGCCTGGGCCAGGCGGCCGATCTCGTCGTTGCCGTGCACCTCCATCCGCTGGGAGAGATCTCCCTGCTGGATGGTTTCGGCCAGCCGGATGCCCTGGTTCAGGGGGCGGATGATGGAGCGGAAGACCAGCCAGCCGAACAGCAGGTAGAGCAACGAGCCGATACCGCTGCTCAGGGCGATGACGGTAATGGCGGTGCTGCGGGCCTTCTCCGCCAGCGTCGCACCGGTGTCGACCATCCGGTCGGCGGTGCTCAGCAGGCCGGTGCCGATCTGGTCGAGCTGTTCGACCAGGGCGTTCTCCTGCTGGAACAGATCCCGCGCCTGGTTCAGGCGGACGATGTTCTGCTCCACCAGTTTGCGGGTGGTAAGGGCCGGCTCGATGTAGTCATCGTTTCGGGTAGCCTTCGAGAATTGCTCGAGGCCGGCGAGAAATCCCAGGCCGATTTTTTTGAAGTAGGTGCTGAAACGGGTGATGTGTTCGGCATCGTTGGTCAGCAGGAACTGCTGCAGGCTCGACTGCATGAAGAGAGTCAGATTTTTGCAGTCCCGGATGAGTGACAGCAGGTTGACCTCGTTCTCCGAAAGATCCTCGCCTTCCATCTGCAGGTCGAACTCGTGCCCGCGGACGGCCTCTTCCAGACTGCCGAGCAGCTTGTTGACCTTGGCCAGATCGGCTTTCATCGCCTGTTCGAGTTTGCTGTTTTCAGCATGGAGGGCAACAACCTGACTGAACTTTGTGCGGTAGTCCTCAAGCTGTTTCTTGAGGGCTTGGGTGTCAACCCGGCTGTCTTGTATTTCGGCCAGATGTTCAAGTGCCTGCCCCAGGTTGGCCCGCAGCCGCTGCTGTGGTTCTTTCTGATAAAATTTCAGGTAGGCCTTCTCCGCGGTACGGGCCTGTTGGGCATCGATGGTCACCCGGTAGATGGCGACCTGCAGCCGGTGGGCGCTGTCGATCCGGTTGTTGAAATAGACCGAAACGGCGATGATGATGGCCACCAGCGAAAGGGCCAGGACGCTCATGAGGCCGAGTTTGAGTTTGAATGACAGATTCATCGGTGCACTCCTTCTCTACTGGTGCCGTGTCATCCCTGCTGCTGGTCTATTTCATGGCGGCCTGGATGTCGTCCAGGGAGATGTCGTAGACGCCGGAGCCGATGACGTATTTCTTGCCGCCGTACTCGGCCAGCTTGACATAGGAAACCTTGCGCGAGGGTTTCTT
>CAYTVY010000034.1:0-21258 GCA_964441925.1 uncultured Geothermobacter sp.
ACCCCCTGCGCGGCGAGAAAATCCTTGTCGGCGGCGTCGGCGACGATGGCGACCGAGCAGTGTTCACTGATCTCCTGGATGTGTTGCCGGTTGTTGTCGATGACCAGCACCTCGTGCCCGGCCTCGTAGAGGGTGCGGGCGATGTTCGAGCCGAAGTTGCCGGCGCCGATGATGCAGAACTTTTTCATGGGCTGGACTCCCTTGCGGACCGTGTGGCCGTGTCTTATCCGATCATCACCTGTTCTTCAGCGTAACGGATCTGTCGTTTTTTCGCCCGGCGGACGAAGGCGAAGGCGAGGGTCAGGACGCCCACCCGTCCGACGAACATCAGGCCGATGACGATCATCTTGCCGAGCGGCAGCAGCTTGCCGGTGACGCCCAGTGACAGGCCGACGGTGGCGAAGGCCGACACCGTCTCGAAGGCGTAGTCGAGCAGGGCGTTGCGGCTCTCGGTGGCCGGCAGGCCATGGACCTGAACGGTCAGCAGCAGAAAGATCGCCGCGCCGCAGACGATGACCGACAGCAGCACCAGGGTCAGGGCGCGGGTGGTCAGTTCGTCCGGCACGGTACGGCGGAAGATGTTGGTGTGGCGCTCCCCCTTCAGCCGGCTGTGCAGGATGGCGAAAATCAGGGCGAAACTGGTGGTCTTGATGCCGCCGCCGCAGGAGCCGGGCGAGGCGCCGATGAACATCAGGAACATGATCAGTACCAGGCTCGGCACTTCGAGCAGGTTCAGGTCGATGGTGTTGAAGCCGGCCGTCCGGGCGGTGACCGACTGGAAGAGGACCATCCAGAAACCGTCGGCGGCTCCCATGGTGCGCAGCTCGCCGGGGATTTCCAGCAGTGCCAGCAGCAGTGCGCCGCCGAGAGTCAGGGCGCAACTGGTGACCAGCACCATCCGGGTGTGCAGCGAGAGCCGGTGCCGCGGCTGGTGGCGGCGGGTCAGGCCAAACAGCTCCTGCAGCACCAGAAAGCCGATGCCGCCGGCCGTGATCAGGCCGATGACGGTGAGGTTGACCAGGACATCGTCGTGAAAACCGACCAGATTGTCCGGAAAGAGGCTGAAGCCGGCGTTGCAGAAGGCCGAGACCGAATGGAACAGGGCACTCCACAGCCCCTCCGGCAGGCCGAGACGGGGCACCAGGCGGATGGCCAGCAGGGCGGCGCCGATGCCTTCGATGATGATGGTCAGCAGGAAGATCTTGCCGATCAGCTCCTGCAGCGAAGCATAGGACTGGGGCAGCAGGGTCTGCTCGATCTGCTGCCGGCCGCGCAGGCTCATGCCGCCGCCGAGGTAGGAGAGCAGATAGACGGAAAAGGTGGTGATGCCCAGGCCGCCGGTCTGGATCAGCAGCAGCACCACCAGCTGGCCGAACCAGCTCAGGCGGCTGCCGGTGTCGACCACCACCAGGCCGGTCACACATTGGGCGCTGGTGGCGGTGAAGACGGCATCGAGAAAACTGAGAGGTTCACCGTTGCTGGCCAGGGGCAGTCGCAGCAGCAGGCCGCCGAGCAGGATGGCCAGGACATAATAGATCAGCAGCACCTGGCCGGGCGAGAACCGCCAGCTCTGCCGGGATGGTTGCAGGGCGCACATGGCTCGGGATTTTACTCCCCTGCGGCGCATTTGGCCAGCCCTTCAGTGTGGGGGATGCCGGTGTCCGGACTCAGTCCAGAAACAGGTCGGGCAACAGCTCTTCTCCCGGCTTGACCGCGTAGCGCTCAAGGTCGGTGACACCCTCTTCGGCCAGAACCTCTTCGTCGATGAAGAAGTTTCCCGTACACTGACGGCTGTCACGACAGAGGATGGCGTGGGCGGCATCGGCGACGATCTCGGGCCGGCGGCACTGTTCCGGCCGGACGGTTCCCCCGAGCATCGCCAGGGCGGCGGTGGCGATCACCGTTTTCGGCCAGAGGGCGTTGACGGCGATGCCGTCGGGGCGGAACTCCTCGGCCATGCCCAGGACACACATGCTCATGCCGTACTTGGCGATGGTGTAGGCGACATGGCCGGCGAACCAGCGCGGCTGCATGTTCAGGGGCGGCGACAGGGTGAGGATGTGGGGATTGTCCGCCTTTTTCAAATAGGGAAGGCAGGCCTGACAGCAGAGAAAGGTGCCGCGGGTGTTGACCTGGTGCATCAGGTCGAAGCGCTTGACCGGGGTTTGTCCGGTGCCGGCGAGGTAGATGGCACTGGCGTTGTTGACCAGGATGTCGATGCCGCCGAAGCGCTCGACCGCCAGGGCGACCGCCGCCGTGATGGCCGCCGGCTCGCGGATGTCGCACTTGACCGCCAGGGCCCGGCCGCCGGCCGCCTCGATCTCCGCCGCCGCGCTGTGGATGGTGCCCGGCAGCTTGGGGTTGGGGACGTTCGATTTGGCGGCGATGACGATGTTGGCGCCGTCGGCGGCGGCCCGCAGGGCGATCGCCTTGCCGATGCCGCGGCTGGCGCCGGTGATGAACAGGGTTTTGTTTTTCAGGTCTTTCATGGGATCCTCGCCGTGTTGTTGATCATGGTTTTCTTCTTCCAAAGCATACCTGCTCTCCCCTGTTCTGTCAGAAATGGTGGAAAACCATCACCCACAGACCGTGGTTGGCGATCAGGGACAGCAGTGCCAGGGCCAGCAGGCCCTTGCCCCAGCGGCTGGCCAGGCGCGGCCAGAGCCAGATGCCGGCCAGGGTGGTGACGATGATCTCGGCCAGGGCGGCCGGGATGCCGTGGTAGGCCGGATTCCAGTAGGAGACCGGCGAGAGGAAGCGCCAGTGGCTCAGGGGCCAGAAGTGCATGTGGGCGTCGTTGTGGTGAAGGAAGAAATCCTCCGCCGCCCCGAGCAGGGCGGCGGCGCAGAAGAGGGCGGCCCGTGGTCTTTTCAGTTTCCAGCAAAGCGCCAGGCCGAAGGTCCACAGGGGAAAGGAGTGAAAGGCGCTGACCAGAGACGTCCAGCCGGGCTGAAAATAGACCTCGTTCCATAGCTGTTGCTGGGGAATGCGCGCGATCAGGCTGCCCCAGGCAAAGAAGAGGTAGATCGGCAGGTCGGGGGTCAGAGCGCCGAGACAGAGGACCAGGTTGATGCGCGGCAGCCTCGCCAGCCGCTCGCCGCCGCAGAGCCGCAGCAGGGCGCAGGTGAGGATGGCGTGGCTCTGGGTGTTCACGGCCGGCCGTCAGGTCAGCTGCCGCCAGAGAACGCTGGCGGCCGCCAGCACCAGGCCGGCGAGCAGGGTCCACAGTCCGTTGCGCACCAGCGCGTATTTACGGGTCAGCCGGTGCTTGCCAAGGTAGTAGAGTTCGTGCAGGTAGGCCTCGTAGAGCTTTTCCTTGTTGCTGATCAGCTCCTTGAAGCCGGCGATGAACTCCTCCTCGTCCAGCTCGACAAAGGAGCGGAAGTAGAAGAGATTGGTCTTGCCGCTGGCGTGCAGCGGCGGAATGATGGCCAGGATGGAGAAGGTGACGGCGAGGATGCCGGTCACCACCAGGATGACGACGGTCAGCAGTGGCAGGTTCTGTCGCTGGGTGAGGGCGATGGTGGTGACCAGGGAGGAGGCGGTGAGAATCATCGCCGCCTTGGAATCGGCCATCTGGTTCAGGGTCATGTGCTTGCTCAGGTTGGCGCGCAGGGCGTTGCTCGCCAGCAGGCGGGGAATGAGCGGTTCGTCCGTCGGGCCGTTCATGGGCATGCTCCGGTGGGTAGTGTCTCAGCCCTGAATCCGTGACCTTGTCACCGGCGAATAGCGCAAGTCATTTTCATCACGCCGTAATCTGCGATGAAGGCGGATGACCTGCCTGCGCTTCCCAGAAATCAGCAGCGAACCTATGGGTAGCGCCTTCGATTTTTGAAACCGCATCCAGGCCAAGCCCTTACACTTTTCATCCGGCACGGACCCACGTCAGATTCAGGTCAGCCAAAGCATGCGCGCCCGTTGCGGTGCTGTCAAGCTTCGCGACGACCGGTCAGCAAAGGGGAGCCAGTTCGAGTTCGAGCTGGTCGAGGGGAGTCAGCTGGCGGTTCGGATCGGTCTGGCGGGCGACCTGTTGCAGGATGTCGTCCAGGTGCTGCTGGTCGATGGGGGTCTGCAGAAAGCGGCAGCCAAGCTCGCGCGCCATTTCTTCTTCGTGCGCCGACCAGGGCTGGCAGACCAGAAACATGTTGCGCACCAGCCCGTGACAGTTGCCATGGCGGCGCTGGCGGATGAAGTCGATGCCGCGGGCACCGGAGAGATGTTGGCCGATGAAGAGAACGTCGGCACAGGCGTGGGCTCGGGGACAGGCACAGACCTTGCTGCGATAGCCGGGGCAGAAATCGGGGGTGGCGCAGGGAATGACCTCGTGGCCAAGGGTATGCAACAGCATCGCGAGGGATTCGCGGGTGCTCTCGACCGGATCGATGACAAAGACGCGCAATCGGACCATGGCCCCCTCCGGGATGCGCTCTGCTTCTTCCTGAACCAGTGTTTTATTTAAATAACATAAAGCCTTGTTCGATGTAAATAAAATAAATTCCTGCCAATGTTTGCTGCGGTTTCTGTTTTTTGCCGGAAACCGGTTCTGCACCTGTCCATCCGCGCCGGGCGGCATGTTACACTTGAACAAAAAAGCTGGACAAAAACTGTTCGAGGAGCTCGGATATGCCGTTATCGATCATCGTGCGTCTGTTCTGTTACTGTCTCCTGTTGTTCCTGCTGCCGGCCTGCGAACGGCAGGTCGATGAGTCTGCCGGCAAGGTTCATGTCGATGCCACCTACCGGGAGTTTTTCGGTGCGGCGCCGGAAGTCCGGGCCGGCACCGCCTGGGCGCGGGTCGGTTTTTTGCCACGGACCGATGGCAGCGGGCGCCTGCAACCGCTGCCCTTCTTCCTCTACCGGCAGGACGGTCAGCTGCAGCTGCTGCTCGACCAGCTGACCGGCCCCCTGCTCCGGCCTGTCGCTGCCAGCGGACTGGTCAACCCCTTTCCGCCCGGCAGCCGGGCGGTGGCGGCCAGTCGTGTGGGGGCCAGCCGGCAGATCGATCTGTCCCTGCCGGAGGGAAACAAGGGGGATCTGGAGGCCATGGCGGCGGTGCTGGTCGAGACGGCGGCACGTTTTGGCGGTGTCGAACGCGTCGTGCTCACCCTTGGGGGGCAGCCCTGGCCGGGGATGCCGAACGGCGGATTCCTGCCCCGTCGTGAGCGTATTGCCGACCCGGGCCCGCCCCGGCCGCTGGCGGCCTATGCCTCCCTGACGGCGGAGGAGGATCATCCGGCGGAGATCCTGGTCTACTTTGATCGCCCGGTGACTATCGAGGAGTTCCGGCTGTTCGATGCCGCCGGAGGACCGGTCGAAGGAGATTTCTTCCAGTCGGTGTTCGACATGGCGGTGGTGGTCCACCCGCGGCGGCTGTCCCGGTTGCCGGTCGGAGCCCCACTGAAGATCGGTTGGCAGGTACAGGACGCCCGGGGACGCCAGGGGAGCGGCGAGGTGACGCTGCCGCTTCAGGAACGCGGCGGATAGCCGGGCGCTGACGACCGGCCGGCGGTCGTCAGCGCTCCGATAGGTTCATTGCCGGAAGGTGATCCGGTACTTGAATGTCGCCGGATCGAGCCAGTCGAGGGTCTGGCCGCCGACCTGGGCAAAGGGGTACATCAGGTAGTTGACCGCCGGCCCCTGCTGGGGCGGGTTGAGTTGCAGGTCGCGTCCCTGTGAGAGGCGGATGCGGTAGGCGTCGACGCCGCCCCAGAAATATTCACGCAACCTGGCCACTTCCGGGTCGTCGAGGGAGAGATTCCGTTTCAGCATCGCCTTGCGCACGTCCGCCGGGTCGACCGGGATCCAGCCGGTGCCCGGCAGGTAGAACTCGGCCCAGCAGTGCTGCCAGGTGCTGATGTCCTGTCCGTTCTTCCTGCCCAGACGCAGCCCGAGAATCTCCCGGGCGGGGACGCCGGCGGCCCGGGCCAGGGCGACGAAGATCGAGCTGATGTCGGCGCACTTGCCGCCGGGGCGCTCGAGCAGGCGCGGCACGTCGCCGAGGCCGCAGCCGCGGGTCTGCGGATCGCGGAAGGTGTTGTCCACCGTCCAGTCGTAGATGGCGCGGGCTTTCGCGAGAATGGATGTTCTGCCGGCGGTGATCCGGTCGGCGAGGGCCCGGACCGGGCCGTCGACCGGGCCGTGGGACGTGGCGGCCAGGTAGGGGGCGGCGAAGGCCGGATCGAGGGGAATGTGATCGTCCGTGAGCTCGCGCCGTACCTGTTCACGCCGTTCGGCGTGGAAACGGAAGGTCAGGCGGCGGCTTTTGGCGTCTTTGCCCCAGCGGACGTAGAGCATGCTGGCGCCGTGCTGCCGGTCGGTATAGACTGCGGCTTCGCTGTAGTCGCCCTGCCAGGAGATGTCGGAAATCAGCTGTTCGGCGTCCGAGACCGGATAGGGAATCCACAGTCTGGCTTCGGTGCCGGGCTGGTGGGCCGAGAGATCGAACTCCCAGATGACGGTGCCGGCGGCATCCTTCCCCAAGGCGGGAGTGGCCAGCAACAGGATGAAAAGGCTGAGCAACAGGCGGTGCATGATGGATCCTCCCATGGGTTTTGCCGGCAAGGTACGACAAACGACGCGCCAAGTCCAATAGATTAAATCGAAAAAACCAATAAAAACGATAGAAAAACCCTATTCTATGTTTCTTTTTCGGAGCAGAACGCATGCTGCAGCCCCTTTCCCGGCACCTGGCCGTCATTCTGGTTGAGCCGCAACAGCCCGGCAACATCGGCATGGTCTGCCGGGCGATGGCCAATTTCGGTATCCGTGACCTGCGGCTGGTCAACCCCTGTCCGTATCGTCATCCGGAGGCGCGCAAGTTTGCTGTCGCCGGCCATCCGTTGCTCGGCACGGCCACCACCTTCACCGGACTGGCCGCCGCCCTGGCGGATGTGCATCTGGCGGTTGCCGCCACCCGGCGTGCCGGCCGGTTGCGGGGTACCCTGCATCCGAGCTGTGAGCTGCCGGAGCTGGTGGCCCGGTTGCCGTCGGACGGAACGGTGGCGCTGGTATTCGGGCGCGAGGATCGTGGTCTGACCAGTGCCGAACTGGCCCTGTGTACGGTGGGGGTACGGATTCCCAGCAGCGGGGATGCCGGTTCCCTCAATCTGGCGCAGGCGGTGCTGGCGCTGCTCTATGAGCTGCACCGTCGGCCGTCGCCGGCGGCGGTGCCGGATCCGTCCGGCGAACTGCCCGAGCATGCCGAGCTGGAGGCGATGTTTCGACAGATGGAAGAGGTGCTCGATCGGATCGGTTTCAGCAATCCGGCCTGCCCGGGCGCCACCTTTTTCCGCCTGCGGCGCCTTTTCGCCCGGGCGTGTCCCGACCGGGAAGAGCTGGCCATGCTGCGTGGTCTGTGGCGGCAGCTGGCCGAGAGCGTGAACGACTGGCCGGGCCGGCGACGCGGCGAGGGGCCGCGGAAAGGCTGACGGCCGGTTGCTTGACGCGGCCGACGGCGTATGGTTCATTCCTTGCATCATTTGTCGTGGCGGATTTTTCACCATCATTCCCTGAAGGAGGTTTTTTCATGCACGTACGTTTCATGGTGACCATGCTGGCAGCTCTGCTGCTGGCTGCCGGGCCGGCGCTGGCCGACGAGATGGTATCGCTCAAGGCGGGTTATCTGTTGCTTTCCCCCGAAGGCAAGGTGGCGGTCGACCAGCTTTCCCTGAGTGACCAGATCGACCTGGAAAAGGATCTCGGCTTCGACGACAGCGAAGACTATTTTGCCGAGGCGGCACTGCAGTTCGGTGATTTCCGGCTGGGACTGGCCTATGTGCCGCTCGAGTTTTCCGGCCAGGGAACGCTCAACCGCTCGATCAACTTCAATGGCAGGACCTTCGATGCCAGTGTGCCGACCAGCAGCGAGGTCAGTATCGATCTTCTCGATGCCGGCCTGACCTGGTACCTGGTCAACGTCGACGACCTGCCGGTACGGGTGCAGATCGGGCCGGAGGTGTCGGTGAAGTGGCTTCAGGCCGAGGCGACCCTGAAAGGCGAGGTCGGTGGTACGGCGACCACCGAGAGCGAGTCGGTTGACGTGCCGGTGCCGACGGTCGGGGCGCGGGTGCGGGTCGGTCTGGCCGATTTCATCAGCGTTTCCGGCCGGGTCGGCTATCTCGAATACGATGGCAACAGCTTTCTTGACGCCGACGCCCAGGTCGAGTTTTCTCCCCTGCCCCTGGTCGGCATCTTCGGTGGTTACCGCTACCTGGATCTGGATGTCGACGATTCCGGCGTCTTTGTCGACGCCACCTTCGCCGGCCCCTATGCCGGGGCGTTCGTGCGCTTCTGATTCCGCTCGGACAGGTACGGAGAAAGAACAGCGGCCGGGTCGGCGGCGCCCTTTTTTGTCGCCGGACCCGGCCTTTTTACGTCGGCTGGTCGCTTGCGATCCGCCGGATTCCGTCGCCCGGCCGGATCACGCCGCCGGCGAGCACCCGGGCGAAGATCCCCTCCTTCGGCATGACGCAGTCACCCGCCTGGTAGTAGATGGCGCAGCGGTTATGGCACTCCTTGCCGATCTGGGTCACCTCGAGCAGAACGGTTCCGATTTGCAGCCGTGCTCCCACCGGCAGACCGACCAGGTCGATTCCCCGGGTGGTCAGGTTCTCGGCGAAATCCCCCTTGTCGACATCGAGCCCCAGCGCCCGCATCTTGTCGATGCTCTCTTCGGCCAGCAGGCTGACCTGGCGGTGCCAGTCGCCGGCGTGGGCGTCGCCGACGATCCCGTGACCGGGGCGCAGCTCGACCTGCTCGACCGGAGTCTTGCGTTCTCCCTTGTTCCTGCTGATGCAGGTTGCGACGATGGTGGCTGGCATGCTGTTCTCCTTCAGACATTCATTACCCGCGCCTCCTGGGCCTTGAAGACGGCGTGCAATCGGGTTCCTTCGCGAAACCGGCCCATCCGCTCCCAGGAGCGCAGGCTGATTTCGGCGACGATCTTCTCACGGCCGGTCAGGGTGACACGCACCCGGTCACCGAGCACCACCAGCTCCTCGACCCGGCCGGCGATGACGTTGCGCGGGCTGCCGCCGGGAGGCTGGTGAAAGAGGGAGACTTCCCAGGGAGCGACGGCCATGGTCGCCGGACCCGGGATGCCGGTGTGGAAGTCGCCCTGCAGACGCAGGCCGTTGTCGCTGACGAAACTGCGGTCTTCACCGTTGTCGACCACCCGGCCGGCGATGACGTTGATGCCGGCGAAGCGGGCGACGAAATCACTTTGCGGCCGGCGCAGCAGTTGGTGGTAGCTGCCGTGCTGGACGATGCGTCCCTGCTCCATGACCGCGACCCGCTTGCGAAAATAAGCGACTTCCTCGGCGTCGTGAGTCACCAGCAGGGTCGGAATCCGCAGTCCGAGCAGAACCCCCTGCAGCCAGCGGCGGATTTCACCGCGCGCCGCCGGATCGAGGGCGGCGGTCGGTTCGTCGAGCAGCAGCAGTTGCGGATCGGTGGCCAGAGTCCGGGCCAGCGCGACCTTCTGTCGTTCGCCGCCGGACAGGGTGGTGACCCGGCGACCGGCCAGGTGGCCGATGCCCAGCTGACGCAGCAGCTCGGCCACCTTTGTCCGCCGCCTGCCGGCGCCGATACCGTGCTGTTTCAGGCCGAATTCGATATTACCCCGGACGTCGAGATGGGGAAAGAGGGCCAGATCCTGAAAGACCATGCCGACGGCGCGTTTTTCCGGCGGCAGCCGGATGCCCCGCTCGCTGTCGAACAGCAGCCGTTCTCCGAGCCTGACCTGTCCCTGTCGGGGCCGGTCCAGGCCCGCCAGCAGCCGCAGCAGGCTGCTCTTGCCGGCACCGTTCGGTCCGAGCAGGACGGTGACCCCGGGTTCGACCCGCAGCTCGACATCGAGCACGAAATGCGGCAGCGGCTGTTGCAGCCGACAGGTCAGGAGGTTCATGGCTCCGGTTCCCGCGGGGTGACGAGGCGCACGGCGCCGAGCAGCAGCAAGGAGATCAGCAGCAGCAGCGAACCGAGGGCGAAGGCCTGCGACGGGTGCGATTCGAAGGCGCTGTAGATGGCCAGTGACAGGGTCTGGGTGCGTCCCGGCAGGTTGCCGGCAAAAAGGATGACGGCGCCGAACAGGCCGATGCCCTGGGCCTGGGCCATGATCGTTTCGGCGATCAGGCCACGGCGTGCCAGCGGCAGACTGACACGGAAGAAGACCTGGCGCGGGGTGGCTCCCAGCAGCCGGGCCGCCTCTTCCAGGCGGCGATCGAGGCCGTCGAACAGCAGGCTGCAGCGGCGCACGAAGGAGGGGGTGACAATGAAGAGGATGGCGAGCACCACTGCCGCCAGGGTGAAGGGCAGACGCAGGCCGAAGCCGGCCAGCAGATCGCCGAGCAGGCCGCGGCGGCCGAAGGCGAGCAACAGGGCCAGGCCGGCGACCACCGGCGGCATGACCAGCGGCAGTTCGAGCAGGGTTTCCAGCAGCCGGCGCCGGCGCCGGTCGAGGCGCGACAGGCCGTAGGCGGCCGGGATGCCGAACAGCAGGATCGGCGGCAGGGCCAGCAGCGAAGCGAGCAGGGTGATGCGGATCGCCTGCAGCACCTGGCGGTCGGCGAGCAGGTGCGCCAGTTCCGCCGGCGGACTGGCCAGCAGCAGGCCGACGACCGGCAGCAGGACCAGCAGGGCGAGCAGAATGCCGCTGCCGGCCAGGTAGAGATGGAAGAGAGCCGGGCGTCTCATGGGTTCTGCTCCGGTGGCAGCAGGCCGTGGCGCAGCAGGACGGCCCTGCCCGGTGGTGCGGCGAGAAAGGCGAGAAAGGCCTGCGCCGGCTGCCGGTTGCCGCCGGCCAGGACCGCCGCCGGATAGCGGATGGCCGGCAGGTCGCCGTCGGGAAAGGCGCGGCCGACCAGCCGCCGCGCTGCCGGGGCGGTCAGATCGCTCTGATAGACGATGCCGGCGTCGACTTCGCCGAGCAGCAGTTTGGCGACGATCGCTTTTACCTGGGTCTCTTCACTGACGATGTTGGCGCGGATGGCGGTCACCCGGGCGGCGCCGAAACCGGGATCGGCCGCCAGACGCTCGAACAGCCGGCGGGTGTAGGCGCCGACCGGAACCTGCGGGTTGCCGATGGCGAGCAACAGCCCGGGACGGACGAGGTCGGCGGGGGTGCGGACGATCTCGGCCGCATCGGCCGTCAGCGCCAGCTGCAGGCGGTTGCCGGCGATAATGGTCGGCGGTTCGGCCAGACCTGCCGCCACGAGACGCTGCATCACCTCCGGGTTGGCGGCGATGAAGAGATCGGCCGGAGCCCCCTGCTCGATCTGGGCGGCCAGGGTCTGGCTGCCGGCGAAATGGAGCCGGATGTGCAAGTCGGGATGGCTGGCACCGTAGCGGTCCGCCGCCTCGCCGATCGCTTCGGTCAGGGACGAGGCGGCGAAAATCCGCAGCTCGTCGGCGGCGGCCGTGAACGGTACCGGTACCAGAAGCAGGCAGAGCAGCAGCCGTGTCATTCCTCTTCTCCGAACCGTTCGTCGACCAGTCGCTGCAGTTCATTTCTGAGGAGGGCGTAACGTGCCAGCAGCCGTTCCGCTTCCCCGGTCAGCCGGGTCGAGCCGCCGCCCCGTCCGCCTTTGCTGCGGACCACCAGCGGGAAGGGGGCGTGTTCCTCCATCTGTTTCAGCTGGGCCCAGGCCTTGCGGTAGGAGAGGCCGAGCCGGGCCGCTGCGGCGTTGAGGGAGCCGGTGTCGCGAATGGCCAGCAGCAATCGTTCCCGGCCGTCGCCGATCAGGGGGCGGCCGTCGGATTCGAGCCAGATCTTGCTGCGAATGCGGATGGTTTTCATCGATTCCAGCCAGGTCGGCGTAAAAACCGTTCCGCGAGAAAATCGGCGATGGCCGCCGGATCATCGAGGTCGAAACAGGGGACGTCCAGTTCGAGCCGGGTGTCGCTGGCGACGGCGATCAGGGTCGGATCGTTCGTTTCCCCCCGGCAGAGCAGTGGGTTGCCGCATGCTTTGCGGTGCACCTCGATCTTCGGCACCTCACTGCGTCTGAATCCTTCGGTGAGGACGATGTCGACATCACGGCAGTAGGTGGCGACGCAGGCGGCGAGAGACGGTTCGGCACCGTCGGGGTTCTGCCGGACCATGGCGGTCTGCTGTCGGGAGGTGATCAGCATGGTGTCGGCGCCGGCCCGGGTCAGCCGCCAGGAATCCTTGCCTTCGTGGTCGATGTCGAAACTGTGGGCGTCGTGCTTGATGGCGGCGACCCGGTAGCCGCGGGTTTTCAGTTCGCGGATCAGTTTCTCCAGCAGGGTGGTCTTGCCGGTGCCGCTGCGGGCGACGACGGTAACGACGGGCGGGATCATGACTCCTCCTCCAGCAGCCGGGCCAGCTGTTCGGGGGTGTTGATGTTGATCAGGGAGCGCTGCCAGCCGTCCGGCAGTTCCGGCGGGTCGAGATAGCGGATCTCGATGCGTCGGTAGAAATCGTAGATGCGGTACTCGCCCCGGTGCAACATCGCTTCCATCCGGTCGAGACAGTGCTTGTGGTAGAGGGCAAAGACCGGTTCGTAGCCGTCCGGCGTGCGCGGAACGACGGCATCGTATCCTTCGCGCATGGCGAGCATCCGTTCGACGATGCGTCCGTCGGGGTATGGCATGTCGCAGGGGGCGACCAGGATCCAGTCGGTCGTCGCCGCCAGCAGCCCGGTGTAGAGCCCGCCCAGGGCGCTTCCCGGGTAGCGGTCGGGGATCGCCTGCAGCCCGGGGGCCTCCAGGTCGGGCCGGTCGCCGGCGATCAGCACCCGACGGCAGAAACGCTGCAGCAGTTCGAGGGCATGTTGGTAGAGGGGCCGGCCGGCGAACGGCAGCCAGGCTTTGTCGCGTCCCATGCGGCGGCTGCGGCCGCCGGCCAGCAGAATGCCGGTGAGATCGCTCCGGCATGTCGTTCCGTTTTCGATATGCGATTTGTGCATAACGCAATGAGACTAACCTGATTTGCGGCGGGATGGCAATACCTTGCCTGGATCCCTGGGTTTGCGCCGCTGAAGAGTGCAGGTGCTTGGCCTGGATGTGGTTTCCGAAAATCCGAGGCGCACTCACGGGTTCGCCGGTGATTTCTGGGAAGCACAGGCAGGTCAGTGACTTGTGTTGTTCGCCGGTGACAAGCTCACTGGTTCAGGAATAGACAAGACGAAGAAGAGTTATAAAATTCAATGAATCTTGCCTAACTTTGACTTGGGTCAAATTTCCGGCACGGATGGGCAGGGTAGAATCGCCAGCCGGCGATGAGTTCACGGATTCAGGTTTCGGCCACAACTGCCGATAAAAGGTTGCGAGGAGGTTCTTTATGCCGATCAGCGGACTGGTGATTGAATGTGAGCCCGGGGCGCGTGATGATGTAATCGCCGCACTGCAGGCGGTTTCCGGCCTGGAGTTGACGCCGACGTCCGCCGATACGCCTCTGGTAGCGGTTCTGGAGGCGCCCAGCATCAAGGCCGAGGAGGAGATTTTTCGGCAGATCGGTGAACTGCCCGGGGTGCGCCGGGTCAGTCTGAGCTATCACAATTTCGAGGATCTGACCGACTCAGGTCCGAACGCATAGTCTCCACAGCAGATCAAGGAAAGGGGAAGGTGCATGGACATCAAGAGACGTGAGTTCATCAAGGGAGCGGCGGCCGCAGCGGCTCTGACGGCCATCGGGCTGCCGGTGAACACTCTGCTGGCCCGGCAGGCCGAGGCCGCCGACGGTGCCCTGACCTGGGGCAAGGCACCCTGTCGTTTTTGCGGTACCGGCTGTGGTGTGCTGGTCGGCACCCGAAACGGCCGGGTGGTGGCGACCAAGGGGGATGCCAAGGCTCCGGTCAACCGGGGGCTGAACTGCATCAAGGGCTATTTTCTGGCCAAGATCATGTATGGTCCCGACCGCCTGACCAGGCCGCTGCTGCGCAAGGGAGACCGGTTTGTCGAGGTGGGCTGGGACGAGGCTCTCGACCTGGTCGCCGACAAGCTCAAGGAGACCATCCGCCATCATGGGCCGCAGGCGGTGGGGATGCTCGGCTCCGGGCAGTGGACCATCCAGGAAGGGTATGTCGCCGCCAAGTTCATGAAGGCCGGCATCGGCAGCAACAGTATCGATCCCAACGCGCGTTTCTGCATGGCCAGCGCCGTGGCCGCTTTCATGAAAACCTTCGGTTCGGACGAGCCGATGGGCAATTATCGCGACCTCGACCTGGGGGATACCTTCTTCCTCTGGGGAGCGAACATGAGTGAGTGTCATCCGGTCCTCTTTTCTCGGATGATCGCCAACCGGGTGAAAAATCCCCGGGTCAAGATCATCGACCTGGCGCCGCGCTACACCCGCACCTCCAGGGAGGCCGACATGTACGTCGCCTTCCGGCCGCAGACCGATCTGGCGCTGGCCAACGGCATTGCACATGTCATCGTGCGCGACAAGCTCTACGACGAAGAGTTCATCCGCAACAATGTGGTCTTCAAGAAGGCCCGAACCAACATCGGCTACGGTACCGAGGATCGCTTCCGTTTCAAGGACAAGGAAGAGATGATCGACTTTGCGGCCTACAAGAAGATGCTCGAAGAGTACACACCGCGGAGAGTCGAGGAGATTTCCGGCGTGCCGGCGGCGACGGTCGAGGAACTGGCCCGCCTCTATGCCGATCCGAAACGCAAGGTCTGTTCGTACTGGACCATGGGATTCAACCAGCACACCCGTGGTACCTGGGTCAACCAGCTCGTCTACAACATCCATCTGCTGACCGGCAAGATCGCCAGGCCGGGTGAGGGGCCTTTCAGTCTCACCGGTCAGCCGTCGGCCTGCGGCACCGCCCGTGAGGTCGGCACCTTTGCCCACCGGTTGCCGGCCGACATGGTGGTGATGAATCCGAAGCACCGGGAAAAGGCGGCCAGGATCTGGAAGGTGCCGGTGGAAAAGATCCCGGCGAAGCCGGGATTTCACGCCACCGAGATGCTGCGCGCCCTCGACCGCGGCGATATCCGCTTTCTCTGGGTGCAGTGCAACAATCCCTTCCAGGCGGCGCCGAATGTCGAGCGTTTTCGCCACGGGGCGCGCAAGCCGGGACGTTTCATCGTCGTTTCCGATGCCTATCCGACCCGGTCGACGGAGATCGCCGACCTGATTCTGCCCACCGCCATGTGGGTGGAGAAGGAAGGCATGTACGGCAACGCCGAGCGGCGTACCCAGCACTGGTTCAAAATGGCCGAGCCGCCGGGCGAAGCGAAGGAGGATCTGTGGCAGATTATTGAGGTCGCCCGGCGTATGGGGCTGGGCCACCTGTTCGACTATCCGGAAGGCAAGTCACTGCACCAGGCCCTGTTCGAGGAATACCGGCAGTTCACCCTCGGTACCGGCAAGGACCTGGCTCCCTACGAGGCCTACCAGAAGGCGCGCGGTATCATCTGGCCCTATATCAACGGCAAATCGGTCGAGTGGCGCTACAACGAGCAGTTCGATCCGATGGTGGAAAAAGGCCGGGGAATCCAGTTTCACAAGGCAAAGAAGTACGGCAAGAGGGCTGCCATCTATTTTCGGCCCTACGAGCCGGCCGCCGAGGTGCCGGATGCCGACTACCCCTTCTGGCTCTCCACCGGCCGGGTGCTCGAACACTGGCACACCGGCACCATGACCCGGCGGGTGCCGGAGCTGCACCGGGCCGTGCCCGAGGCCGTGTGCGAACTGCACCCCGAAGACGCCAAAAGACTCGGTATCAGGAACCGGGACAGGGTGCGACTGACCACCCGGCGGGGAACACTCGTGTTGCGCGCCAGTGTCGGCGAGCGCGGAGTGCCGATGCCGGGAAGTGTCTTTGTGCCGTTCTTCGATGAGGACAAGATGATCAACAATCTCACCCTCGATGCTTTCTGCCCCATTTCCAAGGAGCCGGATTTCAAGAAGTGCGCGGTGAGGGTGGAGAAGGTCTGAGGTGCTGTGCGCCATGAGCGGCGGGCATGCGGACGGCTCCGGTTCCGGCCGGCCGGTCGGCGTGGGGGGAGCGCTGGCCGGCACGAGGCGGGTCGACCGGATGCATTCCGGAGAGTGTTCGCGTTGTGGCGCCTGTATCGGCATCTGTCCTGACCGGGCGCTCGACTTTTCCTGTCGCAAACCTTTTTGAAACCTGGAGGCCAGTATGAAAAAACTGTCGACAACTGTTCTGGTCGCTCTGGCGGGCTTCGGTCTGCTGTTGGTT
This sequence comes from uncultured Geothermobacter sp., assembly GCA_964441925.1. GTDB lineage: Bacteria > Desulfobacterota > Desulfuromonadia > Desulfuromonadales > Geothermobacteraceae > Geothermobacter. Next base: position 16,176 of record CAYTVY010000034.1, read on the forward strand.
CTCAGTGCCTGTCAGTCGCTTCCGCCGGCCGGCAAAGGTGCCCCGGGGATCGAGGTGCCCCAGGGGTCGACCGGCGATCCGCCGTCCATTCCGCACGAGGTTGCCGCCGGTGAGAGCGGGGAGCAGTGCAACGGCTGTCATGCCCGCGGAGAGATGGGGGCGCCGAAATCGCCGGCCTGGCACGCGACCCTGGTGGACTGCCGTCAGTGCCACCTGCCGGCGCCGGAGCCGAACGTCAAGCCTTTCCGTCCGAGTTACTGACGGTAATGGTCGATGCCGGGCCGGTTCCGGAAACCTGTATCCGTGGGTTTGTGCCGGGACCGGCCCGGTCTGGTTGCTGCATTCCCGTCCTGCCATCCCTCTTCCTTGGCTCTCACACCTGAATCAGTGGGCTTGTCACCGGCGAATAGCGCAAGTCATTTTCATCACGCCGTAATCTGCGATGAAGGCGGATGACCTGTCTGCGCTTCCCAAAAATCACCGGCGAACCCATGGGTGCGCCTTACGATTTTTGAAAAGCACATCCAGGCCAAGCACCTGCACTCTTCATTCGGCACAAACCCACGTCGGATTCAGGTCGGCCGGCGTGTTCTCTTCTGACGGTTTGTCCTTCCTTGCTCCGGTCGGTGCCTTTTTGACCGACGTCAAGGAAGGCAATCAAAAACTGTTTTAAAAAACGTGATGAGATCGTTTTTCTGCCTGTTTTGAAACGGGTCTGTTGCACAGGTAGAAAAACGTGCTTTGCTTGAAACAGGCCAGGCCTGTGGGGTTGTGCCGCATTGGTGTGATCGCGCGGTTTGGTAAAAAGATGTTTTGAAGTGTTGTCCGTTGCCCGTAGGGTTGCGGCAACTCGTTGTTCTGAATGGTTTTTTCGCAGAGTCCGGTTCCGCCGGGGCGGTGATGTCCGAGGTCTCTCCTGAAAGGAGATGTACGATGAGAAGACGATGCGGAGGAAAAGGGTGGTTTGCTCCCTTGCTGGTGCTGCTGGTCGTCCTGGGGGCGGGAGAGCTTTTTGCCGCTGCCGGTGATGCCGCACGCGGTGCCCGTCTTTTTGCCGGCGGCCAGGCGCTGGCCAACGGCGGGGCGCCCTGTCTGGCCTGCCACGGTTTTGCCGCCGCCGGTTTCGGTGCGGCCGGCGGCGCCAGTTTCGGTCCCGATCTGGGTGGTCTGTACGCCGATTTCGGCGACGAGGGGGTGGCCGAAGTGCTGGCCGAGCTGGCCTTCCCGAGCATGGAGCCGATCTATGCCGAACGGCCCCTGACCGAGCAGGAGCGGGCCGATCTCGCGGCCTTTTTCGCCCTGGAGCAGCCGGGGCAGGTGGCCAGCGGTTCCCTGCCGGGTATGGTGCTGGTTGCCCTGGGCATTTTTCTGGGCCTTGTCGGTTTGCTCGGTCGCCGGCGGCTGCGGGCCGTGCGCCAGCCTCTGGTGGAACGGTCCCGGAGAGAGGGAGGGAGTCAGGTATGAGCTGGATCAAGGATATCGTCGATCCCAAGTCGCGCGCCTGGGAAGAGTTCTATCGCAACCGCAACCAGTGCGACAAGGTGGTGCGCAGCACCCATGGGGTCAACTGCACCGGCAGCTGCTCGTGGAACGTGCATGTCAAGGACGGCATCGTCGGCTGGGAGCTGCAGGCGACCGACTATCCCGAGCTGGAAGAAGGAATTCCCCCCTACGAGCCGCGCGGCTGCCAGCGCGGCATCTCCTTTTCCTGGTATCTCTACAGCCCGCTGCGCATCAAATACCCTTATCTGCGCGGGACGCTGCTCGATCTCTGGCGCCAGGCCAGGGCCGAGCACGACGACCCGGTGGCCGCCTGGGCCTCGATCGTCGGGGACGAGGCGAAGCGCCGAAGTTACCAGCAGGCCCGCGGCAAGGGCGGCTTCCGCCGCGCCAGCTGGGAGGAGGCCGAGGAGATCATCGCCGCCTCGGCCATCCATACCATCAAGACCTACGGCGCCGACCGCATGGTCGGCTTCTCGCCGATCCCGGCCATGTCGATGCTCAGTTTCGCCGGCGGGGTCCGCTTCATGCAGCTGATGGGAGGTGTCAATCTCAGTTTCTACGACTGGTACTGCGACCTGCCCAACGCCTCGCCTGAGATCTGGGGCGAGCAGACCGACGTCGCCGAGAGCGCCGACTGGTACAACAGCAAGTACATCGCCGTGATGGGTTCCAACCTGGGGATGACCCGAACCCCGGACGTTCACTACCTGACCGAGGCCCGCCACAATGGCACCAAGGTGACGGTGCTCTCTCCCGACTTCAGCATGACGTCCAAGTTCGCCGACTGGTGGATTCCGGCCCATGCCGGGCAGGACGGCGCTTTCTGGATGGCGGTCAACCATGTCATTCTCAGCGAATTCCATCACCAGGCGCAGACCCCCTATTTTCTCGATTACCTGAAACGCTACACCGACTCCCCGTTCCTGATCGAAATCGAGCCCAGGGGACAGGACCACACCGCCGGCCGGATGCTCGGCGCCGCGGCCCTGAAGGATTACGCCGGCGAGGAGAACGCCGCCTTCAAGTACCTGGTCTGGGACGAGGGCAGCGACCGGCCGAAGATGCCGCTGGGCACCCTCGGTTTCCGCTGGCAGCAGAAGAAGGGGCAGTGGAACCTGCAGCTCAGGGACGGCCGGGACGGCAGCGAGATCGCGCCCCGCCTGACGCTGCAGGAGGGCAGCGACGCCGTGCTGCAGGTCGCCTTCGACGATTTTGCCGGCGGCGGCCAGGTGCGCCGCGGGGTGCCGGTCCGCTACCTGGAGACCGATCGCGGCAAGGTGGCGGTGGCCACCGTCTATGACCTGCTGATGGCCCAGTTCGGTGTCGACCGCGGCCTGGAGGGGGATTACCCGCGCGGCTACGACGATGACGCCCCCTACACCCCGGCCTGGCAGGAGACGTTCACCGGCATCGACCGGGCCAGCGTCATCCAGTTTGCCCGCGAGTGGGCTTCCACCGCCGAGAAGACCGGGGGCAAGTGCTCGATCATCATCGGTGCCGGCATCAACCACTGGTACCACGCCAACCTGACCTACCGGGCGGGCATCGTTGCCCTGATGCTCTGCGGCTGCGTCGGCAAAAACGGCGGCGGCCTCAACCACTACGTCGGCCAGGAGAAGCTCGCCCCGGCGGCGCCCTGGGCGACCATCATGGGGGCGCTGGACTGGTCGAAGCCGCCGCGCTTCCAGAATGCGCCCTCCTACCACTACGTGCACACCGACCAGTGGCGCTACGAGCGCACCTCCGACGAGGCGCGCATCAACCCGGTGGCCGAGGAGGGTCCGATCACTTCCGGTCACACCATCGACCACCAGATCCGGGCGGTGCGTAACGGCTGGCTGCCCTTCTATCCGCAGTTCGACCGCAACCCGGCGGAGGTGGTGAAACAGGCCGAGGCCGCCGGCGCCGGCGACAACCAGGCGATCGTCGACTGGACGGTGAAGCAGCTGGCCGAGAAAAAGATGAAGTTCGCGGTCGAGGATCCGGATGCGCCGGAGAACTGGCCGCGGCTGTGGATCATCTGGCGCGGCAACGCCCTGATGTCGAGCGCCAAGGGGCACGAGTACTTCCTCAAACACTACCTGGGTACCCACACCAACAGCATCGCCCCGGAGACCGCCAAGGAGTTCGTCCGGGATGTCGTCTGGCGCGACCAGGCACCGGAAGGCAAGCTCGACCTGGTGGTCGACATCAACTTCCGCATGGACACCTCGGCGCTCTACTCCGACATCGTCCTGCCGACCGCCACCTGGTACGAGAAGGACGATCTCAACACCACCGACATGCACTCCTTCATCCATCCCCTGCAGCAGGCGGTGCCGCCCTGCTGGGAGTCGAAGAGCGACTGGGACATCTTCAAGGGGCTGGCGAAGAAGGTCAGCGAGCTGGCGGCGACCCACCTGCCCGAGCCGGTGCGCGAGATCGTCGCCGTACCGCTGCAGCATGACACCCCGGCCGAGATGGCCCAGCCGGAGATCCGCGACTGGAGCAAGGGCGAATGCGAGCCGATTCCCGGCAAGACCATGCCCGCCCTGGTGGTGGTGGAGCGCGACTACGTCAATCTCTACAAGCGCTTCATCTCCTACGGGCCGCAGGTGCGTGAAAACGGCATCGGCGCCCACGGTCTGAGTTTCCCGGTGGCCGATTTCTACGACGAGCTCAAGCGGATCGGGCCGACCCAGAGCTGGGGCGGCAACGAGTATCCTTCGCTGGAGGAGGCCCGGGACGCGGCCAACGTGATCCTGCACCTGGCGCCGGAGACCAACGGCGAGATCGCCTACCGCGCCTTCCAGGCCGAGGAGCGGAAGGTCGGCCTGCCGCTGGCCGACCTGGCCGAGAAGAACCGCGGCGTACGCATGACCTTCGCCGATCTCGACCGGCAGCCGCGGCGGCTGCTGACCAGTCCGATCTGGAGCGGCCTGACCAACGACGGCCGGGCCTATTCCGCTTACTGTCTCAACGTCGAGCGCCTGGTGCCCTGGCGGACCCTGACCGGCCGGCAGCACTTCTACCTCGATCACCAGGGCTACATCGCCGCCGGCGAGCACCTGCCGACCTACAAGCCGAAGCCGGACCACGGCACCCTGCAGGACTTTCTCGCCACCGGGACGGAAGACGGCAGGAGCATCATGCTCAACTACCTGACCCCGCACGGCAAGTGGAGCATTCACAGCACCTACGGCGACAATCACCGGATGCTGACCCTGTCGCGCGGCTGCCATCCCTTCTGGATCAACGATAAGGACGCGGCCGAGATCGGGGTTGCCGACAACGACTGGGTCGAGGTCTACAACGACCACGGGGTGGTGGTGACCCGGGCCATCGTCAGTTCGCGGCTGCCGCGCGGGATCTGCTTCCTCTACCACTCGCCGGAGCGGACCGTGGGCGTGCCCAGGTCGCCGTCGCGCGGTAACCGGCGGGCCGGCGGGCACAACAGCCTCAACCGGGTACGGCTCAAGCCGAGCCTGATGCTGGGCGGCTACGGCCAGTTCACCTACGGCTGGAACTACTGGGGGCCGACCGGCGCCAACCGGGATACCTACATCATGGTCCGCAAGCTCGACGGCGAGCCGAACTGGTA
>CAYTVY010000035.1:0-20512 GCA_964441925.1 uncultured Geothermobacter sp.
ATCCAGGCCAAGCACTTACACTCTTCATCCGGCACAAACCCACTGATTCAGGTTTTCGGGAGGAATCCTTGGTTGACGAACAGAGACGACAGGCAGAGGAGTCGCTGCTGGGCAGGCTCGGACGGCTGTTGCGCGGCCGGCGGCGGGCGCTGTCGGAAAAAGAACTGCAGGCGGTGATCGAGGAATCGGAGGAAGAGGGGCTGATCGACGAGGACGAGGGGGAGATGCTCGCCTCCATCTTCGAGTTCGGTGAGACCATCGTCCGGGAGGTGATGGTCCCCCGGACCGAGATGGTCTGCTGCCCGGCCGACGCCTCCATGGAGAAGCTGCTCGGGATCATCATCGATTCCGGCCATTCGCGCTTTCCCATTTTCGAAGGGACGACCGACCGCATCGTCGGGGTCGTCTACGCCAAGGACCTGCTCCGCTTCTGGGGACGGCCCCCCGCCGAGGTCGGCATCCGCCAGGTCATGCGCCGGCCCTTCTTCGTCCCGGAGACCAAGAAGATCGGGGAACTGCTGAAGGACTTCCGGACCCGGCGGGTGCATCTGGCCATCGCCGTCGACGAGTACGGCGGCACCTCGGGGCTGATCACCATCGAGGACCTGCTGGAGGAGATCGTCGGCGACATCCAGGACGAGTACGACCTGGAGGACGTGCAGCTGCGCCGGGAAGGCGAGGGCATCTTCGTCGTCGACGCGCGTATCGCCATCTCGGAACTGGAAGAGAACCTCGACATCGATATCGCATGCCCGGAGAATGTCGATACCCTGGGCGGCTATCTCTGTCACCTCTGCGGTTCGGTGCCCGCGCCCGGCCGGCAGGTCGAGGCCGGCCGGCTGCGGTTCGATGTGCTCGAAGCCGACGACCGCCGCATCAGCAGGGTGAAGGTCACCTTGCTGCCCGCCGACGACGATGAAGACTGAAACGGCCATGCGACGGTTTCCGCGCCCGGATCTGCTCGCCGCGGTCGGTTCGGGGCTGCTGGTCGCCCTGGCCTTTCCCCGGCCGTCTCTCTATCCGCTGGCCTGGATCGGCCTGACGCCCCTGCTGGTGACCGGCAGTCGCCGGCCCTTCCGCGCCGGCCTGCTGGCCGGCAGCGTCTTTTTCGCCCTGGTTCTCTACTGGCTGAACATCGTCATGACCACCTACGGCCGGCTCGCCCTGCCGCTGGCGCTGGCGGCCTGGCTGCTGCTGTCCGTCTATCTCGCCCTGTTCTGGGCGGTGCCCTTCTGGGGGACGCTGCGGCTGCGCGCCCTGTGCCGTCTGTCCCCGGTCCTGGTCTTTCCGGTCTTCTGGGTCGGTTGTGAATACCTGCGCGGCTGGCTGCTGACCGGTTTTCCCTGGGCGCTGCTCGGCTATTCGCAGCAGCCCTTCGCCTGGCTGCTGCAGACGGCCGACCTGTTCGGAGTCTACGGTGTCAGTTTCCTCGTCGCCCTGGTCAATGCCCTGCTCGCCGAAATCCTGCTTCGCCGGCGGGAGGGGCGGCCGTTGCCGCTCCGGACGCTGCTGGCCGTCGGCTGCCTGCTGGCCGCCGCCCTCGGCTACGGGGCCTGGCGGCTGGAAGCTCCGGCGCCCGGTGGCCGGAAGGAATGGACGGTGGCCCTGGCGCAGGGGAATATCGACCAGGCGCAGAAGTGGGACGCCCGCTTTCTGTACGCGACTCTCGACATCTACCGGCGGCTGAGCCGGCAGGCGACGCAGGCGGGGGCCGAACTGACCGTCTGGCCGGAGAGCGCGGCTCCCTTCTACTTCCAGGAGCCGGGCCGGCCCCGTTCACAGGTGATCGCCACGGCCCGCGAGTCGGGAGGATACCTGCTGCTCGGTGCCCCGGCCTACGACCGGAAGGATGGCAGGATACGGTTCTACAACAGCGCCTACCTGCTGAACGCCGCCGGCGAGGTTCTCGGCCGCAGCGACAAGATCCACCTGGTTCCCTTCGGCGAATACGTACCGCTCAAGTGGCTGCTGCCGTTCGTCGACAAGCTGGTGGTCGGCATCGGGGACTTCTCTCCCGGCCGGGTCATGCCCCTGAGGATGAACGGCCGGTCACTCGGGGTGCTGGTCTGCTACGAGGCGATCTTTCCCGATATCGCCCGCCGCTACGTCCGCCGCGGCAGCGACCTGCTGGTCAACATCACCAACGATGCCTGGTTCGGCCGTTCCTCCGCCCCCTGGCAGCATCTGGAGATGGCGGCCTTCCGTGCCGTCGAACAGCGCATCTGGCTGTTGCGGGCCGCCAATACCGGGGTGTCGGCCCTGATCAGCCCGACCGGCCGGATCGTCAGGCACTCGCGGCTGTTCGAGCCGGCGCTGGTGGTCGGCAGGGTGACGCCCGGAGCGGGTCCGTCCCTCTACCGGCGGATCGGCGATGTGCTGCCCTGGTCCTGCCTGCTGGTGACGGCGGGATGGCTCTGGCTGCTGTATCGCCGCACGCACGGCCGGCCCGGCTGATTTTCCGGTCGGCGCCGCTTGCCCCCCGTCGTCACAGCGGTTATAATCGCGCACCCGATTTCAATCCCGACAACACAGAGGTTGCAATGTTCAGAGAAGAGATGGACAAACTCCGGTCGCTGAAGGAAAAGCTCGTCGAGCTGAGGAGGTATCTTTGACCTCGACGGCAAGAAGGAGCGCATTCAGGAGCTGGAAGCCGAAATAGCCTCTCCCGGATTCTGGGACCGCGGGGAGGCATCCCAGGATGTGCTCAGGGAGCGGACCAGTCTGCAGAAAACGGTCGAGGGCTGGGAAGAGGCCCATTCCGAACTGGAAGACCTGCTGGTGCTCTGCGAGCTGGGCGAAGAGAGCGGGGACGAGGAAACCCTCGCCGAGGTGAGATCCCTGCTTCCCGAACTGGAGCGCCGGATCGGAAAGATGGAGTTCGCCCGCATGCTCAGCGGCGAGTACGATGCCAACGACGCCATCGTCAGCATCAACGCCGGCGCCGGCGGCACCGAGGCGCAGGACTGGGCGGAGATGCTGCTGCGCATGTACCTGCGGTTCTGCGAGAGGCGCGGCTTCAAGACCGAGATCACCGACTACCAGCCCGGCGAGGAAGCCGGCATCAAGAGCGTGACCTTCTCGGTCGCCGGCGACTACGCCTACGGCTGGCTGCGGGCGGAGAAGGGAATCCACCGGCTGGTGCGCATCTCGCCCTACGATTCGAGCGCCCGGCGCCACACCTCCTTCTGCTCGGTCTTCGTCTTCCCCGAGCTGAACGACGATGTGGCGATCGAGATCCAGGAGAAGGATCTGAAGATCGACACCTACCGTGCCAGCGGCGCCGGCGGCCAGCACGTCAACAAGACCGATTCGGCCATCCGGATCACCCATATTCCGACCGGCATCGTGGTCTCCTGCCAGAACGAGCGCTCCCAGCACAAGAACAAGGCGGTGGCGATGAAGCAGCTCAAGGCCCGGCTGTTCGAGCTCGAGCTGCGCAAGAAGGAAGAGGAGGCGGCGGCGCTGGCCGGCGACAAGAAGGAGATCGCCTGGGGCAGCCAGATCCGCTCCTACGTGCTGCATCCCTACCGGATGGTCAAGGACCACCGGACCGGTTACGAGGTCAGCAACACCGACGCGGTGCTCGACGGCGACCTCGACGGCTTCATCGAAGCCTATCTGCTGGGCGGACAGAACTGAATCCGGCATTCAATTTCCCGGTTGCGCCGGCCGCATGGCCTCGGCATGACCGGGCTGGATCGAGGAAAGGCATTTGAGAACCATGGAAGAGACGAGCGATATCCGGAGCCAGCGGCTGGCCAAGGTGGAGGAGCTGCGGTGCAGCGGCATCAACCCCTACGCCAACGGCTTCGTCCCCACCCACACCCTCGCCGCGGTGGCGGCGGCCCACAGTGAGCATTCGGCCGAACAGCTGGAGTCGTGCGAGGCCCGTTACACCGTGGCCGGCCGCATCATGGCCCGGCGCGATTTCGGCAAGGCCGCCTTCATCCAGCTGCAGGACCGCAGCGGCCGGCTGCAGGTCTATGTGAACAGGCAGCAGGTCGGGGCCGAAACGTTCGAGCTGTTCCGCCGGCTCGACATCGGCGACATCGTGGGGCTGGCGGGCCGGCCGTTCCGCACCAAGACCGGCGAGCTGTCCCTGCGGGCCGAGACGCTGCGGCTGCTGACCAAGTCCCTGCAGCCCTTGCCGGAGAAGTGGCACGGGCTGACCGATGTCGAGACCCGCTACCGCCAGCGCTACCTCGACCTGCTGGTCAACCCGCAGGTGCGCGAGACCTTCCGCAAGCGCAGCCGCATCATCGCCCTGATCCGCCGGTTCATGGTCGAACGGGACTTTCTCGAGGTGGAGACACCGATGATGCAGCCGATCGCCGGCGGCGCGACGGCGCGGCCCTTCATCACCCACCACAACAGCCTGAAGATGGATCTGTTCCTGCGCATCGCGCCGGAGCTCTACCTGAAAAGGCTGGTGGTCGGCGGTTTCGAGCGGGTGTTCGAGATCAACCGCAATTTCCGCAACGAGGGGATCTCGATCCAGCACAACCCCGAGTTCACCATGATGGAGTTCTACCAGGCCTACGCCACCTACCACGACCTGATGGACCTGACCGAGGAGCTGATCTGCCACCTGGCGCAGCAGGTGTGCGGCGGTCTGAAGATCAGCTACGGCGGCCGCGAGGTCGACCTGACGCCGCCCTGGGACCGGCTGACGGTGCGCGAGGCGATCTGCAGGTACGGCGAGGTGGCCCCGGAGGTGCTGGACGACCACGAACGCTGCCTCGCCTATGCCGAAAGCCGGGGTCTACAGTTCGACGGGCCCATCGGCCACGGCAAGCTGCTGACCGAGATCTTCGACGAGGTGGTCGAGCCGCACCTGTGGAATCCGACCTTCATCACCGAGTATCCGACCGAGGTCTCGCCCCTGTCGCGCAAAAACGACGACAATCCCGAGGTGGTCGACCGCTTCGAACTGTTCGTGGTCGGCCGCGAGCTGGCCAACGCCTTCTCCGAACTGAACGATCCCGTCGACCAGCGGGAGCGCTTCGAGAGGCAGCTGGCGGAGAAGGAGGCCGGCGACGAGGAGGCCCACGCCATGGACGAGGATTACATCCGCGCCCTCGAATACGGCCTGCCACCCACCGCCGGCGAGGGGATCGGCATCGACCGGCTGGTCATGCTGCTGACCGATTCGCCGTCGATCCGGGACGTCATCCTCTTTCCGCAACTGCGCCGCGAAACCCGCTGATGGCGGCAAGACCGGAATCCGGAACCGTCATGGGCTACGAATGGTTCGTCAGCCTGCGCTACCTGCGGGCCAAGCGCAAGCAGACCTTCATCTCGGTCATCTCCTTCATCTCCATCGCCGGGGTCACCCTCGGTGTCGCCGCCCTGATCCTGGTGCTGGCGGTGATGACCGGGTTTCATGACGGGGTCCGCAAGCAGATCCTGGGCAACATCCCGCACGTGCTGGTGCAGAAGTACGGCGGCGCCCTGGAAGATTCTCCCGGGCTGCTCGAGGCGTTGCGGCAGGCTTCCCCCTATGTCGTCGCCGTGACGCCTTTCGTCGCCCGGGAGTCGATGCTGCTGGCGAACGGCAATGTCTCCGCCGTCAGCCTCAAGGGGATTCCCCGCAGCCACAAGGTGCTGAAAAAGGAGTTCATCACCCTCGACAACCGGGATGTCGCCTCCCTGCTCTTCCGCGAGGACGGCGACCGGCTGCCCGGCATCCTCATCGGCATCGATACCGCGACCGCTCTCGGTGTGTCCCTCGGCGAGACCATCAATGTCATCCCGCCGATGTTCACCATGACTCCCTTCGGCATGATTCCGAAGATGAAGCCCTTCCAGGTGGTCGGCATCTTCCGGCAGGGGGGTGGTTTCCTCGACACCTTCTTCGCCTATGTCTCCCTGCCGCAGGCCCAGTCCTTTCTCGACAGCCGGGGGCAGCTGACCGGCATCGAGATCGATGTCGACCGTTATGATCATGCCGCCGTCGTCGCCGACACCCTGCGCGCCAAGTACGGGTTCCCCTACCTGGTCCGTTCCTGGGAGGACATGTTCGGTTCCTTTCTGTCGGCCCTGAAGCTGGAGAAGCTCGGCCTGTTCATCGTGCTCGGCATCATCGTGCTGGTCGCCGCCTTCAACATCGCCACCACCCTGATCATGGTGGTGATGGAAAAGAACAAGGATATCGCCATCCTGCGCTCGATGGGGGCGACGTCCCGCAGCATCATGAAGATCTTTCTCTTCGAGGGGCTGATCATCGGCGTCGTCGGGACGACGCTGGGGACGGTTCTCGGTCTGCTGCTGGCCTGGAACGCCGACCCGGTGATCAAGTGGACCGAGAGGACTTTCGGGCTGAAGATCTTCGACCAGGCGGTCTACGGCATGGATCACTTTCCGTCGGTGGTCAATCCCGGGGACGTCACCGCCGTGGTGATCGTCTCCCTGGTGATCTCCCTGCTGGCGACCCTCTATCCCGCCTGGCATGCCGCCAGGATGGACCCGGCCGAGGCCCTGCGCTATGAGTGAGGTCATCATCAGCGTCCGGCAGGTGGTCAAGTCCTATCCGACCGCCGAGGGAAAGATCGATGTGCTGCGCGGCGTCGATCTCGAGATCCGGCCCGGCGAGCGGCTGGCCGTCGTCGGTGCCTCCGGCGCCGGCAAGAGCACCCTGATGCACATTCTGGGCGGGCTGGACCGGCCGACCAGCGGCCATGTCTCCTTCGCCGGCCGGGACGTCTGGTCGCTGCCGGCGGCGGAGATCGACCGTTTCCGCAACCGGACCATCGGTTTCGTCTTCCAGTTCCACCAGCTGTTGCCGGAGTTCGATGCGGTCGAGAACGTGATGATGCCGGTGCTCATCGCCGGCGGCGGCCGGACCGAAGCGCGCCGGAGGGCCGAACGGCTGTTGCGGGAGGTCGGCCTCGGGCACAGGCTGACCCACAAGCCGGGGCAGCTCTCGGGGGGGGAGCAGCAACGGGTGGCCATCGCCCGCGCCCTGGTGATGTCGCCGGAGGTCCTGCTGGCCGACGAGCCGACCGGCAATCTCGATTCCGCCACCAGTGACAGTGTCTGGCAGCTGCTGGCGCAGGTGCACGAGCGCTACCGGCTGACCATGGTCATCGTCACCCACAGCGAAGCCCTGGCCGGCCGGATGGACCGGATCGTCCGCATGGCGGACGGCCGGATTCTGCCATGAAAAAAGGTTTACACTCCCGCATGCCGTTCTCTATAATGACCCGTTTTGTGGTTTCAGTACGCAGGAGATAGCCGGTTCCATGTCGAATTTCTGCCGCTTGGCCCTTGCTGTTCTTTTTATGGTCTGCTGTGCATTGCCTGCCTGGTCGGCGACGTATCGGATCGATGATGTCGTGGTCAAGGGAGCCCAGCGCGTCGAACTCGATTCCATTCTGCCCCTGCTGTCGGTGAAGCCCGGCACCACGGTCACTCCCGAGCAGATCGACGCCGATATCCGGGCCATCTACGGTCTGGGACGTTTCGAGGACATCGCGGCCGAAATCGAGGTGCAGGACGGGGCGAACGTCCTGGTCTACCGGCTCAAGGAACGCCCCCTGGTCCGCAAGATCACCTTCGAGGGCAACGACGAATTCGACGACAGCAAGCTGGAGACCATCATCACCCTGCATATCCCCGACATCTACGAGCCCCGGGTGGTGGAGGAGAGCGTCCGGGCGATCCGCGACGAATACGTGAAGGAAGGCTACTACGGCGTCGAGGTCGTTCCCGAGGTCAAGGTGAACGACCGGGCCGAAGCGGAGGTCGTCTTCCGGATCAAGGAGGGAAAGAAGGTGCTGGTCAACCGCATCATCTTCGACGGCAACACGGTCTTTACCGACCGGGAACTGAAGAAGGTGATGCAGACCAAGGAACGCTGGTTCCTCTCCTGGCTGACCGGGCGGGGCACCTTTCTCGAGGATGTGCTCAAGAACGACCAGCTGCTGATCGCCGATGCCTACTTCAATGCCGGCTATCCGCAGGTCAAGGTCAAGAACCCGGTCATCATCATCAGCGGCGACCGCAAGTACCTCGACATCTACATCGAGATCGAGGAAGGGGATCTCTTCCGGGTGGGCAAGATCGAGGTCAGCGGCGACCTGCTCTTTCCGCGCGAGGAGCTGCTGCGGAAGATCAGCCTGAAGCCCGGGGACGTCTTCAGCCGCAAACAGTTGCGCCAGGATATCGTCCGCCTCACCGATCTCTACGCCGACCAGGGCTACGCCTACGTCAACGTGGCGCCCCTGTCGAGCATGGATGCGGAAAAGCACCTGATCAACCTGCGCTTCGACATCGAGAAGGGTGAACGGGTCCGGATTCACCGGATCCACATTTCCGGCAACACCAAGACCCGGGACAAGGTCATCCGCCGCGAGATCCGGTTGGCCGAGGGAGATCTCTACAGCGCTTCCAAGATCAAGGCCAGCCGACGCAACATCAAGAATCTCGGTTTCTTCGACGAGGTCGAGGTCAATACCCAGAAGGCCGCCGAGGAAGGGATGATGGACGTCGATATCCAGGTCAAGGAGCGCCCGACCGGCACCTTCAGCGTCGGCGCCGGCTACTCGTCGGTGGACGGCCTGATCGCCCAGGGTTCGGTCAGCCAGAGCAACTTTCTCGGCCTCGGCCTCAAGCTGGATCTCTCGGGATCCTTCGGCGGCAGCACGACACTGTACAATATCGGTCTGCTCGATCCCTATTTCCTCGACACCCGTTTCGCCGTCGGCGGCGACCTCTACAAGACCGATCGCGAGTACGCCGACTACGACAAGGCCACGGTCGGCGGTGACATCAAGCTCGGCTTCACCCTGGGCGAGGACGACCGGTTCTTCTTCGTCTACCGCTACGAGAAGAAGAACATCACCAATGTCGATCCGACGGCGGCCATCCAGATCCGGGACGCCATCGGCACCTCGGTTTTGTCGTCCTTCACGGCGACGGTCACCCGCGACCGGACCGACTACCGTCTCGATCCGACCAAGGGGTATCTCGCCGAGCTGTCGGCCGAATACGCCGGTCTGGGCGGAACCCAGAATTTCGCCAAGGTCATCGTCGACTACCGGCACTATTTTCCGGCCTTCTGGAAGACCTATTTCATGGCGCACGGCCAGATCGGCAAGGTCTTCGAGGTCGGCGGGGAACCGATTCCGCTGGACGAGAAGTTCCAGCTCGGCGGCATCAACAGCATGCGCGGCTTCGACGTCTACGAAGTGGGACCGCGGGTGCAGCAGGTCGATGCGAACGGCAAGCCGATTCCCGGGGCCTACGACTTCCCCGGCGGCGACAAGGAGGCCTTCGCCAACTTCGAATACATCTTTCCCCTGGTGCCGGACATCGGGATGAAAGGGGTCGTCTTCGTCGACGTCGGCAACGCCTGGGGAGAGGATGAAACCTATTTTTCCAAGCTCCGCTACAGTGCCGGGGCGGGGGTCCGCTGGATGAGCCCGCTCGGTCCGCTGCGGCTGGAGTGGGGGCGCAACCTCGATCCGCTGGAGGGTGAGGAAACCAGCCGTTTCGAATTCTCGATGGGACGGTTCTACTGATAACCGGAAGCTGACTGCTTGATGAGAGGTGAAAAGATGACGAAGATGAAGAAGAGTGTCCTGTTGCTGGCCCTGCTGGGCCTGGTGTTTCTGGGGGTGAACGCCGGCGCGGCCGATCTCAAGATCGGCTATGTCGACCTGCAGAAGGTGCTCAACGAATCGGTCGCCGGCAAGGCGGCCAAGAAGAAGATCGGTGAAAAGGTCAAGGAATACGAAATCCAGATCCAGGCCAAGCAGAAGGAGCTGCAGGCCGCCAAGGAGGAACTGGAGAAGCAGGCGCTGCTGCTGTCGGACGAGGCGCGTTCGAAAAAGGAGCGCGAATACCAGCAGAAGCTGAAGGATCTGCAGCGTTTCACCAAGGATGTCCGGGAGGATCTGCAGATGCGGGACTCGGACGCCACCAAGAAGATCATCTCCGAGATTCTCAAGGTGGTCGCCGACTACGGTGAAGAGCAGGGATACACCGTCATCTTCGAGAAGAACGAAAGTTCCCTGATCTATGCCAGCGACAAGATCGATCTGACCGACGCCGTTCTCAAGCGGTACAACCAGGTTGCGGGCCGGAAGAAATAGTACGGAGGGGGCGATGGCGCGATTGCAGGAACTGGCGGAACTGGTCGGCGGCCGGGTGGTCGGTGATCCGGACCTCGAGATCCGGCGGCTGGCCGCCTTCGACGAGGCGGGTGAAGGCGACATCACCTTCGTGACCCGGGCCAGCTACGCCCGGCGGCTGGACCAGACCCGGGCCTCGGCGATCATCCTCGCCGCCGAGGCGCCGGTGTCCCGCAGCCAGCTGGTCTGTGCCAATCCCTACCTGGCCTTTGCCCGCATCCTGACCTTCTTCGAGGTCGAAAGGCCCCGGCCGCTCGGCATCATGGACGGCGCCCGGGTCGATCCGGCGGCGGAGATCGCCGAAGAGGTGACCATCCACCCCGGCTGTCATGTCGCGGCCGGGGTCCGCATCGGCCGCGGGACCGTTCTCCATCCCAACGTGGTGCTCTATCCGGAGGTGGTGCTGGGTGAGGACTGCGTGCTGCATGCCGGTGTCGTCGTCCGGGAGAAGTGCCGGCTCGGCGACCGGGTGATCGTGCAGCCCAATGCGGTCGTCGGGTCCGACGGTTTCGGTTTCGCACCCGACGGAGAGCGCTACGAGAAGATTCCGCAGGTCGGCATCGTCGTCGTCGGGGACGACGTCGAGATCGGGGCCGGAACCTGCATCGACCGCGCCGCCCTGGGGGAGACCCGCATCGGCGAGGGGAGCAAGCTCGACAACCTGGTGCAGATCGGCCACAACGTCCAGGTCGGTCCGCACACGGTGATGGCCGGCCAGACCGGCATCGCCGGCAGCACGGTCATCGGCCGGCACTGCACGTTCGGCGGCCAGTCCGGGACGGCCGGGCACATCAGGATCGGCGACAACGTCACCGTCGCCGGCAAGGGGGGACTGGCCTCCGATACCGAGGGGAACCAGGTTCTTTCCGGTGTCCCCGCCATGCCGCACAAGGAGTGGCTCAAGGCCTCGCTGGCCTACCGCCGGCTCCCGGAGATGCATCGCGAGCTGGGCCGGCTGAAAAAGGACGTTGCGGCACTGACTGCCGCCTTGCAAGCCCTGAGGGACCAATCATGATGGATATCCGCAAAATCATGGAGCTGTTGCCGCACCGCTACCCGTTTCTGCTGGTCGACCGGATCATCGAGGTCGTACCCGGCAAGAGGGTGGTCGGCCTGAAGAACGTCACCATCAACGAGCCCTGCTTTCAGGGGCATTTCCCCGATCACCCCATTCTTCCCGGGGTGCTGATCGTCGAGGCGATGGCCCAGGTGGGCGGGGTATTCGCCCTGACCAGCGACGATATCGGCGAGAACAAGGTGTCCTACTTCGTCGGTATCGACAAGGCCCGCTTCCGCCGTCCGGTCCGTCCGGGCGACACCATCCGCATCGAAATGGAACAGGTCAGCGTCAAGCGGGGGATCTACACCTTTGCCGGCAAGGCCTATGTCGACGGCAAGGTGGTGGCCGAGGCGCAGCTGATGGCCACCTTCGCCGACAAATAACAAGAGGTTTTCACGATGATACATCCGACAGCACAGATTCACCCCGGCGCCGAACTGGCCGACGACGTCGAGGTCGGTCCCTACGCCGTCATCGGCGAGCATGTCCGGATCGGCTCCGGTACCCGCATCGGCGCCCATACGGTGATCGACGACTACACCGAGATCGGCCGCGACAACAGGATCTACCAGTTCGCATCGGTCGGCGCCGAGCCGCAGGACCTGAAGTTCGCCGGCGAAAAGTCCTGGTTGCGCATCGGCGACCGGAACCGGATCCGCGAATTCGCCACCCTGCACCGGGGGACGGCCGACGGCGGTGGCGAGACGGTGGTCGGCAACGACTGCCTGTTCATGGCCTATTCGCACGTGGCGCACGACTGCCGGGTCGGCGACCATGTCATCCTGGCCAACGCCGCGACCCTGGCCGGACACGTCGTCGTCGAGGATCATGCCATTCTCGGCGGCCTGTCGGCCGTGCACCAGTTCACCCGCATCGGCGCCCACGTGATGCTCAGCGGCGGCACCATGGTGGTGCAGGATGTCGTTCCCTATGCCATGGCCCAGGGAGACCGGGCGCGGATCGCCGGCATCAACCTGGTCGGGCTGAAACGGCGGGGTTTTTCCGACGAGGCGCTGAAACGGATCAAGGCGGCCTACAAACTGGTCTTCCGCAGCGAGCTGCGTCTCGAGGAGGCACGAGAGCGCCTCGAGGAGGCGTTCGCGGGACATCCGGAAATCGATCATCTGCTCGCCTTCCTCCGGGGCAGCGAGCGCGGCATCACCCGCTGACGTCCGGGGGGGGCGCGGATGGTGGATCCGTCAGCGGGACGCCACAGGGTTCTCGTCGTCGCCGGGGAGGCTTCCGGCGATCTGCACGGCGCCAACCTGATCCGGGCGGCCCGGGAGCATGCTCCCGGGCTCTCCTTTTTCGGTGTCGGCGGCCGGCAGATGGCCCGGGCGGGCTGCGACATCCTGGTCTCGGCCGATGACCTGGCGGTGATGGGGCTGGTCGAGGTCGCCGGGCGGCTGCCCGTCATCCGCAAGGCCTTCCGCCGGTTGTCGCGGATCCTGCAGGGGGATAACCGGCCGGATCTGCTGCTGCTGATCGACTATCCCGGTTTCAACCTGCGGCTGGCCCGGGTGGCGCACGCGGCCGGGGTGCCCGTGCTCTACTACATCTGCCCCAAGGTCTGGGCCTGGGGACGCAGGCGCATCCGGCTGCTGGCCGAGCGGGTCGACCGGCTGGCCTGCATCTTTCCCTTCGAGCCCGGGCTGTTCGCCGGCACCGGGCTCGATGCCCGCTACGTGGGCAATCCGCTGCTCGACGAATACGAGCCCGGCCGGCCGCGGCAGGAGTATCTGACGGCGGTCGGCCTCGACCCCGGGCAGCCGGTCGTCGGCCTCTTTCCCGGCAGCCGGCGTTCGGAGATCCGCCATATCTTCGACACCATCGTGCAGACCGCCCGGCGGCTGCACGACGGGCACGGCATCCGCCAGTTTTTGCTGCCGGTGGCGCCCTCACTCGACGCGGCCCGGCTGCAGGAACGGATCGACGCCGGCGAACTGCCGGTCAGGCTGGTGACGGGCGATATCTACGAGATCGCGGCGGCCTGTGACGCCGTGCTCTGTGTTTCCGGCACCGTCACCCTGCAGGTGGCGCTGGCCGGAACGCCGATGGCGGTCATCTACCGCACCTCGCCGCTCAGCTACGCCGTCGCCCGG
Source organism: uncultured Geothermobacter sp. (assembly GCA_964441925.1). Classification (GTDB taxonomy): domain Bacteria; phylum Desulfobacterota; class Desulfuromonadia; order Desulfuromonadales; family Geothermobacteraceae; genus Geothermobacter. Next base: position 13,296 of record CAYTVY010000035.1, read on the forward strand.
CGGCTGGTGCGGATTCCCCATTTCAGCCTGGTGAACATCGTCGGCGGCCGGGAGATCGTCCGCGAATTTCTCCAGGAGCAGGCCGAGCCGGCGGCGCTGGCGACCGAGATCCACCGCCTGCTCACCGATGATGCGGCCCGCCGGACGATGCAGGCCGACCTGGCGGCACTGCGGGAGAGGTTGGGGCGCCCCGGCTGTTCGCGGCGGGTTGCGGTCATGGCGAAGGAACTCATCGAGGAACAAACCTGAACCGGCAGGTTCATGCCGGACGATACGCCGGAGATGGACGCACCGGTTCGGAACGGGAAACGGATCTTGACGGATACAGCGAAGAAAAACATCTATCTGCGGCTGGTGGCCTATGCCGCCCCCTACAAGGGGCGCATCGCCCTGTCGATGATCGCCTCGCTGCTGGTCGGCGGCACCGATGCCCTGATCGCCTACCTGGTCAAACCCTTCATCGACGAGATGATCGTCGCCGGCAACATGCAGCTGGCGAAACTGGTGCCGCTGCTGATCGTCGGTCTGGCCGCCGCCAAGGGGACGGCGCGCTTCGTCCAGATGTACTACATCCGCTATGCCGGCCAGGGCGCTATCCAGGACATCCGCAACCAGCTCTACGGTCACCTGGTCCGGCTGTCGATGCCCTTCTTCGTCCGCCATTCCTCCGGCACGGTGATGTCGCGGGTGCTCAACGACGTCAACCTGATGCAGTCGGTGCTGTCGGACGTGCTGGTGACCCTGCTGCGCGAGTCGACCTCGATGATCGCCCTGATCGCCTATGCCTTCTACGCCGACTGGAAGATGGCCCTGATGGCCTTCGTGGTGATTCCGGCCTCGGCCGGCCCGGCGGCGGCCATCGGCAGGAAAATCAAGACCTTTTCGCGGCGCGGCCAGAGCGCCATGGGCGAGGTGACCAAGAGCCTCGAACAGACCCTCTCCGGCATCAAGGTGATCAAGGCCTTCGGCACCGAGCGGCAGGAAGAGGAACAGTTCCGGCGGGAGAACGCCGGCTTCTTCCGGCTGATCTGCAAGAACTTCCGCTACGACGCCGCCTCCTCGCCGATCATCGAGCTGCTGACCTCCTTCGGGGTGGCGGCCGTGCTCTGGTACGGCCTCTACCGGGTCGGTTCCGGTGACATGACCAAGGGGGAACTCTTCTCGATCCTGGCGGCCATCCTGCTGATGTACTCGCCGCTGAAGCGTCTGACCCGGGTGAACAACGTCTTCCAGCAGGCGCTGGGGGCGGCGGAACGGGTCTTCGAGATGCTCGACGAGAAGCCGGACGTCGTCGATGCCCCCGATGCCGTCGAGCTGCCGCCCTGCCGGGGGGAGGTCCGCTTCGAGCACGTCACCTTCGCCTACGGGGACGAGCCGGTGCTGCGGGACTTCTCCCTGGTCGCCCGGCCCGGTCAGGTGATCGCCCTGGTCGGGCCGAGCGGGGCCGGCAAGAGCACGGTGATCAGCCTGCTCAACCGCTTCTACGACCCGCAGCAGGGAAGGATCCTGATCGACGGTTACGACATCCGGACGGTGACCCAGCAGAGCCTGCACCGCAACCTGTCGCTGGTCGACCAGGAGACCTTCCTCTTTCATCGCAGCATCCGCGAAAACATCCGTTACGGCCGTCCCGAGGCCAGCGATGAAGAGGTGGTCGAGGCCGCCCGCAAGGCCTGCGCCGACGCTTTCATCCGCCAGCTGCCCGAAGGCTACGACACCCAGATCGGTGATCGGGGAGTGCGGCTGTCCGGCGGCCAGCGCCAGCGGATCTGCATCGCCCGGGCCATTCTGCGCAACGCGCCGATCCTGCTGCTCGACGAGGCGACCAGCGCCCTCGACACCGAAAGCGAATCGCTGGTGCAGCAGGCCCTGGCCAACCTGATGCAGGGCAGGACGACCTTCGTCATCGCCCACCGGCTGTCGACGGTGATGCATGCCGACCGGATCCTGGTGCTCGACCAGGGCCGGGTGGTCGAGGAGGGCAGCCACCAGGAGCTGCTCGGCCGGGACGGGCTCTACCGGCGGCTGTACGACATGCAGTTCAAGGACGCGTAGACGATGCAAGACTGGAAGGAAAAGCTGCTGCTGGGGCTGGCGCCGCCGGCCGCCGCCCTGCTCATCCGGCTGCTGCATGCCAGCATGCGGATCGAGACCATCGGCGAGGAACACCCGGCCGGCTTCTGGCGGCAGGGGAAGAATGTCATCCTCGCCTTCTGGCACGACCAGCTGCTGCTGATGGTGCTCGGCTACCGGGGGCCCGGGGCGAAAATCCTCATCAGCGCCTCCCGGGACGGCGAACTGATCGCCCGCACCATGCGCTTTTTCGGCCAGGAGGCGGTGCGCGGTTCGTCCAGTCAGGGCGGCCGGGCAGCCTTTCGCACCATGCTCAAGCTGGCCGAGGAGAAGGTCGACCTGGTCTTTACGCCGGACGGACCGCGCGGTCCCCGGCACGAGCTGAAGGACGGCGTGGTCCAGCTGGCCCGGATGACCGGCCTGCCGGTGATACCGATGGCCTTCGTCGCCAGCGCCGGGCACCGCTTCGGCTCCTGGGACCGCTTTCTGCTGCCGCGGCCCTTTGCCCGCGGGGTCTACGCCTTCGGTGAGCCGGTGCACTATTCGCGTGCCGAGGGCGCGGAAAGATTCCGCTTGCGTCTCGAATCGGCGATGCAGGAGAATCAGCGGCGGGCCGAGGCCCGGCTGGAGGACTATGGTCTATCTGCTGTATGACCTGATACTGCTGCTGGCGGCGATCGTCCTCACCCCCTACTATCTGTGGCGGGGGCTGAAGTACGGCAAGAGCCGGCGCGGCATCCGCGAGCGTCTCGGACGCTTCGCCCCCGAGAGCCTGCAGCGTATCGCCGGCCGGCGGGTGATCTGGGTGCACGCGGTCTCGGTGGGCGAGACCCGGGCGGTGGTGCCGCTGCTGCGGGCGCTGAAGCAGGGCTATCCGGAGCATGCCCTGGTGCTGACCAACGTCACCGAGACCGGGCGGTCGGTGGCGGCCGGCCTCGACTGCGTCGATCTCTGTCTCTTCTTTCCCTTCGACCTTTCCTGGGTGGTGCGCCGGGTGCTCAGGAAACTCGCGCCGGAGATCATCATCCTGGTCGAGACCGAGCTCTGGCCGAACCTGGTGCGGCAGGCCCATGCCCGGAACGTGCCGGTGGCGCTGGTCAACGGCCGGATCTCCGACCGGTCCTTTCCCCGTTACCGCCGGGTCCGGGCCCTGCTTGCGCCGGTGCTGCGGAAGATTTCCCTGTTCGGCATGCAGACCGAACTCGACGCCGAGCGGATCCGCCGGCTCGGGGCGCCGCCGGAGCGGATCCGGGTGACCGGCAACCTCAAGTTCGACATGGCCGTTCCGGCCATCGATTCCGAGGAGCTGGCCGCGTTCCGCTCCCTGCTGGGCATTGCGCCGCAGGTTCCGGTCCTGGTCGCCGGCAGCACCCATCAGGGCGAGGAGGAGCTGCTGCTGCAGGCCTTCGAGACCTGCCGGACGGTGCATCCCGACCTGCGGCTCGTGCTGGTGCCCCGGCATCCGGAGCGGGCGGCCGAGGTCGCCGAGCTGGTGCGCGCGCGCGGCCTGACACCGGTGCTGCGCAGCCAGTGCCCACGAGATGACGGCCATGGCGACGGGACGGTGGTCATCGGCGATACCCTGGGCGAGATGCTGCGTTTCTACGCCCTGGCCGACATCATCTTTGTCGGCGGCAGCCTGGTGCCGGTGGGGGGACACAACATCCTCGAGGCCTCGCTGCTGAAGAAGCCGGTGCTGTTCGGCCCGCACATGAACAATTTCAAGGAGATCGCCCGCCTGGTGCTCTTTGCCGCCGGCGGCCGGCAGGTCGACGACCTGGAGGAACTGACGGCCGCCCTGCGCGACCTGTTCGGCGACCGTGAACAGCGCCGGCGGATGGGACGGGCGGGGCATGCGCTGATCGAGCGGCATACCGGCGCCACGGCGCGCACCCGGTCCTGTCTGGACGGGCTGCTGGGACGGGACGGATGAACGGCCTGGCCGGGCGCTACCGCCGTTTCGCCGTCGAAGGACCGCGCGGGGCCGGGGAACGGCTGCTCTTTTTGCTGCTGCTTCCCCTGTCCGCCGTCTATGACGGCCTGACCCGTCTGCGGGCCCTGGCCTACCGGCACGGCTGGCTGCCGGTGCACCGGCTGCCGGTGCCGGTGATTTCGGTCGGCAACCTGACGGCCGGCGGGACCGGCAAGACCCCGCTGACCGGCTGGCTGCTCGCCTGGTGCGCCGCCCACGGGCTGAAGGCGGCCGTCCTCTCCCGCGGCTACGGCGGCCGCCGGGCGGTCGAGCCGCTGACGGTCTGTGCCGGCGCCGGCCCGCTGGTCGGGCCGGAGGAGGCGGGCGACGAGCCCTTCCTGCTGGCGCGGCGGCATCCGCAGGCGATCGTCGTCGTCGGTGCCGACCGGGTCCGGGCCGGCCGGCTGGCGATCGAGAAACACGGGGCGCAGCTGCTGCTGCTCGACGACGGCTACCAGCATCTGCGGCTGGCGCGCGATCTGAACATCCTGCTGGCCGACGCCCGCCATCCCTTCGGCAACGGCCGGGTCCTGCCGGCCGGCTACCTGCGCGAGAGCCGGCGGGCCGTCGATCGGGCCGACCTGCTCGTCCTCACCCGGTCCGGCGCAGCGGACCGGCAGCAGCCCCTGGCCGGCCCCGACCTGCCCGTCCTCCGCACCGGGCACCGGCTGGCATCGCGGGTCGTCTCCCTGACGGGACACGAGCTGGATCTCGAACGGCTGCGGGGGCAGGAGGGGGTCGCCTTCTGCGGCATCGCCGATCCGGAACCCTTCTTCGCCCAGTTGCGTGACCGGGGGCTGAGTCTGCGGCAGACGGTCGCTTTGCCCGATCATCACGACTATCCGCCGGCCACCCTGCAGATGCTGGCCAGGTTCGGTGAAGAGGCCGACTATTTCATCACCACCGAAAAGGATGCGGTCAAGCTGGCGGCCGATGCCCTGTCCCGTCCCTGCTACCGGGTCGGGCTGGAGATCGACTTCCTCCAGGGTGAGGAGCTGCTCACCCGGAGACTGGAAACCCTCAGGGAAAGGATATGCAAGCCGATGACGGTACCCAGGGATCTGCTGGAGATTCTGGCCTGCCCCCAGTGCAAGGAGAAGGTCCGTTTTGACGAGGAGAACGGGGAAATCGTCTGTGAACCCTGCCGTCTCGCCTATCCGGTCAGGGACGGCATTCCGGTGATGCTGATCGATGAAGCCCGGACCCTCTGACAACGACCGCCGGCCGCTGCTGATTCTGAGTGACGGCCGGGCCGGTCATGTCAACCAGTCCATCGCCTTTGCCCGGCATCTGGGCCGGGAATACCGGCTCTGCCGGGTGCGGTTTCGCAGCCGCCGGGCGAAGGGGCTCTCCTACCTGCTCGACCGCTGTGGCATCGGGACGGCGGCCCTGTTCGAGCACGACGAGGTGAGCGGTTCCTTCGCCGCCGTCGTCTCCGCCGGTTCGGACACCTGGTATGCCAACCGGGTGCTGGCCCGGCGGCTGGGCTGCAAGTCGGTGGCCGTCATGCTGCCGCGCGGCTACCGGCTCGGCTTCGACCTGATCGTCGCCCAGCAGCACGACAATCCGCCGCGCCGTCCCAACCTGATCGCGCTGCCGGTGAACCTGAGCTGGCTCGAGCCGGCGGGGCTCGTCACGCCGGGCGGTGAGGCCGGTGCCGTTTCGCTGATCGTCGGCGGCGACAGCAAGCGCGGGCGGCTTGACGCCGGGCGGCTCGAAAGACAGGTGGAGCAGATTTTCGCCCGTTTTCCCGACCGGCGTATCTGGCTGACGACCTCACGGCGCACTCCGGCCGCGGTCGAGGCGATGCTGCGGCGTTTTCCCTTCGCCTACGCCGTTTTCCATTCCGAGCGGCCGGTCAACCCGATCCCCGATTTTCTGCTGCACAGTGACTATGTCTTTCTCACCGAGGACTCGACCTCGATGATCAGCGAGGCGGTGAGCTGGGGACGCTCCCGGGTCGAGATTCTCCCTGCGGGCGAGGGATTTCCTCCCGGCAAGCCGGGACGCTTTCTGCGGTATCTGCAGCAGGAAGGCTATCTGCATCTGTTCGACGGCCGGCCGGGACAGGCCGACCGGAAGGTCGACCTGCGTGCCTGGCTGAGCGAGGTGGTGCTGTGAGAATCGTCCAGCTGTTGCCGGAACTGAACGAAGGGGGCGTCGAGCGGGGCGTGGTCGAGCTGAACCGCGAACTGGTGCGGCGCGGGCACGAAAGCATCGTCATCAGCGCCGGCGGCCGGCAGGCGCCCCGGATCGAGGCCGACGGCGGCCAGCATGTCTGCTTCGATGTCTGCCGCAAGAATCCGCTGACCGCCTGGGCCCGGGTGCGCGGCCTGCGGCGTCTGCTGCGGGATCTGGCCCCCGACATCGTGCACGCCCGCAGCCGGGTTCCCGCCTGGCTGGCCTGGCTGGCCAACCGGCCGCCGCGGTTTCCCTTCGTCACCACGGTGCACGGCTTCAACAGCGTCAACGCCTACAGCCGGGTGATGACCTTCGGTGACCGGGTGATCTGCGTCAGCGGCGCCATCAGGGAGTACATCCGGCGGCATTACGGTGTCGCGGACGACCGGATCACCGTCATCCCGCGCGGCGTCGACCTGGAGGCCTTCGATCCGCAGCGGCTCGACCGGGCGTTCATGGCCCGTTTCCGGGCCGAGCACCGGCTCGCGGACAGGTGGGTGGTCACTGCCGTCGGCCGCATCACCCAGCTCAAGGACTACGAGACCTTCATCCGCGCCGTCGGCCTGCTGGCCCGGCGGCGTCCCGAGGTTTGCGGCCTGATCGTCGGCGGCGTGCGGGAGGACAAGCGCGACTATTTTTCCTCGTTGCAACGCCTGGTGACCGAGCTTGGCCTGGAGGACAGGATCGTTTTCGCCGGCAGCCAGCAGAAAATCGCCGAGATCTACGCCCTGAGCCATGTGGTGGTGTCGAGTTCGAAAAAACCCGAGAGCTTCGGCCGGGCGGCCGCCGAGGCCCTGGCGATGAACGTTCCCGTCGTCGCCAGCCGGCACGGCGGCGTGCTCGACATCGTCCGGGAAGGGCAGACGGGCTGCCTGTTCACGCCCGGAGACGACGACGAACTGGCGCGGCAGATCCTGCGGGCGGCAGAGCTGGACCGCACCGGCCTGCGGCGGACGGTGGAGGAGAATTTCAGCCTGGAGATGATGGTGGA
>CAYTVY010000036.1:0-9413 GCA_964441925.1 uncultured Geothermobacter sp.
GTTCGATCCCGCTCAGCTCCACCAAAGAAAAGACGGCCGGTCCGGAGGATATCCGGGCCGGCCTTTTTTTATGTCTGATTTCAGGAGCCGTGCCGGTCGCAGGTGCGCACCAGCTCCTCGCACAGGGCGAGCATGCCGATGCCGGTCGGGCAGGCGCGGTCGCAGCGGCCGCAGGCGACGCAGCCGGGCTCGCCCCAGCGCAGCGGGTCGGCGACCAGCTTGTGGAAGATGCGGCGGCGGGTGCGCAGGGACTCGGTGCCGAGAGGGTTGTGACCGCCGGCCTCGCGCATGAAGGCGTCGAGCTGGCAGGAATCCCAGACCCGGCTGCGTTCGGTCCGGTCGCCGAAACAGCGGTCCTGGATGCAGAAGCAGCTGCAGGTGGGGCAGGCGAAGTTGCAGCCGCCGCAGGCGATGCAGCGCTCGGCAATCTGCTGCCAGAACGCTTCCGGCACCCGCTCCTCCTGCAGCAGCCGGGCCGCCCGGCGCAGGCTGGCGGGCAGGGTGGCGGGACTGCGGTCGATGCTCTGCAGGGTCGCCGGATCGGCGCCGGGAAAGTCCGCCAGCAGTTTCGCTCCGGTGGCGGTATGGGGGCGGGCGAGCAGGCCGTCCGAGGTGGCAATCAGTTCCAGATCGCAGGCTTCCGCCGGCGGCAGGGTCTCCCTTTCCGGCCCGGCCAGACCGGAAAGGCCGACCAGCAGGGCACCCGCGCGACGGCGCTGGTAGGTGTCGTCGGCCGGAGGGCTGGCGAAGAAGCGGTCGAGAAAGGCGATGCCGGCCAGGTCGAAGTGGTCCAGCCCGCACAGGGCGACCGGTTTTGCCGGGGCGGCGGGCAGGCTGACGTGCCCGGCCCCGTCCAGCTCCAGCAGCAGCTCGAGCTGGGGAAAGAAGGCTGCGGTCGGTTTGCGCTGCAGCGGCGGGCCGGTCAGCTCCGGCCGGTCACCCGGCCAGGGAAGCAGCAGCCGGCTGCCGTCATCCTGCCGTTGCGGGGTCAGCAGTCGCCAGCGGACGGCGATCCGTTCCAGCAGCCGCTGCAGGTTTCTGTCGTCCAGGTATTTCAGCATGGCTGCAGCCTCACCGCGCAGACCTTGAATTCGGGAATGCCCGATTCCGGATCGAGGGCGTTGTTGGTCAGGGCGTTGGCCGCACCTTCGGCGAAATGGAAGGGGATGAACAGCTGCCCCGGCGGCACCTGCTCGCTGATCCGGGCCCGGACCTCGATGCGGCCGCGGCGGCTGGCGACCTGCACCGGCTGGCGGTCGGTCAGCCGCAGGCGGGCGGCGTCCCGCGGGTGGATCTCGACGTAGGGTTCGCGCTCCTCGCGATCGAGCAGGTGGCTGCGGCGGGTCATGCTGCCGGTGTGCCAGTGGACCCCGGTGCGGCCGGTGTTGAGCAGGAAGGGGTAGTCGGCATCCGGTGTTTCCGCCGCCGGCCGGTAGGCAACCGAGCTGAAACGGGCCTTGCCGCGGGTGCAGCGCCCGACATGCAGGATCGGGGTGCCGGGGTGCTCCGGGTCGGGGCAGGGCCACTGCAGGCCGTCCCCTTCCAGCCGGGGGTAGCTGATGCCGGCGTAGCTCGGGGTGAGGCCGGCGATCTCCGCCATGATCTGCTCCGGACCGGCATAGTCGGCCGGCAGGCCGCAGCGCACCAGCAGGTCGCAGAGGATCTGCCAGTCGGGCCGGGCCTCGCCGGGCGGGTCGAGCGCCTTGCGGCCACGCTGTACCCGGCGTTCGGTGGAGGTATAGCTGCCGTCCCGCTCGGCGTAGCAGGCCGCCGGCAGCACCAGGTCGGCCAGCTGCGCGGTCTCGGTGGGGAAGATATCGATCACGGCGAGAAACTCCAGCTTCTGCAGCGCCTGACGGACCAGGCCCTGGTTCGCCTCGGAAAGCAGCGGGTTCTCCCCCATGATCAGCATGCCGCGCACCCTGCCGGCCGCGGCGGCCTCCATGGCGTGGGTGGCCATCAGCCCGGGCCGTTCCGGCAAATCCACCCCCCAGGCGGCGGCGAATTTCTTTCGCGCCGCCGGATCGCTCACCTTCTGGTAGCCGCTGTAGACATCGGGCAGGGCGCCCATGTCGCAGGCCCCCTGGACGTTGTTCTGGCCACGCAGGGGATTGATGCCGGTACCGGGACGGCCGAGGTTGCCGGTCAGCAGGGCGAGGTTGGAGAGGGCCCGGACATTGTCGACCCCGTGGCTGTGCTGGGTGATGCCCATGGCGAAGACGATCATCGCCGATTGCGCCTGGGCGAAGCGGCGTGCCGCCTCGATCAGCTGCGCTTCCGGCACCCCGGTGATGGTCGCGACCCGCTCCGGAGAGCAGTCCCGCAGCGAGGTTTCGAAGGCGGCGAAATTTTCGCAGCGCCCGTTGATGAAGTCGCGATCCTCCAGGCCGTCGGCGAGGATCTGGTGCAGCATGCCGTTGATCAGGGCGACGTCGGTGCCGTTGACCGGCCGCAGATGCAGATCGGCATGCCGGGCCAGGCGGATGCGCCGGCCGTCGATGACGATCAGCTGCGCCCCGCGCTGTTTCGCCTGCAGGATGCGGCTGCCGATCAGCGGATGCTGTTCGGTGGTGTTGGAGCCGATCACCAGCACCAGGTCGGTCTGCTCGAAGCAGTCGAGGCTGTTGGTCATCGCCCCCGAGCCGAGGGTCTCGGCCAGGCCGAAGACGGTCGAGGAATGGCAGAGCCGGGCGCAGTGATCGATGTTGTTGGTGCCGAAACCGGCCCGTGCCAGCTTCATCAGCAGGTAGTTCTCCTCGTTGCTGGCCTTGGCCGAGGCGAGAAACATCAGGCTGTCGGGACCGTGCCGTTCGGCGATGGCGTTCAGCCTTTCGTGCAGCAGGTCGAGGGCGCTCTCCCAGTCGCAGGGCACCAGCTGCCCCCGCCGGCGGCGCAGCGGTACGGTCAGCCGCTCCGGGTGGGCGATGAAGGCGTGGGCGTTCCAGCCCTTGAGACAGAGCCGGCCCCGGCCGACCGGATGGCCGCCGGCCGGTTCGACGCCGCAGGGCCGGCCCCTCTCGTCGACCAGCAGGTGCAGGTTGCAGCCGGTGCCGCAGTACGGGCAGGTGGTGCGTGCCGCCTTCACAGCGCCCCCCGCAGGTGCTCCACCTCGTCCAGCCAGAAGACCGGGCCGTCGGTGCAGCAGGTCAGGTGTTCGATGCTGCAGTGGCCGCACTTGCCGACCCCGCAGCGCATCTGCCGTTCGAGGGAGACCAGGATGCGCCGGGCGCCGTCCAGGCCGAGCCGGCGCAGGGCGGCGATCACCGGGCGGTACATCGGCGGCGGGCCGACCAGCACCGCCCGGCCGTTGTCCGGGTCGATCCGCGACTGTGCCAGCAGCTCGGGCAGCAGCCCGCTGGCGCCGTCGTAGCAGGAGTCGGCCGGAACCCGGTCGACGATGGTGCGGCAGGAAAGGTACCGGTCGTTCCGCCAGGAGGCCAGTTCGTCGCGGAACAGCAGGTCGGCGGGCGAGCGGGCGCCGTAGAGGACCTGCACGCTCGCGAACCGTTCCGGATGGTCCCGGCAGTACTGGATCAGCGAACGCAGCGGCGCCAGGCCGCAGCCGCCGGCGATCAGCAGCAGCTGGCGGCCGTGCAGATCCTCAAGGGGGAAGGGGCGGCCGAAGGGGCCGCGGATGCCGAGCGTGGCGCCGGGCGCGAGCCGGTGCAGAGCCCCGGTGAGCCGGCCGGCCCGGCGCACCGCCAGTTCGAAGACGGGGCCCCGCTCCGGTGAGCTGGCGACCGAGATCGGTGCCTCGGTCAGCCCCGGCAGCGACAGCTGGACGAACTGTCCCGGCCGGTGCCCCAGGGCGGCGCCGTTGGCCAGCCGCAGCCGGAACAGCTTCTCCTGCGGGGTCAGCTCGAAGACCTCGAGCAGCCGGCAGGGGCGGGGCGCGTAGAGCGGGGAGGGCTCGGTCATCGCTGTCGGCTCATCCGGTTTGCGGCAGGGCGGCCCGGACCGCGGCAAGCAGCTGGTCGATGTCCTGCTCGCTGGTGTGCCAGGAGCACATCAGCCGTGCCTCGCCGGTGCCGATGAAGGTGTAGAAGTACCAGCCGTCGGCCTGCAGCTTTTCGATGACGCCGGCCGGGAAGCGGACGAAGACCGCATTGGCCTCGACCGGGTGGACCACGTCGATGCCGGGCAGGGCCTGCAGCCTGTCGGCCAGCAGGCGGGCCATGCTGTTGGCGTGGCGGGCGTGGCGCAGCAGGGCGCCGTCCTGCAGCAGGCTGATCCAGGGGGCGGAGAGATAGCGCATCTTCGAGGCCAGCTGGCCGGCCTGCTTGCAGCGGTAGTCGAACTCGGCCGCCAGTTCCCGGTCAAAGAAGATCACCGCCTCGCCGACCGCCATGCCGCACTTGGTGCCGCCGAAGGTCAGCACGTCGATGCCGGCCTTCCAGCTCAGCTCCGCCGCCGGCAGATCGAGGCTGGCCAGGGCGTTGGCGAAGCGGGCGCCGTCCATGTGCAGGCGCAGGTTGTGCCGTCCGGCGCAGGCGCGCAGGGTCTGCAGCTCGTCCGGAGTGTAGACGGTGCCCAGCTCGGTCGACTGGGTCAGGCTGAGCACCTTCGGCTTGGGGTAGTGGATGTCGCTGCGCCGGGTGACCAGGTAGTCGACCTGTTCCGGGTCGACCTTGCCGCCGTTGCCGCTGGTCAGCAAGATCTTGGTGCCGTTGGAGAAGAACTCCGGGGCGCCGCACTCGTCGGTTTCGATGTGCGCCAGCTCGTGGCAGACGATGCTGTGGTAGCTCTGGCAGAGCGAGGCCAGGGCCAGGGAGTTGGCGGCGGTACCGTTGAAGACGAAGAAGACCTGGCAGTCGGTCTCGAAGAACGCGCGCAGCAGGTCGCAGGCGCGGGCGGTCCAAGGGTCGTTGCCGTAGGCGTTGACGAAGCCGCTGTTGACCTGCAGCATGGCGTCCAGAGCCTCTGGACAGATCGGGGCGTAGTTGTCGCTGGCAAACTGGTTTTTCAGGTTGGGATCGGGCTGGACGCGTTTCATGAAGACTCCTTCGAATTGTGCTGGAGTCGATTGTAGTCTCCCGGCGGGAAAAGGCAAGGGAAAGGGCAGGCTGGAGGCTGGAAAGCTGGACGCGTCACGTGTCACGCGTCATGTGTGTTCCTCGTCCCTCGTCACTCGTCACTCTACTGAAACAATGCAGCAGATGCAGCCCCTTGTCGGGGTCGGCTTCCGGAAAGTCGTCTCCGGCGCGCAGGGCCTCGACCGGTTCCAGGAAAGGGGCGTGTCCGGCGATGACGTTTTCGAGAAAACCGCGGCCGAGGCGGGGCACGGCCATGCAGGCGAGGACATCGGCGCCGGGCGCCAGCAGTTCGGGAAGCCGCCGCAGCAGTTTCGGCCAGTCCCGTTCCGGCCGGAAACTGTCGCCCTGGGTGTCGGGGGGATCGATGATGATCAGGTCGAAGGGCCCGAGGCGCCGCAGTTTGCCGAAGGACCTGAACAGATCGTGGGCGAGAAAGCCGGCGCGGCGCAGGTCGATACCGTTCAGCCGGTGGTTTTCCCGGCCGCGGGTCAGGGCGTTGCGGCTCATGTCCAGGTTGACCACGCTTTCGGCCCCGCCCGCCAGGGCGGCGACCGAAAAGGCGCAGGTGTAGGCGAACAGGTTGAGAACCTTCCGGCCGGCGGCCCGCTCCCGGACCCAGCGCCGGCCGGCGGCCATGTCGGGAAAGAAACCGATATTGCGGCCGTGCCGGAAATCGAGCCGGAAGAGCAGTCCGTTCTCCCGGGCTACCGGCTCGGCCGGATGCTCCCCCTGAAGCAGCAGGTTCGGCCCGTCCCGCAGATCCCGCCGCTGCAGGTAGACGGTGGTCGGTCGCGGCTCCAGGTGCCGGGCGAGCCGATCGGCCAGCTTGCGGGCATAGGTTTCGGAAAGGGCCCGGTAGGTGATCAGGTGCAGCACCGGCGGGTACCAGTCGACGGTCAGCCAGGACCATTCCGGAGCGGTGCCGCCCCGGCCGTGCCAGAGCCGCCGGGCTTCCGGGCCTGTCGCCGGCAGGCGCAGCAGGGGGAGCAGGGTTTCGGGAGCGGAAGGCCGAAAGGCGGAGGGTGGTTGCCCGTTCGGCTGTTCCTGGCGGTTGAAGCCGGAGGAGGTCAGCGTCTGGAATCCGTTTCGCGGATGCACTGGGAACAGGCGGCGGTGTAGGCCTTGCCGCAGGCTTTGCACTTTTTCATGTTGCCTCCTTGCCACCACATGTGGTGTTGTCATACGTTTTGCACCACAACCTGAAGTGGTTATAGCCCCATCGAACCGGGCTGGCAAGCAAAAACCGCCGGCCGTGCCCCCATGTGGCCGGTACACTTTGTGGTTGGCAGTCTCCTGGAAGCAGGCTAACCTTTCGCCGAGACCGGTTTCGGGAGGGAAGCATGGCTTTGACATTGCTCGAGATGTTGCGGGAGGCGGGACTGATCACCCGTGAGCAGTTCGACGAGGCATTGCTCAACCGGGTGGTCTACGGGGGCAAGATCGGCACCAGCCTGATCGAACTGGGGATGGTGGAAGAAGAGACGCTGGCGCGGTTTCTCAGTCGCAAGCTTGCCGTTCCCTATGTCCATCCCGACCAGCTGCAGGCGATTCCGCCCGAGATCATCCAGAAGGTTCCCCGGGGACTGGCCCTGAAGTACAGGGTCGTTCCCATCCGTTGTGAAAAGAAGCGTCTCAGTCTGGCCATGGCCGATCCGGCCGACCTGACCGCCATCGACGAGATTGCCTTCATCACCGATTACATCATCCAGCCGCTGGTGGCGCCGGAAGTGCGTCTGCTGCAGGCACTCAACCGTTATTACGGTTTCGAGATCGAGGAGCGCTATCAGGTCATTGTCGCCCGCATAGGCGAGTGGAAGGGGACGGCGGCCGAGGCGGTGGCCGAGCAGCAGGCGCATGGAGGACGGATCGCCGAAGACGAGCTGGAAGAGGCCATTCTCGTCGAGGAGGATTTCTCGGAACGGGTCGGACAGTATTCCATCGACCAGGTTTCCCGTTCCCTGGCGGAAGCGACCTGTCGCGACGAGATCGGCGATGTCCTGCTCGGTTATCTCGGCCAGGAGTTCGATCGTGCCGCGCTGCTGGTTTGTCGCGGTGGGCATGTCGACGGCTGGAAGGCGGTTGGCGGAGGCAGGGTGCTGGAGGATTTTTCCCAGCTCAGCATTCTTCTCGACGAGCCGTCGGTCATCCGGACCGTGGTCGAGGAAAACAGCCCCTACCTTGGGGGGATTCCGCTCAAGGGAGAGAACGTCCGCCTGATCGAATCTCTTGGGGGACAGGCCCCGACGGCTGCTCTGCTGCTGCCTTTGCAGCTCGGCGGCCGGGTGGTCAACGTCATCTATGTCGAGGGTGGCGAAAAGAGTCTGGCGGAACGGATGGCCGACCTGAACCGGCTGGTGCGCAAGACGGTGCTCGCCTTCGAGATACTCATCCGGCGCGAGAAGATTCTCATGACCTGAACTGTCGCGCTGGACCTTCTGTTTTGCCGGCCCCGGTTTCTTCAGGCGTTGCCCTGAGGGTGCTCCAGATCGGGCCGGGATCCCTCCTCGCTGATGATCTCCAGGTTGTGGTTGAAGATTTCGGTACGGCCGGTACCGAAACGGCGGCTGTTTTCAACAGCGCAGTAGGCTTCGTCGATCAGGTTGATCGGGGCGAAGCTGCCGGCGCCGGCGACGCCGCTGATGCCCATGCTCAGGGTGACAGAGAAGCGGTCCATGGGATGGTGCGGCTGGCGCCGGTCGAGTTCGTTGCGGATCCTTTCGGCCAGCCTGTAGGCCTCGGGGGCGGTGGTGTCCGGCAGAATGACGGCGAAGTCCTGGTGGTTGAAGCGGCAGGGGATGTCCGAGCGGCGCACCACGTCGCCGATGACACTGCCAACCAGGCCGAGAACGCGGTCTCCGGCCTTGTAGCCGAAGTTGGTGTGCAACCAGCCGAAGCGATCGATGACGATGACCAGCAGGGAGAGCAGGCTGCCGTTACGCTGGCAGCGGGCGGTTTCAAACTGCAGGGCGACATCGAAATAGTTTCTGTTGTACAGGCCGGTCAGGGGATCGCTGATGGCCAGGCGCGCCAGCTGGTTGTTCTCTTCGCGCAAAGCGTCGATGCGCAGTTTGCGGTTGATGTGCGGGTAGAGCCGGGCCCGCAGATCGGCGGCTGGCGTGCCGTAGCCCAGGCAGTCGCTGGCCCCGCTGAGAAAGGCGCAGATGACGGTTTCCCGTTTTGTTTCGGCGGTAAAGACCAGCAGGGGGATGTCGCGCCAGTCGTCTCTGTTGTCGAGACAGTCCGCCAGGTCAGCGATCGGTTCCGGGTTCGGCGGCTGCCAGTCGAGGAAGAGGGCGTCGACCGGGTGCTCGTCCAGGACGGCTTCGATACCGTTCAGGCTGCCGGCGCAGTGAATCTGGTGAAAGAGCCCCGTGCAGTCGAGCAGGCGCAGCAGGTAGTCGCGGGATGCCGCCCGGTCACTCAGGATGGCGGCCGCCCGGTCCGCTTCGGTCCATGTCGGTGTCAGTGTCGGCATGTCAACCTTATCGGCAGTCGGGTGGGGATGATATAGCTGAAAGCTGCACCGGCGTATCGATTCATGTTCGCCTCCCGGGATCACCCGGCGGGGTTGCCGGTCGGTTTCCAGGGCGGGGCCGGCCAGCGTAGAATGCAGTTTTATGGTTTTGGGCGGCGGGAAAGTGGGGGGAAGGTGAAAAAAGTGTTGACATCTATCCCGAGTGGGGGTAGAAAATTATCAAACATCGTTTTGGAGATGGATTCTCCGATCCTGACACCGCGCTTTGATTTGTCATTGCATGCGTCCCGCCCTGCGGCCGGACGCGCTTTTTTTGTGTGCCCCGCCTTTATTCTCCAGCGAGTTGCGCTTCCAGTATGGCCAGAAACCGCATCAGGTCCGGTTGCGGTTTGCGGACCACCTGGTCTTCGCCGATGCCGAGTTTTCGCAGTTCCTCGGGGACGGCGTAGTCGATCGATCCGGTATGGATCAGGATCTTCAGTTGCGGTTGCTCCTTCAGCGCTTCGACGATGAACCGGTTGCCGCTCTCTCCGGCCAGGCGAACATCGACCAGGGCCAGGCCGATGCGGTTGTTCGCGAGCAGTTCCAGGGCGGTGGCCCCGTCGGGGGCGGTATGGACCTGCCAGCCGAAGTCGCCGAGAAACATCTCCAGACTCAGACGGATGGCTTCCTCGTCGTCCAGTACGAGAATGCTTTTGGCGCGTTCGTTCATCGATTTTCCTTTTTTCGGGTCGTCGGCAGTTGCAGGATGAAGGTCGTCCCCTTGCCCGGGCTCGACTGCACCTGGATGCTTCCGCCGTGATTCTGGGTGATGATATAGGAAACCAGCGCCAGTCCCAGACCGGTTCCCCCCTGGCCGCTGCGGGTGGTGAAGAAGGGCTCGAAGATGCGGTTGCGGGTCTCCT
>CAYTVY010000036.1:9513-14679 GCA_964441925.1 uncultured Geothermobacter sp.
GTCGACGGGTTCGAGTTTGTCGGCCGGTCGGCGGCTGAAAGCGAGCAGGTCCTCGACGATGATGCGGGCCCGCCGGGCGGAGGCGTTGGCGCCCTCCAGCAGCAGGGGGATCTGCCGTATTTCGCAATAGCTGGAGAGGTCTTGCAGGTCGAGGCCGACCTGTTCGGCGGCCTGTCGGTTGCCCGGATGCTGCTGGTCGAGGCGCATGCCGAGAACCTGCAGGTTCTGCAGTACGCCGGCCAGGGGGTTGTTGATCTCGTGGGCGATGCCGGCGGCCAGGTGGCCGATGGTGAGCATCTTTTCCGTCTGCAGCATCATCTCTTCCAGTTCCTTGCGCCGGCTGATGTCACGGACGGCGGCGATGATCACCTGGCGGCTGTCGATGGTCGCCGGTCGCAGGCTGACCTCGACCCAGAAGAGTTCACCGTCGAGACGGCGGGCGTGCCATTCGAAAACCCTGTGTCCCTTGAGCAGGGCGGCGGCGATGTGCAGGCGGATTCCCTCCCGGTCGAACGGAGGTGTTCCCAGGCTGAGTTTTTCGACATCGCTGGCCAGCAGTTCGTCCCGGCTGGCGCGGTACATGGCCTCGGCGGTTTTGTTGGCATCGAGGATGACGCCGGTGGCGGCGTCGTGAATGAAAAGAGCGTCGTTGGTGGCGTCGAAGATCTTCCGGAAGCGGCGTTCACCCTCGGCCAGCCGCCGGGCGGCTTCTTCCTGCTCGGTGATGTCACGGATGACGCCGACCAGAATCGGTTCGCCGTCGGGAGAGAGCATCAGGCTCTTGCGGGTGGCCAGGATGCGGGGACTGCCTCCGGGGGGCGTGACCCGCTCGATGTTCAGGTTGGTTTCGCCGGTATTGAAGACCTGGTCGTCTTTCTCCCAGAACACCCGCGCCTCATCTTCCGGAAAGAGATCGAAGTCCGACTTGCCGAGCAGCTCGTGACGTGGGCGCCCGACCAGTTTGCAAAAGGCGTCATTGAGGCGGATCCAGCGATGGTGCCGGTCCTTGGCGAAAATGGGATCGGGAATGGCATTGAG
Source organism: uncultured Geothermobacter sp. (assembly GCA_964441925.1). GTDB lineage: Bacteria > Desulfobacterota > Desulfuromonadia > Desulfuromonadales > Geothermobacteraceae > Geothermobacter. The sequence continues at coordinate 10,552 of CAYTVY010000036.1, forward strand.
CAGTTCGTCGAGGAAAACCTCCATCGACATCCGGTCGCTGACATCGACCAGAATGCCGCGCAGGCCGGTTGTCTTTTCACCGTCGACAATCGTGCTGGCATAGCCGACGACATGGCGGATGCGGCCATCGGCCAGTCGCATGCGGTAGATGCGATCGTTCCAGTCCACCGGGCGGGACTCGAGCAGGGCATGGATGCGCCGCTCCATGATGGGACGATCTTCCGTTAGCAGAAAGTCCTGTATCCGCCTGCCGATAATCTCTTCCCGGTCGTAGCCGCTCCATTCGGTGCCGTGGTGGTTGATGTAGGTAATGAAGCCTTCGGCATCGAGCTCGAAAACGGTCTGTGGCAGATTGTCGGTCAGGTCACGCAACTGGGCTTCGCTGCGGCGTAATTCGTCGGCGATCTGTCGTTCGCGTCGCAGGGTGTCTCTCAGTTCGTTGGTCTGCAGTTCGACCTGATGCTGCAGCAGGCGGTTCCAGAGCCAGAAGGTGAGAACCAGCAGCAGGCAGAACCCCAGAACCAGTCCGGCGATGGCCAGTTCCCTGATGGTCGGTCTGTCGGTGGTCGACAGGCCGATCCAGCGATGGAACAGGTTTTGCCGGGTGTCTTCTGAAATGCCGGCCAGGGCTTTGTCGAGAATGTCGCGCAGGAGCGGCCAGTCGTTGCGCACACCGAAGCGGAGTTCCCAGTCGAAGCCGATGGTGCCGCCGACCTGCAGGTTACTCAGGCCGAGCCGGTCGATGTGCCAGCTGGCGACCGACAGGTCGGTGACGAAGGCGTCGACCTGGCCGAAGGCGAGTTGCTTGAGGCCGTCGATATCACTGTCGACAGTCACCCGTGTTGCTCCGGGGGCATGACTTCGCAGGTAATCGCTGCTGGCATAGTCCCGGACGACAGCCACGCGCAGGCCGGCCAGGTCGGCTTCCCGAAGATCCGTTCGTCCTCCCCGGCGGACGATGATGGCATTGGGCAGGCGGACGTAAGGGCGGGTGAAGAGGAGTTTTTTCGTCCGTTCCGGAGTCCGCTGAATGGATCCGATGACGTCGACGCGATGGCGCATCGCCATCTGAAGGAGGTTGGTCCAGTCGCGGGCGACGATGCGCCGAAAGCGGATGCCAAGTGTGTTCTCGATGGTTCGCAGGTAGTCGGCGGTCAGGCCGCTTTGCCTGCCGTCCTGCAGGAATTCGATGGGAGGATAATCGGGAAGAACGCCGACGCGGATCGACTGGCCATGCCGTTTGAGCCAGACACGTTCTTCGGCGGTCAGCCTGATGTCTGGTGTCGTGCCCCGGGCCAAGGTCGGAAGCAACAGGGCCAGGCATGCAAAGAGGAGCAGACGAGGCCTCATAGTGATCCACTCGGGTGAGTTGAAACAGGGAAGTACGGTTTCCTAGTATAGCCCAAGAAGGCACCAGCCGCTTTGTCCTTTTTCCGCTCGCCGGGTCGCGGTGGGGAAGGGGGGCGTTTCAGCAGATGCGCGGCAGCTGTTCGCCGGAGAGCATCTCGATGGCCCGCAGCCCGCCGATGCCGGTGCGCATCAGCACCCGGCCGCTGGATGTCGCGGTCACCTCGCCGATGATCGCCGCCTGCCGGCCGGCGGGATGGGCGCGCATGGCGGCCAGGGCGTCGTCGGCCGCGTCCGGCGCCACCAGGGCCAGCAGCTTGCCCTCGTTGGCGACGAACAGGGGGTCGAGGCCGAGAATGGCACAGGCACCGCGCACCCCCTCGCTCAGCGGGATGGCCTGCTCCTCGAGGGTGATGTCGACCCCCGACTGGCCGGCGATCTCGCGCAGGGTGGTGGCGACCCCGCCGCGGGTCGGATCGCGCAGCACGTGCAGGGCCTCGCCGCAGGCGGCGAACAGCTCTTCGACCAGGCCGTTGAGGGGGGCGCTGTCGCTGCGGATGTCGGTTCCCAGCTCCAGGCCCTCGCGGCTGGCCATCACCGCCATGCCGTGGTCGCCGATGGTGCCGTTGATCAGCACCCTGTCACCGGGCCGGGCGGCGGCGCCGGAGACCCGGCGGCCGGACGGAACGCGGCCGATGCCGGCGGTGTTGATGAAGATCTTGTCCCCCTTGCCGCGCGGCACCACCTTGGTGTCGCCGGTGACGATGCGCACGCCGGCGGCATCGGCCGCGGCGCGCATCGATGCCAGCACCCGTTGCAGGTCGGCGACGGGCAGCCCCTCCTCGAGAATCAGGCCGACGCTGATCGCCACCGGCACGGCCCCGGCCATGGCCAGGTCGTTGACCGTGCCGTTGATCGCCAGATCGCCGATGTCGCCGCCGGGAAAGACGATCGGATCGACCACGTAGGAATCGGTGGTGAAGGCCAGCTCGCCGTCGATCGCCGGCAGCACCGCGGCGTCATTCTGCTCTTCCGGAGCGGTGCCGGAGAGGGCGGGAAGGATGATGTCGTCGAGCAGCTGGTGGCTCAGCTTGCCGCCACTGCCGTGGCCGAGGAGGATGATGTCGGATTTCATGGGGAACTCCCGGTTGGTTCACCACGGAGTCACAGGGCACAGAGTCAAATCGGTTTTCATGCGAAACTCTCTGAGGTTCAGCGGGTCAAGGATTGAATCTGCGATGACAAAATCGGAATTGCCTCGGCAGGTTCAGAAGACGAGAGCTTGCAATTCGTTTTTTCTCTCTGTGGGCTCTGTGGGCTCTGTGGTCGTCAAACATTGCCGTACTTGTACTCCGCCGCGCAGGTCCCCTCGCTCGATACCATGCAGGCGCCGACCGGATCTTCCGGGGTGCAGACCGTACGGAACAGGGGACAGTCGCCGGGACGGACCTTGCCCTTGAGGATCTCGCCGCACAGGCAGCCGGCATGCTCCACCGGTTCTTCGATCCTGACCGGCAGCTTGCGTTCGGCGTCGAAGGCGGCATAGCCGTCGCGGATTCTCAGGCCGCTGCCGGGAATGACCCCGATGCCCCGCCAGCGGGCGTCACAGGGTTCGAAGACGGTTTCCAGAATCTGCCGTGCCTTCGGATTGCCGCCCGGGCGCACGACGCGGGCATACTCGTTTTCCACTTCCGCCCGGCCCTCGACCACCTGGCGGGCCAGCATCAGCACGCCGCGCAGCACGTCCAGCGGCTCGAAGCCGGTCACCACGCAGGGAACCCGGCAGGCCTCGACGATCGGCCGGTAGGCGTCGGCCCCGATGATCGCCGAGACGTGCGCCGGACAGAGATAGCCGTCGACCTGCAGCTCCGGGTCCGAGGTCAGGGCCGTCATCGGCGCCGGCATGGTCTTGTGGGAACCGAGGACGCTGAAATTGCCCAGCCCCTGCTGTTCGGCGGCCAGAATGGCGCCCGCCACCGTCGGGGTGGTGGTTTCGAAACCGACACCGAGGAAGACCACCTCCCGCTCCGGGTTGCGGGCGGCGATGGCGACGGCGTCGAGCGGCGAATAGACGACCCGGATGTCGGCACCGGCCGCCTGCTCGTGCAGCAGGCTGCTGGATGAGCCGGGAACCCGCACCATGTCACCGAAGGTGGCGATGATGGTGTCCGGCCGGCGGGCCAGGGCCACCGCCCGGTCGACGTAGTCGACGGGGGTGACGCAGACCGGGCAGCCGGGGCCGGAGATCAGGCGGATCGATTCCGGCAGCAGGGCGCGGATGCCGTGCTGGTAGATCGCCATGGTATGGGTGCCGCAGACTTCCATCAGGGTCATCTGCCCCCGGTAGTCGCGCACCGTCGCCGCGATCTGTCGCAGCAGGGCGCGGGCAACATCAGGGTCGCGGTAGGCGGTGGTCAGATCCTGGCTTTTCATTCCGGCTCCAGTCCCATCTCCAGGGCTTCGCGCAGGGCCTTGAGGGTCAGTTCGGCTTCGTCCGGGTCGATACGTTCGATGGCGAAGCCGGCGTGGATGAGGACGAAGTCGCCGACGTTGGCTTCCTCCAGCATCATCAGCGAAGCTTCCCGCCGGACGTTGTCGATTTCACAGACGGCGACGCCGTCGGTGATGGATTTGATTTGCATGGGGACGCCCAGGCACATTTTTTTCTCCGTAGGTCGGGGGCCGACAAGGCCCCTTCTGCTGCGTTACGCTCACTCTTCAATCCTCGACGTAGCCTCCGGCTACGCCTGCGGTTTCAATCGTTCGCAAGCCTTGCATAAG
>CAYTVY010000036.1:14779-20331 GCA_964441925.1 uncultured Geothermobacter sp.
TTCAATCGTTCGCAAGCCTTGCATAAGGAGCCTTCTCGGCTCCCTCGCGCTGTGTGTGGTCTTTGCTGCGTTACGTTCTTTTTCTGCTCCCCCACACGATGGGAGGGCCAGCCCGGTCCTCGCGATGGCGGGTCGCTAGACCTGCCGCCGTTTTGCCGCCACCTGCTCCCGCAGCCAGTCGTACCAGGTTTCCAGTCCTTCACCCGATCGGCAGGAAAGCTCGAAGATGCGGGCCTGCGGATTGATCTGGCGGATATAGTCGCGGCAGCGGTCGAGGTCGAAGTCGAGATGCGGCAGCAGGTCGAGCTTGTTGACGACGACGACGGCGGCGGCCCGGAACATCTGCGGGTATTTCAGGGGCTTGTCCTCCCCTTCGGTGATGGAGAGAACCGCCACCTTGCCATCCTCGCCCAGATCGAAGGAGGCCGGACAGACCAGGTTTCCGACATTCTCGATCAGCAGCACGTCGAGGTTGGCAAGGTCGAAATGGTCGGCGCCGTGTCCCACCATGTGGGCGTCGAGATGGCAGCCGGCGCCGGTGTTGATCTGGTGGGCCGGCACGCCGGTGGCGGCGATGCGGTCGGCATCGTTGCTGGTCTGCTGGTCGCCCTCGAGCACGGCGAAGCGCAACTCGTCCTTCAGGGCACGCAGGGTGGTTTCGAGCAGGGTGGTCTTGCCGGAGCCGGGCGAGCTGACCAGGTTCAGGGTGAGCAGGTTGTGTCGGGCAAACCGCTGCCGGTTGGCGGCCGCCAGCCGGTTGTTCTTGGCCAGCAGGTCTTCTTCGACCCGGATGGTCCGGCCGCCGTGATCGTGGTCGTGGTGCGCCTGTTCGGTCCGCTCACTGCAGCCGCAGTTGGTACACATGGTCAGTCGACCTCCAGTTCCTTGATGCGCAGTTCCTCGCCGCTGATCCGTTCCAGGCCAAGGGCGCCGCAGCTTTCACAGGCGAAGCTGGTGTTGTCGATCTCCTGTTCCGTGCTGCACTGCGGACAGCGTCCACGTCCGGGGATGGTTTCGATGTTCAGCCGTGCCCCCTCGAGCATGGTTCCCCGGCTGCAGGCGTCGAAGCAGAAGGCGACCGCTTCGGGAACGACGCCGGACAGCATGCCGATTTCGACGGTGACGCTGCGGATCATGCGGCCGCCGTGCTCGCGGGCGGTCCGTTCCGCGATTTCGACGATGTTCTGGGTGATGCCGAGTTCGTGCATGGGGGCCGATCCGGACTGGCGGTAAGGGTGCGGGCTCACTATACGGGGCGCGGCAGAAAAAAATCAAGGTGTCCCGGTTGTCGGCAGCGTATACGTTTCGGAGGAGAAAAAACGACCGGTTCGGGGGGTGTTGATTGTAACATGCGGATTTTTCGAATAAAACAGGCCGATTCAGATGTCGATTTCTGTTGCGCCGGCCGCAGTGTTTGTCTATTCTAATCAGGCCTGTTTCATTTTTTTTGCGCGGGGTCGGGCCGACTGGTCCGCGACGGGGTTTGCATTCATGGCGAAACGTAGCGGTTTGTCGGACGCAGGACGGTCACAGGATGTGCTCAACAGTCTTGCCGACGGTGTTTTTACGGTCGATCGGGATTTTCGGATCACCTCCTTCAACCAGGCGGCGGAAACCATCACCGGCTACAGTTGCGACGAGGTGCTCGGCCGCTGTTGCCGGGACGTCTTTTCCACCACCGCCTGCGGGGTCGACTGTCCGGTCCGTGAAGTGCTGGCCAGTGGCCGGCCGGTGATCAACCGGGAGCTCGACATCCGGCACAGGAGCGGCGAGCGGATTCCTATCTCGATCAGCGCCTCGGTGCTGCGTGACGCCGACGGAGAGATTGTCGGGGCGGTGGAGACGATCCGCGATCTGTCTGCGGCCGGGGTGGTGAAGCGGGAGATCCGCAGCCGTTATGCTTTCGAAGGGATGCTCAGCCGCTCGGAGAAGATGCGCGGTCTGTTCGATGTGTTGCCGGACATCGCCGCCAGCGACGCCACGGTGCTGATCCAGGGAGAGAGTGGCACCGGCAAGGAACTGGTCGCCCGGGCGATCCACAACCTGAGTTCTCGCCGGGACAGGCCGCTGGTGGTGGTCAACTGCGGCGCCCTGCCGGAGCAGCTGCTGGAGGCCGAGATCTTCGGCTCCCGGCGCGGCGCCTATACCGGAGCGGTCGAAAACCGGCCCGGCCGGCTGGAGATGGCCGAGGGAGGAACCCTGTTCCTCGACGAAATCGGCGATCTGCCCCTGCCGCTGCAGGTGAAGCTGTTGCGGGTGCTGGAGAACCGCGAGTACCAGCCCCTGGGAGCCAGACAGCCGTTGAAGGCCGATGTCCGGTTCATCACCGCCACCCATCGCGATATCGCCCGGATGGTCGACGAGGGCAGTTTCCGGCGCGATCTCTATTTCCGCGTCAACGTGGTTTCCCTGTGCATTCCTCCCCTGCGCGAGCGGCCGGAGGACATCCCACTGCTCGTCGACGCCTTTCTCGACCGGCTGAACCGGCAGTATGGCAAGAAAATCCGTGGCCTGGCGCCGGCGGTGCTGCAGCTGCTGCTCGACTACGACTATCCGGGCAATGTCCGCGAGCTGCTCAACCTGCTTGAACAGATGGTGATTCTCGGACGCAGTGGCGAACTGGGGCCGGAGCACCTGCCACGCGACTTCGGCAGCGGGCTGACCGGGCGCGTGCCGGTCTCCCGCTCGAGACGCATGCCCGACCGGGAGACACTGCTGGACCTGCTGCAGCGCAATCACGGCAATCGCCGCAAGACGGCGGACGAGCTCGGGGTCGACCGCACGACCCTCTGGCGCTGGATGAAACGATACAACCTGTTGAAATCCAATTGATTTTTCCTGCCTTCTCCCTTTCCGTCCGTTCCCTGGGCGCGGTGGTGTTGCAACTATGGTGCAACATTTTATTTGCTTGCAACAATTATAGAGCTCTAATTTTTTAGAACGGTTTTTGACTGCCGCCCGTTCGTTGTGTTTTTCGCCGGTTGGCCTTTGCCGTCCATCTTCCTCCCGGCCCTTTTTTTGCCGCTTCAATAGCGTGTTCTAATGTTTTTTCGTTGCATCTGCAACCTGCAGCCGGTCTGTCAACTGGGCCGCCAGCAACCTGTGTCTTCTTTGTAACATCCCGAATTTTAATATGTTTTCAGATTAATTAGCCGCTTTTACTATTCTGGCACGGCTCTTGGACCTGGCAGGGGCGTGCATTGTTGCTGGAGGAGTCCCGATGAATATCGCCATTCCCTATTACCACCGACTCGTTCTTCCCCTGTCCGGCCTGGCGCGGCTCTTTTTCATCGTGCAGGTCGATCCGGCCGCGAACCAGGCTGTTTCCTGTCAACTGGCAACCTTCGATCCGCAGGAGCGGTCTTTCGGTGACTGGCTGGATGCCAACCGGGTCGTCGGTCTTTTGTCCGGAGATGCCCCGGGCTGGCTGCTCGGCGAGCTGGCCGGCCGGCGCATTTGGCACCGTCAGGTGCCGGCCGGGGAGCCGCTGCAGATTGTCATGTGCTGGTTGCGTCTGGCGGGAATCCGCGAGCGCACGACTGACCGGAAGCGGACCGGAGGCTGGTCGTGAAGATGGCGTTCAGCAGTTGCGGACCGACACCGGACTGCACCATCGACGAAAGGTTGGGGCGGGCCTACTGGCTGCTGATCTACGACTTCGGGGAGGACTGCTGGCTGGCGGTGGACAACAGCGACAACCGCAAGGCCCTGCAGGGGGCGGGTGAGATGACGGCGGGAATTCTGATCGGCCTCGAGGTAACCCACGTTCTGACGGGAGAGGTCGGCCCCAAGGCTTTCCGGATGTTTGCCGAACGCGGCATCCGTGTCTACCTGGGGGTCAGTGGTTCAGCGGTTGGTGCCCTGCTTGCCTGGCAGCGGGGAGACTACCGCCCGGCGACGGGACCGAATCAGGTCGGCAGCCCCTACTGCCTGCTGGGCAAGGTGCGGCGAAACCTGGCGGATACGGTTGCACCGGCCATGAGAGCCGGGCCGGGAGAAGCGAGAAAGATCTGAGGAAAGACGATCGATGACCGGCAGGTCTCCCGACAAACACCACAGGAGGAAAGGATTCGTACCATGACACAGCGAAGTATCGTCAACGGCATGACGCTCAACGAGCTGGAAAGCCTGCTCGTGGGGCGCATCAAGTCATGCAGCAACAGGTATTATCTGGCCCTGCTGATCTGCGCCCTGATCATGCTGGCCGGTTCAGCCGCCGGGCTGATGGCTACGGTGGGGGGACATCACATCTATTACAACGTCAGTCGGGAATTGACCTGGGGTGTTCTCATTTCGACGTACATTTATTTTGTTGTGACGTCGACGGGTCTCTGCCTGGTTTCGAGTATCGGTCACATTTTCGGGGTCGAATCATTCGTGCCGCTCGCCAAGCGTGCGGTGTTTCTGGCGATCGTAACCCTGTGCGCCGGGTTTTTCGTGATCAGCGCGGAGATCAAGGTTCCGATCCGGATGATGCTCTACAACATCATCTCTCCCAATCCGACCTCGAATATCTGGTGGATGGGAACCCTCTACGGGGTCGCCCTGATGGTCATGATCCTGGAGTTCGCCTTTCTCTATCTCCAAAAATACCGGTTGGCGGTCGTTTGCGGCTTCATTGCGGTGATCGGCGAGATCGCGGCCAACAGCAACCTGGCAGGCGTGTTCGGTCTGCTCAATGGGCGTGATTTCTGGCACGGCGCCTACCTGCCGGTCTTTTTCATCGCTTCGGCGGTCATGACCGGTGCCGCCGTACTGATCTTCTTCCACGTCCTGGCCTATCGTCTCCGGGGTGAGCCGATGAACGAACCCATGGCGAAGGCCATGAACGCCTGCTGCAAGGTGGCCATTCTCGGCATTTGCATCGTGTCGTTCTTTACCGTCTGGCGGATGGTCGCTCTGCTCGCCGGGGAGCCCGGCGGTGCCTATCTGGGAGCCATGGCGTTGATCCGTGGTCCTTATGCCGTCAATTTCTGGGTTTTCGAAATAGGCCTGGCCCTTGTGCTGCCGCTGATTCTTTTCATCTGCTCCAAAGGAACCAACCTGCGCCTCATGTTTCTGGGGTCGGCGCTGATGATCGTCGGCCTGTTTTTCATGCGTTACAACATGGTCATTGTTGGCCAGGCCGTTCCGGTCTACTACGCCCTCGGGGTCAACGAAGCCAGAGGGCTGATCGCGTATTTCCCCTCCTATCTGGAAATCCTGGTCACCCTGGGCGGGTTCGGTCTGACCGGTTGCCTGTTTCTGCTCGGAGAAAAGATTTTCGACGGTCACAAGGTCGACCCCCATCATCACTGAACCCCTGTGATTCGACACTGGAGATATCGTCATGACAGCTTTGAAGTTCGACAATCTGAAAAATGAAGGGACCGAGAACCTGCCCGACCGGGAGCGGCGCAATTTTCTCAAGCTCGGTTTTGCCATCACCGGAGTGTTCGCCGGGGGAACCATCCTTGCGGTGACCAGCAGTGTTCGCCGGAGTTTCGCCTCAAGCGGCGATTTCCTTGCCCAGTATCCCTACAAGCCGCACTACGGGATGCTGATCCGCCAGG
>CAYTVY010000037.1:0-20266 GCA_964441925.1 uncultured Geothermobacter sp.
TCGACCTGACGGCGCCGCACGGCCGGGAGAAGCTCGGCTAGCGATCCTGAATCCGTGGGTTTGTGCCGGATGAAGAGTGTAAGTGCTTGGCCTGCAATCGGTTTTCAAAAATCTAAGGCGCACCCATAGGTTCGCCGGTGATTTTTGGGAAGCGCAGGCAGGTCAATGACGTGCGCTATTCGCCGGTGACAAGCTCACTGGTTCAGGTTACAGGCCGGCTTCATGGGGGTCGGCGAAGAAATCTGCAATTCGCCCGGGGATATCGCCGGCCGAAAGGCGGGCAACCGGAACGTCCGGCAGTGAGCGCAGGAAGGTACGGCCATAGCTCCGGTGCAGGACCCGGGTGTCGAGAATCAGGACCACCCCACGGTCGTCACGGTGCCGGATCAGCCGGCCGAAGCCCTGCTTGAAGCGCAGCACCGCCTGCGGCACCGTGTATTCGGTGAAGGGATCGCCTCCCCGGCGGCTGATCTCCTCGGCCCGGGCTTCCAGAATCGGTTCGGTCGGCACCCGGAAGGGGAGCCGGACGAGGATCACCTGCTGCAGGGCGCGTCCCGGAACGTCGACGCCTTCCCAGAAGGAATCGGTGGCGAACAGGACGCTGGTGGCCTCCTGCCGGAAGTGCTGCAGCAGCAGATGCCGGGACATCTCCCCCTGCCGCAGACAGCGGTAACCACGAGCCTGCAGTACCGGGGCCAGCTGGCTGTGGATGCGACGCAGCAGACTGTAGGACGTGAACAGCACGAAACTGCGGCCGTCGGCGGCGAGAACCGCCCGCTCGATCAGTTCGGCGGCCGGTTCGACGAACCGGCCGTCGGTCGGCGCCGGCAGGTCGCCGGGAACCAGCAGGCGGGCCTGGCTGCCGTAGTCGAAGGGTGAGGCCAGGCGCAGTTCGCTCACCCGTTTCGGTTCGACCAGGTCGAGACCGATCCGTCGTTGCAGATAGCGGAAATCGTCGCCCACGGCCAGGGTGGCGCTGGTCATCACCAGGCTGTGATAGGGCTGGTAGAGGGCGTCCTTCAGGGTCTGTGCCACCTCCAAGGGAGCGGTCTGCAGACGGACGATCAGTCCCTCGCCGCGGCCGATACGCCCCCGGCGCAGTTCCATCCAGGTGCAGTTGGCCTCGTCGGCGGCGGTGAAGGTGAGCAGATCGGTCGCCAGGGCCTCCAGCCGCGGGCTCATGCCGGCAAGGTCGGTCAGCAGCGAGCCGACCTCCTCGTTCTCGGCCGTCGGCAGATTTTCGCAGTCCTGCAACAGGTTCCGGATGCCGTTGGCCAGCAGTGCCAGCCGGCTGGACAGGGTGTTGAGGCGTTCAGCCGGCTGCTGCCAGCCCGGATGGCGGATGTCGTCCGGAAGCAGGCGCAGTTTCAGCTCGTTGCGCCGCGGCGGTTCGAGACCACGCAGCGCGAGCAGTTCGTGCGCCGCCCTTTCCAGCTCTTCCGGTGCCTGCTGTTGCAGGTTGTCGCGCAGCAGCAGCAACTCTTCGATGCGATCGGCCAGGCCGCGATAGAGATGGTCGGCGTTGTCCGGCAGGGCGGCGGCCAGGGTCGACTGCAGTTGCGGCAGCAGACCCTTGTGAGGTTTGCGGGGATGGCGCAGGCGGTTGAGCAGGCGGGCGATGCGGAAACGGCTGATCTGGCCGGCGAAGTAGCGGGTGGCGACGTCCTCGAGATGGTGCGCCTCGTCGATGATGATGCGGGTGAAGGGAGGAAGAACCGCCGCCGTGCTGTAGTTGTCGGTCTGCCGCCGGACTGCGAGATCGGACATGAGCAGGGCGTGGTTGACCACCAGCAGGTCGGCGCGGGCCGCCTGCCGCCGTGCCCGGTGCAGGAAGCAGCGCTGGAAATGACGGCAGCGGGTGCGGCCGCACTGGTCGACTTCACAGCAGACCTCCTCCCAGACATCGTCGCGCGGTGGGGTCGGCAGCTCGTCCCGGGAACCTTCCGCCGACTGCCCCGCCCAGGAGGCCAGCTGGGCCAGTTCGGCGGCCTGTTCCTGGTCGAACAGGCCGGGCTCGCGGCGGGCGCCGTCCAGTTTGCGACGGCAGAGGTAATTGTTGCGTCCCTTGACCAGTACGGCACGGAATTCCAGGCCGGTCGCCCGCTGCAGAAAGGGCAGATCCTTGCCGATGAGCTGCTGCTGCAGGTTGATGGTGTTGGTCGACACCACCACCCTCTCCCGGTTGCGCAGGGCCCAGAGCAGGGCCGGCAGCAGGTAGGCCAGGCTCTTGCCGGTGCCGGTCCCCGCCTCGATCAGGGCGATCCGGTCGCGATTGAAGGCTTCCGTCACCGCCAGGGCCATCCGGGTCTGCTGGGGGCGCTCCTCGTATCCCGGCAGGTTGCGGGCGATGGCGCCGTCCGGGCCGAGCAGGGTGCGGATTTCGTCCGGGTCGAGCGGCGTGTTCTCCTGTCGGGCGAAGGGTTCGACCACCGTGTAGCCGTTTGCTGCCTCGTTGTCGACGATGAGAAAGCCGACCCCCAGCTCGGCCAGACGGCCGGCGATCTCGAGATCGGCCACGGACGGTTCGAGGCGGCCGGAGGGGTGATTGTGCAGCACCAGGTCGCCGAAGCGGCAGGTCTGCAGTACGGCCGGTACCGCGTCGCGGCGGCCCCGGGCCAGCACCTCGACGGAGAGCAGTTCGCCGTGATCGTCGGTATGGCCGAGAAAGAAGACCTCGTTGCCTCCGGCTTCACGGATGGCGTTGCGGATCTGGCTGCTGACGGACGGGCTGAAAGAAACGGGCAAACGGGGACTCCGGTTCGGTTCGCTGATTCGACGGCCCATTATAGTAGGTCCCGCAGTCAAAAGAAAACCGGGACAAAAAAAGGGCGCCCACAGGGCGCCCAAGGAGGCAACGAGACGAAGCAGGGTCCCGTTGTTGTGACCTTATTCTTTGGCCCGGATCGCCAGGTAGCGGGTCGACTGTCCGTGACGGACCAGCAGCAGGGCCTTGCCGCCCCGGCTTTTTTTCAGTGCTTCGCGGACCTGGGACGGGGTGGTGACGGCGATGCGGTTCACTTCCTGAATCAGGTCGCCGCGCTCGATGCCGGCTTCGTCGGCCGGTGATCCCGGATCGACACCGGCGACCAGGACACCCTTTTCACCTTCGTAGCCGAGTTTGTCGGCCAGCTCGGCGGTCAGCGGCTGCAGCTGCAGTCCGAAGCTGCTGATCGAGCTGGTGCCGCCCTTGCCCGGGGTTTCGTCTTCCATGGTGCCGATGGTGACCTTGATCGTTTTCTTCCTGCCGTCGCGCAGCACCAGCAGGCGGACCCTGGTCCCCGGCGCGGTCAGGGCGACCCGGTTGCGGAAGTCGGCGACCTTGCCGACCGGATCGCCGTCGATTTCGAGAATGACATCGCCCCGCTTGAGCCCGGCCTTTTCCGCCGGCGAGTCCTCGATCACCTGGGCCACCAGGATGCCCTCACTCTTGTCGAGGCCGAAGGATTCGGCCAGATCGCGGGTCAGGTCCTGGATATAGACCCCGAGCCGGCCGCGGGTGACCTTGCCGTGCTTGACCAGCTGGTCGCGGATCTGCTTGGCCATGTTGATCGGAATGGCGAAGCCGATGCCCATGTAGCCGCCGCTGCGGCTGAAGATGGCGGTGTTGATGCCGACCACCTCGCCATCGAGGTTGACCAGCGGTCCGCCCGAGTTGCCGGGGTTGATGGCGGCGTCGGTCTGGATGAAGTTTTCATAGTCGTTCAGGCCGATGCCGCTGCGTCCCTTGGCGCTGACGATGCCGGCGGTCAGGGTGTGGGACAGACCGAAGGGGTTGCCGACGGCCAGCACCCAGTCGCCGACTTCGAGCTTGTCGGAATCACCCAGCTTCAGAAAGGGCAGGTCGGTCTCGTCGATCTTGATCAGGGCGATATCGGTCGCCGGGTCGGTGCCGATGGTGTCGGCGGTGAATTCCCGGCCGTCGAGCAGCCGGACGGTCACCTTGTCGGCGTCGCCGACCACGTGGTTGTTGGTCATGATCAGGCCGTCGGGCGAGATGATGAAGCCGGAGCCCTGGCCGATGGCGCGATGTTTGCGCGGCTTCTGCCGGTGTTCCGGCATGGGGGGGGCGCCGAAGAAGCGGCGGAAGAATTCGTCGCCGAAGGGGAACTCCGGCATGACGACTTCCGACTCCTTCTCCACCTTGATGAAGACGACGGCCGGCGAGACCTTTTTCGCCACCGCACGAAAGGCCTGCCCGGTGCGCTTCAGGCTTTCGATGCCGTCTTTCTGGGCCAGGACCGGCCCGGCGGCCAGGATGGCGGTGAAAAATGGCAGCAGGAACGCCAGCAGGAGCGAAAAGCGGGTTTTGGTGATGTTTGCTCGTGGTTGCATCTCGTCGACACCTCCAGTTGTTGTCGTTGTCCGTCTGCTTCAGTGCAGGGCTGCCGGATCTTTCTGCGGGCAAAGCCGGCGCACGATCTCGACCAGTGTTTCGATGTCGAAAGGCTTGTCCAGAACCCTGACGGCGCCGAGCCGGCGCGCCTGTTCATGGGTCGTCTGGTCGCCGAAAGCGGTCATGCAGATGGTCGGCGGACGGTGTTGGCTGTCGAGGGTGGCCTCCAGGACTTCGAGTCCGGTCATGGCCGGCATGCGCACATCGGTGATCACCAGGTCTATGCCGCCTCCGGCCTCCAGCCGCTCGAGCAGACTCAGACCGTCGCTGCAGCTCGTGACCCGATAGCCGGCCTGGTACAGACAGAATGCAAGCAGATCGCGCATCGCCGGATCGTCTTCGGCCAGAAGAATGTGTGGAGCGTTTGGATCCCTGGTGAACTGCATCGGCGCAACCTCCTTCGTCGTGCTGTCGATCCAGTCTTGCACGGTCCGTGCCAACGGCCGCAACCGCTTCCTTCGTGTGGCCGGCCGACGGGAAAATGGCTGCAGGATGCCTGGGTGGTGAAACGAACTTTTCAGATAGAATGCATGCTTACGGAGAGATTGCAATGCCTGCCTCGCGAAATGCGGACCCCGTCTTGCGGCCGGAGGTTCGGCGGGAAGCGCCGGGGCGGAGGAAGGCTGCCGGGGAGGATTGCCCCAGTCGGGGCAAAATGCCTCAGTTGGCGCGGCCGTCGCTCTGGAGTTTGCGGTAGAGGGTTTTGCGGTCGATGCCGAGAATGCGGGCGGCGACGGTGCGGTTGCCGCCGCAGGACTCGAGCACCCGTTCGATGTAACGGCGCTCGACCTCGGCCAGGGGGAGCAGCTGCGCGTTGGCGGCCAGCTCCGGAAACTGGCGGGACGGGAGCTCCTGTTGCAGCCGCGGCGGGAAGTCGTCGGGAGTCAGCCGGTCGTGCCGGGTCAGGGCCACCGCCCGCTCGATGACGTTGCGCAGTTCGCGGACGTTGCCCGGCCAGTCGTAGGCGAGCAGCCGGGCGGCTGTCGCCTCGGAGAGCCCCTTGACCGGCTTGCCCATCCGGTCGGCGAATTCGCTGCAGAAGGACTGGGCGAGCAGCAGGATGTCGTTGCCCCGGGTCCGCAGTGGTGGCAGTTCGATGCTGATGACGTTCAGCCGGTAGTAGAGATCTTCGCGAAACCGTCCCGCGGCAACGGCTTCTTCCAGATCCTGGTGGGTGGCGGCGATGATGCGGACGTCGACGCTCACTTCCCGGCCGCCGCCAATGGCCCGGATGCGTTTCTCTTCGAGGGCCCGCAGCAGTTTCGGCTGCAGGGCCAGGGGCATTTCGCCGATCTCGTCGAGCAGCAGGGTGCCGCCGTCGGCTTCGAGGAAGAGTCCCGGCCGGTTTTCCCGGGCATCGGTGAAGGCTCCCCGGCGATAGCCGAACAGTTCGCTCTCGAGCAGGGTTTCCGGCAGGGCGGCGCAGTTGACGGCGACAAAGGCTCCCCGGCGGCCGCTGAGCCGGTGCAGGGCGCGGGCGGCCAGTTCCTTGCCGGTGCCGCTTTCGCCGGTGATCAAAAGCGAGGTGTCGAGCGGCGCCACCCGGCCGAGCAGGTCTTTCAGTTCCTGCATCGGAGGGCTGTCTCCCAGGATGTCGGTCGAAGGACGGTTGCGGGCGATTTCGGCATCGAGCAGCTGAACCTTGCGCTGCAGTTCCCGGTGCTGGTGGGCGCGTCGCAGGGCGTGCTCCAGCAGGTCGAGGTCGATCGGCTTGGTGACGAAATCGTAGGCGCCGGCCCGCAGGGCGTCGATGGCCGTTTCCAGACTGCCGAAGGCGGTGATGATCAGGACCGGCAGGTCGGGCCGGTCCTGGTGCAGTTCCCGGCAGAAATCGATGCCGCTGGTGCCGGGCATGTTGAGGTCGGTCAGAATCATGTCGACGTCGTGGCGGGCGAGCAGTTCCCGTGCCGGCGCGGCTCCCTCGGCCGCCAGCACCCGGTAGCCCCGTCGTTCGAGATCTTCACTGAGCAATTCCCGCATGGCCCGGTCGTCGTCGATGACCAGGACGGTTGCCGTCTCGTCCCTGTTCACGCTGTCGTCTCCTTCGTGCGGTTCTTGTCCCGCGGCAGGTAGAGGGTGAAGCAGCTTCCCTCGCCCGGGGTGCTCTCGACGCCGATCCAGCCGCCGTGGTCGCGGGCGATGCCCCAGGCGATGGACAGCCCGAGGCCGGTCCCCTCACCGACATCCTTGGTGCTGAAGAAAGGGTCGAAGAGATGGTCCAGGTGGTCCGGCTCGATGCCGGTGCCGGTGTCGCGGATCGACAGGGCGATCCAGTCGGCGGCCGGCTCGACCTCTTCCGGCGGGTTGACCTCTCCCGGATCGAAGACGCGAAAGGTCAGGGTGCCTCCCTGCGGCATGGCCTGGATGCCGTTCATGGCGAGATTGACCAGCACCTGCTGCAGCTGGCCGGCGTCGGCGTTGACCCCGGGATCGGGATGCTCGCAGATATGCTGCAGGGAGACTTTCTGTTTTTCGGCTGTTGGTTGCAGCAGTTCGCCGACCATGGCCGCCAGGCTGTCGAGATTCAGGGGGGCCTTTCTGGGAGGACTGCGGCGGGCGAAGTTGAGCAGCTGGCGCATAATGGCCGTCATCCGTTCGGCCTGCTCGCCGATGATGGCGGCGCTGCGGCGGACCTCTTCGCTGTCGGCCGCAGCGGCCAGCATCTTGGCCCGGCCGGCGATGACGTTCAGGGGGGTTCCCAGTTCGTGGGCCATGCCGGCGGACAGGCGTCCCAGGGTCGCCAGCCGTTCGGTGTGGCGCAGTTTTTCCAGGGCTTCGAAGCGCAGCTGTTCGGCATTTCGGGCCGAGGCCAGCTGGTCGCGCATCCGGTCGAGGGC
The DNA here is from genome assembly GCA_964441925.1 of uncultured Geothermobacter sp. Taxonomy (GTDB): domain Bacteria; phylum Desulfobacterota; class Desulfuromonadia; order Desulfuromonadales; family Geothermobacteraceae; genus Geothermobacter. The sequence continues at coordinate 7,231 of CAYTVY010000037.1, forward strand.
GAGAGCCAGCTCGCCGAATTCGTCCTGGCCGAATCCCTGCAGCGGGCCGGAAAAGTCGCCGGAGGCGATGCGGTCGGCCTCGGCCGCCAGCCGTTTGACCGGCCGGTCGACCCAGAAACTGCCGATGACGGTGATCAGCAGCAGGCTGCAGGCGATGCCGGCGGAGAGCGTGAAGGCCGAGCGCCGCATGTTTTCGCTGACATAGCCGCGCATTTCCTCGAGAGATTCGGTTACTTCGATGGCCCCCATGCGTCCTTCCGGGGTGGACAGCGGCATGTAGGTGAAGAGATAGTCTTCGCCGGACTCGGTTTCGGCGAGAATGGTCACCGGCTCACCGACCTTGGCGTTGGCCAGCCGTTCGTCGTCGAGGGGGGTGGTGCGTTTGTCGGCTGCGGCATCGAGCCAGACCCAGCGAACCATCAGGTTGCGGCCGAGATTGCCGGCGCGGCGGAGGAACTTCAGGGCGGCTTCGGTCCCCTGGTGCGCCATGATCTCGTCGACCATCTTGGCCAGGGTGCGGGCCACCAGGCGGGCTTCCCGGCTGAGGCTGGCCTTGATCTGGACCCGTTCACGCTGGATCGATTGCCAGCTGTGGATGGAGAAGAAGATCGCCAGGGTCAGAACCAGGGCGAAGGCGATTTTGATGGTCAGGCGCATGGGCGGGCTCCGATCGGCCGGTGTGGCGACAGACAGGATTATGCGTTCTGCCGGAGCCTTTGTCCAGCCGTGGCCGACCGGGCCGCTTTATTCGTCCCGGGGTTTCAGATAGCGCCGGATGCCCTGCTCGAAGGGTATGGGGTCGATGTCGAAGGCCGTGCTCCACGGGCCGGGATCGACTTCGTTGCCTTCGAGCAGCATGGTCAGCTGCGAGCGGGTCAGCGGGAAGGCCGGGATCGATTCCAGCAGTCCGACCAGCGGCCGGAGCAGGCCGACCGGATGATGCAGCCGGCGGACGCGGCGGTCCAGGACCATGCCGATGATGTCGAGCAGTTCGTTGTAGCTCAGGCTTTCCGGCCCGCCGCAATGATAGATGTGCCCCGAGGTGTCCGGTCGTTCCAGCGCCCGGACGAAGCCGCGGGCGACGTCTTCAACCGCCACCGGGCTCATGCGGTAGTTGCCGTCGCCGATCACCGGCACCAGCGGCAGCCGGCGGATCTGCCCGGCCAGCATGTTGACGAACTGGTCGCCCGGACCATAGATCAGGGAGGGCCGGAAGATGGTCCAGGCGAGGTTGGAGGCACGGACGATCTCTTCCGCCAGCCACTTGGTCCGGTGATAGGGAGAGACGGCGCCTTCGCGGGTGCCGTTGGCGCTCATGTGCAGGTAACGTCTGATGCCGGCCCGTTCGGCGGCCTGCACGATGTTTGCGGTGGCGTCGCGGTGCAGTCGCTCGAAGGTGACCCCCCGCCGGGGAAACTCGCGGATGATGCCGACCAGGTGAATGACGGCATCACAGCCGTCCAGACCGCCGTCCAGGCTTGCGGGGAGTGTCACATCTCCCGGATGGCAGTGCAGCTTTGGGTGCGGTGCCAGCTTGCGCTGCGAGCCGCCGCGGACCAGACAGACAACCTCATGGCCGGCCGCCAGCAGCCGGTCGACGACTTGCCGGCCGACGAAGCCGGTGCCTCCGGTGACGAAAACTCTCATCAAAATCCCCCTTTTCGTTCACTGGTGGTTTCGGAAAAACACGTCGATTCCAGAAGGCCTTGCGACTTATCCCTGAATCCGTGAGCTTGTCGCCGGCGAATAGCGCAACTCAATTGACCTGCCTGCGCTTGACAAAAATCACCGGCGAACCTAAGGGTGCGCCTTACGATTTTTGAAAACCACCTTCAGGCCAGGCACCTGCGCTCTTCATCCGGCACAAACCCACTGATTCAGGTTATCCCTTGACCACGACCAGCGGGACGAGCCGGGCGACGATGCGGGCCAGCCGTGCCTGCCGGACGACCTGGACGACCTCTGCCACATCCTTGTAGGCTTCGGAAATCTCCTCGGCGACGGTCGCCCGGCCAGCGGCCCGCAGCTCGATACCGCGTCCCGCCAGATCGTGAAAGATGTCGCGGCCACGTGCCGCCTTTTTCGCGGCGTGCCGTGACAGCAGCCGGCCGGCGCCGTGGCAGCAGGAGCCGAAACTCTGCTCCATCGCGCCCTCTTCTCCGAGCAGCACGAAGGAATAACGTCCCATGTCGCCGGGGACGAGGACCGGCTGGCCGAGGTCGCGCAAAGAGGCGGGAATCGCCGGATGTCCCGGCGCAAAGGCCCGGGTCGCCCCTTTGCGATGGACGCAGAGCCGCCGGTTGCGGCCGTTGATTCGGTGGTCTTCCCACTTGGCGATGTTGTGACAGACGTCGTAGATGGTCGACAATTGCAGTTGCTGTTCGCTGCGGCCGGTCACGGCAGCCAGGACCTGGCGCACCCGAAAGCTGATGATCTGCCGGTTGGCGAAGGCGAAGTTGGCAGCGGCCGCCATGGCAGCCAGGTAGTCCCGGCCTTCCCGGCTCTGCAGGGGAGCGCAGCAGAGCTGGCGATCGGGCAGGTCGAAGCCGTAGTGGCGGCTGACCGCCTGCATCCGCCGGACCTGCTCCGCGCAGACCTGGTAGCCGAGGCCACGGCTGCCGGTGTGGATGCTGATCACCACCTGACCGACGAACAGCCCGAGCTTTTGGGCCGCCCGGTCGTCGTACAGCTTGTCGACCCGCTGGATTTCGAGAAAGTGGTTGCCGCTGCCCAGGGTTCCGAGTTGGCTGCGGCCGCGCTGCAGGGCCCGGTCGGAGACCAGGTCGGGGTCGGCGCCCGGCAGGCAGCCGCCGTCCTCGGTCCGCTCCAGGTCGTTTGTGTCGCCGAATCCCCGGCGTACGGCCCAGCGGGCACCGTCGGTCAGCACCTGCCGTTCCTCCTTCTCTGTCAGGCGCAGCTCCGGCAGTTCGGAGCCGACTCCCGAGGGGATGTCGTCGCAGAGCCGATCGGCGAGACGGCTCGCGAGAGGCCGCAGCTCTCCGGCGGTCAGGTTGCTGCGCAGCAGCCGGACGCCGCAGTTGATGTCGTAGCCGACCCCGCCGGGGGAAACGATGCCCTCCTGCTCGTCGAAGGCGGCAACGCCGCCGATGGGAAAGCCGTATCCCCAGTGGATGTCCGGCATGGCGATCGCCGGACCGACGATGCCGGGCAGGGTGGCGACATTGGCCACCTGCTGCAGGGCCTGCTCCTGGCGCAGAACCCGCATCAGGGCGTCGCTGGCGAAGATCAGGCCGTGGGTGCGCATGGCCCCCTGCCGGGGGATCTCCCAGCACCAGGGAGAGATCTTGCGGCATTTCACGGTCATTTCGGGCCTCACAGATCGAGAAAGACCCGCCCCCGCCAGCCGTCGTCCTCTTTGACGACAGCGAGCTGGTGCCAGGTCGCCGCCTTGATCTCCCGGTCCGGCGGCAGGTCACGATGGGAGCTTCCCTGCAGGATGCCGGTGATGCGGCCGGGACCTTCCGTCAGGATTTCGGCGTCGGCGGCGACGAAATCCTCACTGGCCAGATGGTAGAGCAGTTCGTTGAACCAGTTGACCAGCAGCTCTTCGTGGCTGTCGCCGCAGACCTCCAGCGGTCGGTGTTCATCGGTGCCGGGATGGTCGATGCCGAGCAGGGCGGGCAGGCTGCGGCAGGCGGCCTGCAGCAGTCCGGCAAAGGTGGCGGCCCGTAATTCGACGCCGACGTCGGCGGTATGCTCGAGCAGGATGAAGGAAACCATTTCTGTCCGCCGTTGTGTCGATTCGGTGAACTTCCATTATAACGTCACCGGGCGATGGGGGAAATGGACAACACGGCAAAAGGGGCTGGACTGAGGGACATCAAAGTGCTGACGTATACGGTAGAAGCATACCAGATGTGCGATGCCGTATACACGATCGTGTGAAAATCTCCTTGACACTGTGAAGATGCCGACAGTATTAACACTGTTATATTCGTGCCCTGCGGCTGAAGTGTGCCAAGAGGTTAAAAAAGAACAATCTTTTCAAAAACAGAACGTTGACGATATTTCATTTTCTAATTCCGTTTGAGACAGGGCTTCTGCAAGACGAAAGGAGGAAGAGTCCATGAAACCTGACCAGATGCCCCTTGAGGGTTCCATACCGGAGGAAACCCTTCAGAAGTGGGAGAAGCGCGGGGTTTCCCGGCGTGATTTCATCAAGTTCTGCACCGCGACCACGGCCGCCATGGCGTTGCCGATGACCTTCGTTCCCAAGGTCGCCCAGGCCATCGAGGACAAGCGGGTGCCGGTGATCTGGGTCGAGTTCCAGAGCTGCTCCGGTGACTCCGAGGCCTTTTTGCGGGCCAACCAGCCCACCGCCGGCGACATCATTCTCGACGTCATCTCCCTGGAGTACTCCGAGGTGATCATGGCTGCCGCCGGCCATCAGGCGGAGGAGGCCAAGAAGCAGGCGATGAAGAAATACAAGGGGCAGTACATCCTGGTGGTCGAGGGGGCCATCCCGAAAGATGACGGGGGTGTCTACTGCACCGTCGGCGGCCAGAGCGCGGTGGCCAGCTGCACCGAGCTGGTGAAGAACGCCGCCGCCACCATCTGTGTCGGTTCCTGCGCCAGCTTCGGCGGGGTGCCGGCGGCCGCGCCCAATCCCACCGGGGCGGTCTCGGTCATGGAACTGGTGCCGGGCGCGCCGGTGGTCAACCTGCCCGGCTGCCCGGTCAATGCCGTCAATCTGACGGCGACCATCGTCCATTTCCTCACCTTCGGCAAGTTGCCGGCCACCGACGCCCTCGGACGGCCGAAGTTCGCCTATGGCAAACGGATTCACGACAACTGCGAGCGCCGGGCCCATTTCGATGCCGGTCAGTACGCCGAGACGTTCGGTGACGAGGGCCATCGCCAGGGCTACTGCCTGTACAAGCTCGGCTGCAAGGGGCCGGAGACCTTTCACAACTGCCCGACGGTCCGCTACAACGAGGGCGTGTCCTGGCCGGTCATGTCGGGGCATGGCTGCATCGGCTGCTCCGAGCCGCAGTTCTGGGACGCCATGAGCCCCTTCTACCGGCGGCTGCCCAAGGTGCCCGGCTTCGGCATCGAGGCGAGCGTCGACAAGATCGGCATCGGCCTGGCGGCCGCCACCGCCGTGGCCTTTGGCGCCCACGGCGTGGCCAGCTGCTTCCGGCGCGGCGACAACATGGAACAAGACAAGGTGATCGAGGAGGAATAAGACGATGGCCCAGAAAATAGCAGTTGATCCGATTACCCGCATCGAGGGGCACCTGCGCATCGAGGCGCAGCTGGAAGGCGGCAAGATTGCCAACGCCTGGAGTTCCTCGACCGCCTTCCGCGGCATCGAGACCATTCTCAAGGGACGTGACCCGCGCGATGCCCACCATTTCACCCAGCGGTTCTGCGGGGTCTGCACCACCGTGCACTCGATGGCCAGCATCCGTGCCGTCGAGGACGCGCTGAACATCCAGATCCCGGACAATGCCCGCCTGATCCGCAACCTGATCATGGGCATCCAGAACGTGCAGGACCACGTCATCCATTTCTACCACCTGCACGCCCTCGACTGGGTCGACATCACCAGCGCCCTCAAGGCCGACCCGAAGAAGACGGCCCAGCTGGCCCAGTCGATCTCCGACTGGCCGAACTCGAGCGTCAAGCACTTCAAGGCGGTCAAGGAGCGCATCGCCGCCTTCGTCCAGACCGGCCGCCTCGGGCCCTTCCAGAACGCCTACTGGGGGCACAGTGCCTACCGGCTGCCGCCGGAGGCCAACCTGATGGCGGTCGCCCACTATCTGGAGGCGCTCGAGTGGCAGAAGGACGTCATCAAGGTGCACGCCATTCTCGGTTCGAAGAACCCGCATCCGCAGACCTTCCTGGTCGGCGGCATGGCGGTGCCGGTCGACCCCGACAGCCAGAACGCGATCAACGCCGACAAGATCGCCTACATGCAGAAGCTGCTGAAGAAGGCCCGCCTGTTCGTCGAGAAGGTCTACATTCCCGACCTGCTGGCGGTGGCCTCCTTCTACAAGGACTGGGCGGCCATCGGCGGCGGCGTCGGCAACTACCTGAGCTACGGCGACTTCCCCATGGACAACAGCGGCGGCACCGGCAGCCTCTACTTCCCCCGCGGTGTCATCATGGGCAAGGACCTGGCCAATGTCCTGGAGATGGACGAGAAGAAGATCACCGAGTACGTCACCCACAGCTGGTACACCTACAGCGGCGGCGACGACAAGGGGCTGCATCCCTACCAGGGCGAGACCAACCACAAGTACACCGGGCCGAAACCGCCCTACGATTTTCTCGACACCGACGGCAAGTACTCCTGGGTCAAGTCGCCGCGCTACAACGACCAGCCGATGGAGGTCGGCCCGCTGGCGCGGGTGCTGGTCGCCTACGCCGCCGGCAACGAGGATGCCCGGGCGATCGTCGGCCATGTGCTCAAGACCCTGGGGGTCGGCCCCGAGGCCCTCTTCTCGACGCTCGGCCGCACCGCCGCCCGCGGCATCGACTGCCTGATGCTGGCGCGGATGAACGAGAAGTGGCTGATGCAGCTGGCCGACAACATGGCCCGCGGCATCTACGAGACCCACAACGCCGAGAAGTGGGATCCGTCCACCTGGCCGAAGGAGGCCCAGGGTTTCGGCTACCACGAGGCGCCGCGCGGGGCGCTGGGCCACTGGATCCGCATCGAGAACGGCCGTATCGCCAACTACCAGGCGGTGGTGCCCTCGACCTGGAACGCCGGGCCGCGTGACGCCGCCGGCCAGATGGGCCCCTACGAGGCCGCCCTGGTCGGTACGCCGATCGCCGACGAGAAGAAGCCGCTGGAGATCCTGCGGACCATCCATTCCTTCGATCCCTGTCTCGCCTGCGCGGTGCATGTCATGGACGGTCAGGGGAACGAACTGATCAAGGTCAAGGCCCTTTAGGCAAGGAGACGCGTCATGTTGCAGATACGCTATGTCTGGGAGTGGCCGGTCCGGATCACGCACTGGGTGAACGTGATCAGCATCCTGGTGCTGTCGGTCACCGGGTTCTACATCGGTGCCCCCTTCGTGACCGTCAGCAGCACCAGTGCCTATGTCATGGGCATCATGCGGGCGGTGCACTTCGGGTTCGCCTACGCCTTCGCCCTGTCGGTGCTGGCCCGGCTGATCTGGAGTTTCGTCGGCAATCACCACGCCTCCTGGCGGGAGTTCTTTCCCTGGGCGACGGTCAGCGGCTGGCGGCGGATCATCGGAACGTTCAAGTACTATACGTTCCTGGCCAAGAAGCCCCCCTATGAGGTCGGGCACAACGCCCTGGCGGCGATGGCCTACTCGGCGGTCTTCATCCTTTATCTGGTGCAGATCGTCAGCGGCTTCGCCCTCTATGGGCAGTTTGCGCCGGGCAGCGGCTGGGACGCCATTCTCAACCCGGTGCTGGTCGCCTTCGGCAACCAGGGGCTGCGGCTGGTCCATCATATCGTCATGTGGCTGCTGATCGGCTTCGCCATCCATCATGTCTACAGCGCCTGGCTGATGGACGTGAAGGAGAAGAACGGCACCCTCAGCTCGATTTTCGGCGGCTACAAGTTCGTCGAGCCCGAGGATCTCTGATGCGGGTTCTGGTCCTCGGTATCGGCAACAGCCTGATGAGCGACGACGGCTTCGGCATCCGGGTGGTCGAACAGCTGCAGCGCCGTTACCGTTTTCCGGACGATGTCCGGGTGCTCGACGGTGGTACCCTGGGGCTCGATTTGCTGCCGCACCTGGAGGGCGTCGAACGGCTGCTGATCGTCGATGCCATCGACATGCGGCAGTCTCCCGGAGAGGTCTTTCGCCTCGAGGGCGAGGAGGTGCCGCGGGCCTTCGCCAGCAAGCTTTCGGTGCACCAGATGGGGGTGCAGGATCTGCTGGCGGTTGCCGAACTGCAGGGGTACTGCCCGCCGGACCTGGTGGTCTGGGGGGTGCAGCCCGCTTCGATCGAGATGAAGATGGAGCTGAGCCCGGCGGTGGCGCCGGCCGTGTCCAGGGTCGTGCAGGCGGTGGTCGACGAACTGGCGGCCTGGGGCTGCCGGCCGGAGGAAATCGCCGCCTGAGAACAGGGAGAACCGGGACCGCTTCGGCGGTCCCGGTTCTTTTTGGGGAGGTCTGGCCAATGCAACGCCTGATCCGGGTTTTGCTGGTTCTGTCCTTGCTGGTTGCCTGCCGGGAGCAGCGTCCCGCTTATCCGCATCGTCCGGTTCCGTCCGGGCTGCTGGCCGACGAGACCGCCATCCGGGCCGGTGCCGCCATGTTTGCCGGCCGATGCGCCTCCTGTCACGGTCACCCGCATGAAGGACGCTCGCCGCGGGCCGTCTTTTTCGAGCCTCCCGCTCCCACCTTTGGCGAGCCCCGTTACCGCGACATCGATCCGGCCTATCTCTTCTGGCGGATTGAACGGGGCAAGACGGTCGAGCCCTATCTTTCCCGCGGTTCGGTGATGCCGGGCTGGAGACCCTACCTTTCCGACGAGCAGATCTGGCAGCTGGTCGCCTACCTGCGCCGGCGGGCGGACGGGAAAACGCCCTGAGTCCCCCTGCCATCGTGGGTGACAGCCGGGAGGATTGTGCCGGTAGCGGATTTTGGCAAAACCAACCTTTTTATTTTTCTTAAAACGGCTATAATGGGCGGCCGTGGGGAAAAAGTTGGCAGCAGGGTGTTGACCCCTGCCGCGGGCAGGCGTATTCTTGGCAGCATTTGGCGCCGCCCGACCTCCGATCCCCTTATGGCGCCAGCAGACCAGCCTGATTTACCGGGTCGAGCCGAGTGCAAGGGTCTCGGTTCCTGGGATCGGGCTTTTCCTTTTCGGCACTATCTCCGCCATGGGCGGAAAAACCAGGATGCAAGGGGGCAGAAATGCAAACGAACGGACCTGATGCCGCGCAACTTGGTCTCAAAAGCGTCGGCAAGATCTATCACAACCTGAGCTACGAGGAACTCTTCCTGCACGAGCAGGACCGGAAGGAAGGCCAGGTATCGGAAAACGGCACCATGATGGTCGATACCGGCAAGTTCACCGGCCGCTCGCCCAAGGATAAATATTTCGTCAAGCAGGATCCCTCGGCGGCCAACATCGCCTGGGGCAGCATCAACCAGCCCGTGTCCCCGGAGATTTTCGACGAGCTCTACGCCGATGTCATCGACTACCTCTCCGGCAAGGATCTCTATGTCACCGACGGTTTCTGCGGCGCCAACCCGGCGACCCGTAAGCAGGTCCGGTTCATCACCGAGTTCGCCTGGCAGTCGCATTTCGTCAAGAACATGTTCATCCGCCCCGCGGCGGCCGAACTGGAGAACTTCACGCCCGACTTCAGGGTCTACAACGCCAGCAACCTGAGCAACGAGAAATGGCGGAAGCACGGCCTGAACTCCGAGGTCTTCATCATCTTCAACATCGAGAAGAATGTCGCCATCATCGGCGGCACCTGGTACGGCGGCGAGATGAAGAAGGGCATCTTCACCATGATGAACTACTGGCTGCCGCTGCAGGGGATTCTCTCCATGCACTGCAGCGCCAATGTCGGCAAGGAAGGTGATGTCGCTCTCTTCTTTGGTCTTTCCGGTACCGGCAAGACCACCCTGTCGACCGATCCCAACCGTAAGCTGATCGGCGACGACGAACACGGCTGGGACGATGACGGCATCTTCAACTTCGAGGGCGGCTGTTACGCCAAGTGCATCAACCTCTCGGCCGAGAACGAGCCGGAGATCTACAACGCCATCCGCCGCAACGCCCTGCTCGAGAACGTGGTCGCCAACGCCAACGGGGTGATCGATTTCGCCGACGGCTCCAAGACCGAGAACACCCGGGTCTCCTACCCGATCGAGCACATCGCGAACCACGAGCCGAGCCTGAAGGGCGGCCATCCCAAGAACATCATCTTCCTCACCTGCGACGCCTTCGGCGTGCTGCCGCCGGTCTCCAAGCTGACCAAGGAGCAGGCGATGTACTATTTCCTCTCGGGCTACACCGCCAAGGTGGCCGGGACCGAGCGCGGCATCACCGAACCGCAGGCGACCTTCTCGGCCTGCTTCGGCGAGGCCTTCCTGCCGTTGCATCCGACCGTCTACGGCAAGCTGCTCGGCGAGAAGATGGAGAAGCACGGCGTTAACGCCTACCTGGTCAACACCGGCTGGGCCGGTGGTGGCTATGGTGTCGGCCAGCGGATGAGCATCAAGGCCACCCGCGCCTGCATCAACGCCATTCTCGACGGTTCGATCAACGACGCCGAGTTCGAGCAGACCCGCTTCTTCAAGCTGCACATTCCCAAGGCCCTGCCCGGAGTCGACAGCAGTCTGCTCAATCCGCGCAACGCCTGGGCCGACAAGGAGGCCTTTGACGCCACCGCCCGCAAGCTGGCCGGCATGTTCATCGAGAACTTCAAGAAGTACCAGGTCGAGGGCGACGTCGACTTTGCCCAGTACGGGCCGCAGGTCGACTGACGTCCCACTACTTGCAGCACACGAAAAAAAGGGCGGCCGTTTCGGTCGCCCTTTTTTCGTCGGGGGGGCGAGTCGGGTGTGCGGGAAAATCGTTCTTGCATGAAATCCGGATATCCGGATATCATATGTTCCATGAAGACATTCTGTGACCAGCTCAAGGCCCTGGGAGATACGACCCGCCTGCGGATTCTCAACCTGCTGCGTGATGACGAGCTCTGCGTCTGTGACCTGTTCGCCGTGCTCGGCCTGCCGCAGTCGACCGTATCGCGGCATCTCGCCATTCTCCGCCGGGCCGGCTGGGTGGACGACCGGCGTCGCGGCAGCTGGATGTACTACCGGCTGACCGGCGACGCGCAGGCCCGGCTCCTGCTCGATCCGCTGCTGGCGCGCATGACCGACTGTGAACGCGCCCGGGACGACCTGCAGGTGCTGAGGGGATACCTGGAGAGGAAGAACGGGGCGGAGTGTGGTTGAAGCGTTGTTCTTGTCTCGCGCAGAAACGCAGAGCCCCAAGGAAAACCCCTTTGATTCGTCATCATGAAAAGGGAGCCCGAGAGTTTTTTTTCTAAAAATAGCTTGACACCGCGCCTCCGCGTTTCTGCGCGAGGCCGAATTGAAACCTGAATCAGTGAGCTTGTCATCGGCGAATAGCGCAAGCCATTGACCTGCCTGCGCTTCCCAAAAATCACCGGCGAACCTAAGGGTGCGCCTTGCGATTTTTGCAAACCGCATTCAGGCCAAGCGCCTGCACTCTTCATCCGGCACAAGCCCACGGATCCAGGTGAAAGGTTTTACCCACATGACTCCAAGACGTGTTCTCTTCCTGTGCACCGGCAACTCCTGCCGCAGCCAGATGGCCGAGGGGCTGATCAACCATGACTTCGCCGGACGGATCGAAGCCTTTTCCGCCGGGACCGAACCGCACGGGCTGAATCCGAAGGCGGTGCAGGTGATGATGGAAATCGGCATCGACATTTCCGGCAACAGCTCCGACCACATCAGCCGGTATGAAGGTGAGACGTTCGATTACGTCATCACCCTGTGCGGCGACGCCAATGAGAAGTGTCCGCTCTTTTTCGGCGGCGTACAGCGGATCCACATCGGTTTCGACGATCCGCCGAAAGCGACCGGCAGCGAGGAAGAGGTACTCAATGTCTACCGCCGGGTGCGGGACGCGATCCGCGAGCGGCTGGGGGATTTTTTCCGCAAGGAACTGGAAAACGATTAGCCGCCAAGTCGCCAGGGCCGCCGCCGGGGGCAAAGATTTATTCTCGCACCCGTTCGCTTTGCTCACTCAAGACGCAGAAAGCGCAGACGCCCCTTCAGTAAAACCTGAATCAGTGAGCTTGTCACCGGCGAATAGCGCAAGCCATTGACCTGCCTGCGCCTTCCAAAAATCACCGGCGAACCTAAGGGTGCGCCTTACGATTTTTGAAAACCGCATTCAGGCCAAGCACTTACGCTCTTCATCCGGCACAAACCCACTGATTCAGGTAAAAGCCAAAAGAATCCGTTTTCTTAAAGGCTTTTGCTTTTCTCTGCGCTTCTGCGTTTCTGCGCGAGGCCGATTTTACGAAAGGTTTTCATCATGCAGCACGGACTGACGAAAAAACTCTCCTTCCTCGACCGCTACCTGACCCTGTGGATCTTCCTCGCCATGTTCGTCGGCGTCGGAGTCGGCTGGCTCTTTCCAGGCGTGAAGGATGTCGTCAATGCCTTCTCGGTCGGCACCACCAACATCCCCATCGCCGTCGGCCTGATCCTGATGATGTATCCGCCGCTGGCCAAGGTGCGTTACGAGGAGCTGGGCGAGGTTTTCGCCAACCGGAGGATTCTCGGCATTTCCCTGCTGCAGAACTGGGTCGTCGGCCCGGTGCTGATGTTCATTCTCGCCATCGTTTTTCTGCACAACTATCCCGAATACATGGTCGGACTGATCATGATCGGCCTGGCGCGCTGTATCGCCATGGTCATCGTCTGGAACGAACTGGCGAAGGGAAATACCGAATATTGTGCCGGCCTGGTGGCCTTCAACTCGGTCTTCCAGGTGCTCTTCTATTCGCTCTACGCCTGGTTCTTCGTCACCGTCCTGCCGCCGCTGTTCGGCCTTGAGGGTGCCATTGTGCAGGTGTCCATCGGCCAGATTGCCGAAAGTGTCGCCATCTATCTTGGTATCCCCTTTGTTGCCGGAATGGCCACCCGTTTCGTTCTGCTCAAGACGAAGGGACGTGCCTGGTACGAACAGAAGTTCATCCCCAGAATCAGTCCGCTCACCCTGGTGGCGCTGCTGTTCACCATCCTGGTCATGTTCAGTCTCAAGGGGGAGCTGATCGTCTCGATTCCCCTCGACGTGGTGCGCATCGCGATTCCGCTGCTGGTCTATTTCGTGCTGATGTTCCTGGTCAGCTTCTGGATGGGAGTCAAAAGCGGGGCGGACTACAGCAGGACGGCGACCGTCGCCTTCACTGCGGCCGGCAACAATTTCGAGCTGGCGATCGCGGTGGCGGTGGCGGTGTTCGGGCTCGACTCCGGCGTGGCCTTTGCCGCCGTGATCGGTCCGCTGGTCGAGGTGCCGG
>CAYTVY010000038.1:0-6064 GCA_964441925.1 uncultured Geothermobacter sp.
ACGACCTGGGGGCTGCTGGTGGCCGAGGCCCGCCTGCGGCCGACCGAACTGAACGATGCCATCGGCCGGCTGCTGGCCCGCGCCGGCCGGTGAACGGCAGCGAAAAACGAAGGACGGATCATGCCCGCCATCAGTGAAGTCAAGGCTTACCTGTCCCGGTTCGGACTGCAGGTGATGGAATACGAGCAGCCGACACCGACAGCCGAAACCGCTGCCAGGGTGGTCGGCTGCACGGTCGGCGAGATCGCCAAGACCATCCTGCTGTCCATCGGCCAGCGCACGGTCGCGGTGCTGGCGGCCGGCGACACCCGTATCAACTCCGCCCGTATCAAGAGGGCCAGTGGTCTCAGCGGCAAGGTCCGTCTGCTGTCGGCGGACAAGGTGATCGCAACGGTCGGTTATCCGCCGGGGGGTGTCTGCCCCTTCCTGCTGCCGCCGGAGATTCCCCTCTATCTCGATGCGCGCCTCCGGCACCACGCCACCGTCTATCCGGCGGCCGGGACGCCCCGCTCGGCCGTTGCCGTCCCCGTCGAAAGCCTGCCCGCCGTCACTGGTGGCCAGTGGGCCGAAGTCGCCGGCATGGAGACCGGCCGCTGACCCCCCGGATTCTCCCCTCCGGAATGTCCTGACCCGCCGAGCCGGAACGCCGGCGGCGCCGGTCCGGACGTGCGGTCCGTTTCTAGCCCGCGACGCAGACCCGGTTCCGGCCGGATCTCTTGGCCCGGTAGAGCGCCTGGTCGGCCCGCTTGACGACCTCGTCGGGTCGTTCACCCCTGATCTGTTCAGCCACGCCGATACTGACCGTGACCGACAGCCGTTTCCGGTCCGGAGCCTTCTTCGGCCGCTGCGGTTTCCGGCGCGGCCGCTGCAGCCGCCGCAGGATGAAACCGGCGCTCTCGATGCCGCTTCGCAGGCTGTCGAGGATCTTTTCGGCCTCGCTCCGGTCCCGACCACCGAAGAGGATGGCGAATTCCTCGCCGCCGTAACGGTAGGCCCGTCCGCCCGGAACCCGGGCAAGATGGCCGGCCACCATCTTCAGCACCTGGTCGCCGACGTCGTGTCCGTAGCGGTCGTTGAAAGCCTTGAAATGATCGATGTCGATCATGGCCAGGGTGTAGCGGCCGGAGATCTGCCGCAAAGCCTCGTTCAGGGCCCGGCGGCCCGGCAGTCCGGTCAGTTCATCGGAAAACGCCAGGTTGTGGGAAACCTCGATGATGGCCAGGGCCGGGGCCAGTCCGGCCAGGGCCAGCCCGACCTCCGGTTCAAGAAGACCGGGCCACTGCAGGGTGAAAACGGCCAACCCGGCCGCCGTCAGCAGGGCCGGTTCGATCGGACCCGGCTGGCGGATGGTCCAGGCGAGTCCCGCCAGCAAGAGCAGTGCCCAGAACAGCAGCAGCGGCTGGGGCGGCAGCGGGAAGGGAAGCTGCGGCAGCGGGGTGAATTCGAAACGCAACAGGGTGGCGGTCATGACGGGTCGCTGCCAGACGGCCAGTACCAGTCCGGCGAACCCCGTCGTCAGTCCGGTGAGGCGTACCATCCCCGAGCGGCTGACCAGGCCACGCTCGGGCAACAGCAGCAGGAGTGTCAGCAGGCCGGGCAGCAGAACCGACAGCCCACGGGTCAGCAGTTCCCGATCGAGCACCGGCGGCGCCAGTCGAAGCAGGACGGCGGTGGCCGCCAGCCCCAGCAGGGCCAGCGCCGGGCGACCACGATTGAAGCGCCAGGCCAGCAACAGGCCGCCGGCCAGGACCAGCGGCGGCAGCAGTGGCAGATAGGGAGCGGCCTGGGCACGAACCTGCGGCCAGAAAAGCAGGGCCAACAGGGCGGCGATGCTCGACAGGGATGGCAGCAGGCTGGTCAGCATGGAACGTTGAGTCAACGCCCGTTGGCCGGTCGTTTCACGGCGTCGGGACGCCGGCAGGGGAGGTTGAGATGGAGGATCTGCCCCCGCTTGCCGACGAAAACCTGACTGTCGGCGAGGATCGGCAGGTAGTCGTCACCCCGGCAGCTCAGTTCGAAGGTTTCCTGGTAATCGAGCCCGGGAATGAAGGCCGGCACCTTGTAGTCGATGCCGTCGAGGGTACAGGTGATGACGTCCTCGAGCACATCTTCTCCCGGATCGTGCCGGCCGTTGCCGTTGCGGTCGAAGAAGGCGTCGATGATCAGGATGCCCCGCTCGGTGGCCAACGGAGGCGGGGCGCCGAAGGTGAGATCGAGGATGCTCTCCTCCGGCTCCCGCGGCGGCCGCTGCTTGCGCAGCTTGACGCTCGTCTCCTTGCTTTCTTCGGCCCACAGCGGACTGAAGGCCAGGGCAACGAGCAGGCACGGAAAAAGGATGAGCCGGCCGAGCAGCCGGCCCATCCCTCGTTGACGGCATCTTGCAGACATGGAATCGTTACGGGACGGGCTAAACCGGCTTTTTCTTGATATCGAGCATTTCGATCTCGAAGGTCAGTTCCTTGCCGGCCAGGGGGTGGTTGGCATTGAGGGTGACGGTATCGACGGTCACCGCATCGATCATGAAATACATCACCTGGCCGTCTTCGCGCGTCACCTGCAGCTGACCGCCTTCGACCAGCTCGAGATCCTCCGGCAGCATGCTGCGCTCGACGGTTTCGATCAGATTTTCGTGAACGGGACCGTAGGCCTCGTCGCAGGGGATGGTCACCGTTTTCTTCTCGCCCGTGACCATGCCGAGGGCGGCGCGGTCGAAACCGGCGATGACCTCCTGCCGGCCGATGATGAATTTCAGCGGATCGCGCCCTTCGGACGAGTCAAAAACGGTGCCGTCGGCCAGTTTGCCGACATAGTTGACGGTGACCGTGTCTCCGGTCTCGGCTTTGAACATGATGGCTCCTTCTTTTCTGCTTGGGGTTGCGGGGCTGTCTGTCATTGCGCAGGCTATCCTTTCTGCCGTCGCTCTGTCAACTTCGCCGGACGGCGGCGTTGAGCCGGCGGGGAAATACTGTTAAACCTGAATCGGTGGGTTTGTGCCGGATGAAGAGTGCAGGTGCTTGGCCTGAATGCGGTTTTCAAAAATCTAAGGCGCACCCTTAGGTTTTAGGTTCGCCGGTGACAAGCTCACCGATTCAGGTTAAAGTGACAACCGGTCAGAAGTCATTCCGGGCCCGGCGGCTTCGGTCCTCCGGCGCCGGCGCAGATCGACGGACCGGCCGGCGTGCCAGCCGCCGGCTGGAGAACGGTCCACACCAATCATGTACACGGAACATTTCGGATTCAGGGAACCGCCGTTTTCCATCGCTCCGGACCCCCGGTATCTCTACCTGTCAAAGCAGCACCGGGAAGCGCTGGCACACCTGATCTACGGGGTGCGCACCGGCGGTTTCGTGCTGTTGACCGGTGAGGTCGGCACCGGCAAGACCACGGTCTGCCGCTGTCTGCTGGAACAGCTTCCCGCCCGGGTCCAGGTGGCCTACATCGTCAACCCCGGATTGACGGAACGGGAGCTGCTGGCAACCATCTGTGACGAATTCCGCATTGCCCGACCGCAACGTGCGGTCAACAACAAGGCCCTGATCGACGCCATCAATGCCTTTTTGCTCAGGGCACATGCCGCCGGCCGCAATCCGGTGCTCATCATCGACGAGGCGCAGGGGCTTTCGCCCGGTGTCCTCGAACAGATCCGGCTGCTGACCAACCTCGAAACCAGCCGGCGCAAGCTGTTGCAGATCATTCTCATCGGTCAGCCGGAACTGAAGCATCTGCTGGCGACCCGGCAGATGCGGCAGCTCTCGCAGCGTATCACGGCGCGTTTTCATCTCGAGGCGTTGCCTGGCGCCGAAATTGCGGCCTACGTGAATCACCGTCTGCGCGCGGCCGGCGTCGCGCGGCCGGTTTTCACCTCCGGGGCGTTGCGGCTGCTTGCCCGGCTGAGCGGCGGTATTCCCCGACTGATCAACGTCATCTGCGACCGGGCGTTGCTGGGGGCCTGGTGCGAGGGACGGCACGAGGTGTCGCGGCGGATCCTGCGCCGGGCCGCGGCCGAGGTTCTCGGCCGGCCGGCCGGCGCCCTGCATCGCTGGTGGCCGGTCGTTCTGCTCGCCGGCTGTCTGCTGCTCGGTTCCCTTTCTTTCCATGATCTGGCGCCATCGGCGAAGCACGCTTCCGGGGTGCTCCGGCCGGATGGTCTATCTGCGGCGAAAGATGGTTGAACGACCATGAGCTACATTCTTGACAGTCTGAAGAAGGCCGAGCAGAAACGACGGGCCAGCGAAGGTGTCGAGGTGTCGGCGGCCCATCTGGCGGCCCCGGAGAACAGACGTTCCCTCTGGCCCCGGCTGCTGGTGCCGGCCCTGTTGCTCAATGCGGCGCTGCTGGTTTTGTGGGGGGTGTGGCAGCGTCCGGCGCCACCGGCGCCCTCTCACTCCGAAACGGCCGCTGCCGAAACCCGGCCGGCGGGGGAGACGGCGGCCGCAGGCGCCGCCGGCCGCAAGAGCAGGCCGCCGTCACCAGCGACCGGAGAGTCTGTGCCGGTCGGCAAGCCGTCGCCGGGTCCGGCAGCGGCGGCGAAAGGTCAGGGTACGGCCGGCAAAGGGATGCCGGCCGGCGTCTCGCGCCCCGATTCCGGGGCGATTCCCATGGCCGTCATGCCGCCGGTGGACACGAAGCGGGTGGCCAGGAAAGAGACGGCCGGAAAGGGGCGGCCGGTGACGGCACAGCGGAAGATCCTCAGCCTCGACGCCCTGCCGCCGTCGGTTCGGCGCACCCTGCCGCCGCTGGAGCTGAGTCTGCATTTCTATGCCGCCGATCCCGGGCGGCGGATGGTCCGCCTGGACGGCAAGCTGCTGCGCCAGGGCGATCGGCCGGCCCCTGGGCTTACCATTCGCGAGATCACCCGCTTCGGGGTCGTTCTGGAGACGGAGGGCTATCTGTTCGAGATTCCCCGGCCGTAGGCCTGCTTCAGAGCGGCAGGCCGATCGCCGCCAGCAGCCAGGGCAGGGCGGGACTGTCCTGCAGATGGGCCGCCAAAGCCTCCACCTGCCGGATCGGTTCGCCCGCAACCTCGGGCAGGGAGGCCAGCAGTTCGGCCGATGCCAGCGAGGCAATGGCGTGCGGCGCGTTGCGCTGTGCCTCGTCGGGATGCGCCGGCAGCCGGTTGAGGATGATGCCCGCCACCGGCAGTTCCATCCGGCGGGCGGCGAAGGTCGTCAGCAGGGTGTGGTTGATGGTGCCCAGATCGTGCCGGGCGACGATCAGCAGCGGCAGGCCGAGCAGCCTGGCCAGGTCGGCCATCAGAAATCCTCCGGTCAGGGGCGCCATCAGTCCGCCGGCGCCTTCCACCAGCAGAAAATCATGGGATGCGGCCAGCCGGGCCACCGCCTGTTCGATGACGCCGGTGTCGATCCGGATGCCGTCCGTGTGGGCGGCCTGGTCGGGGGCCAGCGGCCGGCGCAGGCGGTAGGGGGCGATGATGTCGGCCGGTGCGTCGCAGCCGGCGGCCCGGGCGAGAAGCCGGGCGTCCGGTCCCGGCAGGTCGGGTTCGGGGACACCGCTCTCCACCGGTTTGCAAACACCGACCTTCAGGCCGCGCTGCGCCAGCAGGCGGGCCAGGGCGGCGCCGACCAGGGTCTTGCCCACGCCGGTGTCGGTGCCGGTGACGAACAGGCCGCGGGGACGGTCAGCAGCAGCCATCGACCTCGACCTCGGCGTCGCGGAAGAGCTGCAGGTCGGTTTCCCGGTCCCGGCCGGAGGTGGTCAGGTAGTTGCCGACCATGGTGCCGCTGGCCCCGGCGGCGAACATCCATGACTGGAATTCACGCAGGTTGGGTTCGCGGCCGCCGCAGACCGAGATGCGCTTTTCGGGCAGCAGGTAGCGCAGCAGGACGATGATGCGCAGGCAGTCCAGGGGCGTCAGTTCCGACTTGCCCTCCAGCGGGGTGCCGGCAACCGGATTGAGAAAGTTGACCGGCACCGAATCGACGTCGAGTTCGCGCAGGGTGAAGCCGAGTTCGGCACGCTGCTCGAGGCTTTCACCCAGCCCGAAGATGCCGCCGCAACAGACCTTCATGCCCGCCTTCTTGGCAACCCGTACCGTCTCCACATC
>CAYTVY010000038.1:6164-20106 GCA_964441925.1 uncultured Geothermobacter sp.
CGCCGCAACAGACCTTCATGCCCGCCTTCTTGGCAACCCGTACCGTCTCCACATCCTCTTCGTAGTCATGGGTGGTGCAGATCTCCGGGAAGTGGCTGCGGGCCGTTTCCAGGTTGTGATGGTAGGTAACACAGCCGGCCGCCGCCAGCCTGCGGGCGGTCGGTTCGTCGAGAATCCCCAGAGAGGCGGAGGGATCGATGCCCGTCTCGGCCCGGATCCGGCGGATGGCCTCGAAGATGGTTTCCCACTCGCGGGGATCGCTGATGCGGGTGCCGGAGGTGACGATGCCGTAGCAGTGGGAGCCTTCCCGTTCCGCCTGGCGGGCGCCGGCCACGATCGCCTCCACGTCCTTCAGGCCGTAGACCGGCGCCTCGGTCCTGTAATGGGCCGACTGGGCGCAGAAGGCGCAGTTTTCGGGACAGCGGCCCGATTTGGCGTTGATGATGGAACAGAGCTCGACCCGGTTGCCGAAGGCCCGCTCGCGCAGCCAGTGGGCGCCGGCCACGGCCAGGGTCAGATCCGCCCCCCGGGCTTCGAGCAGGGCCATCGCCTCGCCTTCGCTCAGGGTGTACCCCTCGGCGCACTTCTGGGCCAGTTCGATGAATTGGACTGCAGGTTTCTTGTTCATGGCGGCCGTCACTCCCTCGCGCTGAAATGATGCCCAACATACGGCCGGCCGGCCCTTTTGTCAACCTGAAGGAAGACACTGGTTGACAAAAGGTTTCCTGAGGAGAATACCATTTGTGGGTTGAATCGTCTCAGATCGTATTGACAGGTCGGATTTTAGATGCTAGAACACAATCTCATTTTCTGCAGGGGTTGGGAACATGATCAAGAAGCTCATCGGCAAGAAGCTCAAGGCCACAAGGCTGAAAAACGACATGACAATTCAGGAGCTTGCCGCGGCCTCCAATGTCTCGTCCAACATGATTTCCCGCATCGAACGGGGGTTGACGATACCCTCGGTCGAAATTCTCGTCAAGCTGGCGGGAGCCTTTGGCATGAGCATCAATTACTTCGTCGAGGAAGCCGAGACCGGCAGCACGGTCATCCACACCCGGCGGGGGGAGGGCGAGCCGATCTTCTTCTTCGAGGACAAACACCAGATCACCAGCCTGACCCAGGGATTGCGCGACCCGGGGTTCGCCGTCTTCTATGACACGCTCGAAGCCGGCTGCGACAGCGGCCAGGGCGGGATGGTCCATACCGGCGAGGAATTCGCCCTGGTGGTCAAGGGGCGCATGGAGTTCGTCATCGAGGATGCCAGCTATCTCCTCGAGGAGGGCGACTCCATCGTTTTCAAGGCCTCGCTGCCCCATCGCTGGAAGAACCTGCACGACGGCCGGACCCTGGTGCTCTGGGTGGTTTCTCCGGCTCCCGACGTCGCGCAACCGGCCCGCACCGACGAGGCCGTCGGCGCCTGAATTCCAGCCATTTGAAAACAGTCCTGTCATCATGAAAATCAAGAAAATCGTCGGCAAGAAACTCAAGGCAATCCGGCTGAAGTCGGACATGACCATCCAGGAACTGGCCGAAGCGTCGAAGGTCTCCTCCAACATGATCTCGCGTATCGAACGGGGGCTGACCATCCCCTCGGTCGAGATCCTGATGAAACTGGCCAAGGTATTCGACAAGAGCATCAACTATTTCGTCGAGGAAGTGACGACCACCCACGAGATCGTCCATACCCTCCCGGGCGAAAGGGACACGACGGTCTACGAGGACGAGCGCAACATGCTGACCGAGTCGCTCACCTCCGGCCTGCGCGATCCGCAATTCACTTCTTTTCTCTGCACCATTCCCAGGGGGGGACGCAGCGGCGAAAACCAGATGTACCATCCCGGCGACGAGCTGATCTACCTGCTCGAGGGGCGGCTGCAGGTCGTCGTCGGCCGGGAAGTCTTTCTGCTTCACCCCGGTGACAGTCTCAGCTTCAAGTCGCATCTGCCGCACCGCTGGATCAACGTCGGCGACGGCGAGGCGAAGGTTATCTGGACCCTGTCACCGTTCACCACCATCTAGCCGTTTCGGGGAGACAGCATGTCCTTTCTGCGGAAACTGCTCGGCGGCAAGGATCCGGCGGTCCTGGCGCAACGGGCCTTCGATCAGGGCGACCATGCCCGTTTCATTCTGCTGTGCCGGGAACATGGCCTGGAGCAGACCGCTCCCTTCGACGAGCTGCTGCCCCGGGCCAGGGCGATTCTGTGCGAACGCAACCTGGAAGAAGCCAGGCTGCGCCGTTCGCAGGGGGATCTCGCCGCGTTTGAAGAGCACCTGGCCCTGGCGAAGGAGTACGGTGCCAGCGACGCGCAGCTTGCCGGACTGAGGACGGCTGCCGGCGCCGCAGGGGAGACGGACGCCACGATGGCCGATTGCGCGCGCCGCAGCGACGGCAACGAGGCGGCCGTTTCTGAGCCTGCAACCGAGGGCGGTCTGGCCGCGGACGAGGAATGGGAGCTGTTTCTCGCCGCCCTGCCGGAAGAACTGTCCACCGCCTATCGCGGCAAATCGACGCTCTTTCGGGAGGCACTGCTGGCCGCCAACCGTGGCGAGGACGAAGCGGCCTGCAGGCTGTTCGAACAATGTCCGGCAGACGAACGGGACGCCCATTACTACTATGAACTGGGAGCCGCGCTCTGCCGCTGTGACCACCTCGAGGCCGGTCGCGACTGCCTGGAGCGGAGTGTCGGACTGGCGCCGGAGTTGCGGCATGCCTGGGAGCTGCTCTTCGAGCTGTTTTCGCGTGGTGTCGCCATCGACGAACTGCCCGCGCGTTTGGAAAGGCTGGTGGACAACCCGGCCATGCGTGGCTTCGCTGCTCAGTTGCTGGCGCGGCTGGCCTGGCGCCGGCAGCGTCCTGACGACGTGCTCCGCTGGGGCGAGATCGCGCTCCGGGATGGCGAGGCCCAGGCCGAACTGCTGCAGATGCTGGCGCAACTGCTTGAGGAAAGGGGAGAGGATGAGCGAGCAGAGGCACTGCTGACCAGCCTGCCGACCGTCGGCTGTGGCGGCACCGTGCATCCGCTTCTGGCCGAGTTCTGGTTGCGCCGCGGACGGCATCTCGACCGGGCGCTGGAGAGCTTCAAGGCCGCCGGTCGGCAGGACCCCGCCAATCCGCGCTGGCCCTTGCGCATTTCCGAGGTCTATATTCGGCGCGGCTGGAAACGGGAGGCCAGGCAGATTCTGGCCGGTATCGCCGCGGCGGGCAACCTTTCCGCCGAACTGGAGCAGCAGGTTCTGGCCCACCTGAGCGAACTGTCCTGAACGGGAAAATCATCCCCTCTGTTGACAGCCGTCCTCCTGTCTGTATATTTCTAACAGTAAATTCAGGGCAATAGAGTGCTCCACGCACTGCCGGGTGGCATCCTGTCATCCGCCTCGCCAACAGCTCGAGGAGGACCCATGAACAAATCGGAACTGGTGGAAGCCCTGGCCGACGCCAAGAGCCTGACCTACAAGAAGGCGGAAGAGATCGTCAATCTCATCTTCGACTCCATGGCGCAAACCCTGGTCGAGGGCGGACGGATCGAGATCCGCGGCTTCGGCAGCTTTGTCGTCAAGGACTACAAGGCCTACATGGGGCGCAATCCCAAGACCGGTGAAATCATTCAGGTCAAGCCGAAAAAACTGCCTTTCTTCAAGGTCGGCAAGGAGCTGCGCGAACGCGTCAACAACGGTCGCCAGGGCTGACCGTCCGGACCGGTCCCGCCCGACGGGTCCGATGGGCGTCTTTTTGTGTCCGGTTAAGCCATATGACCGAAAGACCGGGGTTCTCCCCGGTCTTTTTTTGCCTGCCGGAACCGCCCGGGGCGGCGGTTCCTTTCGCCCCCGTGACACACAATGATTTCCTTCCTGTCATCCGGCTTTGTAAGTCTTCGATTTTCAATGAGATATTCGCTCCTAACTCCACCCGAACGCCTTGCCTCCATTGATGAGATGCCGCCGTTTGCCGCGCCAGGCAAAAGGCATTTCTTTGGCATGCTCCTTGATTGACTCACTACGGGCAGTTTTGCCTGGCGGGCCGGACGACCGGCGAAGACCGAATTGATTTCAATCTTTTGGAATGTTAATAATGTGCCGATATTTCAAGTGACGTTCCTTGCCGGAAGGGGACTTATGAAGAAAAGTTTTCTTTTTTTTGTTTGCCTTTTGCTGACGACGGCCGCCGGAACCGCCCGGGCTGTCCCGACCCAGTATGGTGCCACGGGCCTGATTTCACAGCCGACGGCGGAAACCCTCAATGCCGGCAACATCTGTATCGGGATCTGGTGCAACTATTCCTACCTCGACAAGGACGGCAACGACGCCCTGATCGTGCCGGTCGGCATCACCATCGGTCTGGGTACCTTCTTCGAAATGTATGGCTCCTATCCCAACCTGCTGTTCAATGACGACGACCTTGCCAGCGGACGGGGAGCCACCAACCTGGGGGCCAAGATCCGTTTCCTGGGCAAACGCTCTTCCCGGTTCAAGATGGCCATCGAGGGGCAGGCCCTGCGCACCATCTCCGACAACCCCGAGATCGACGGCCTGACCGACTTCATGAGCCGGATCATTGCCTCACTGAAGCTCGACACCATCGGTTTTCATGTCAATGGCGGCTATGTGAGCACCGAAAGTCCCCGGGGCGTCAATTACGACGACCAGATCGTCGGGGGCGGTGGCATCGAGTTTTTTCCCACCGGTCGTTTGCGGCTCATCGCCGAGGGGGAGTGGCGCACGAGCAAGGTGGCCGGCGGCGACGACTACACGGAAGTTTCCACGGGTTTTCAATACTATATCTCTCCCCATTTCACCTTCAATCTCGCCGGAGCCGTCGGTCTCGAAGATGGGGCACCCGACTGGCGCATCCTGGTCGGTTTTTCCGGCTGTCAGGGGATAGGTACCTACCAGCGCCCCATCCCCAAGCTGATCGAGTCGGCCCCGGTGGCGGAAGAGACGCCGCAACCGAAGAAGAAGGTCGTCAAGATCAAGACCCTCACACCCCTGACTCCGGTGGTCAAGGTCAAGCCGGCGAAACTGGCTCCCGTCGCCAAGCTCGAAGTCAAGGTCAAACCGAAGGGCGAGGAGGTGGTCGTCGATCCTTCCGAGCGTCTCAAGATCCCCGGCACCAAGGAGTTGCAGGCCCTCAACATCGTGCCGGCCGTGCCCCTCGTCTCCCCGGTTGCGCCGGTTCCTCCCGTGCCCGCGCCGACTCCCGGAGGGGGAGGGGATACGGCCAAGCCCCTGGGGCCGAAACCGGTCATCGACAAGCCGACCAAGGTCATCGTCTACCGGAAATTCAAGATGGACGAGCTGACTTTCGGCTTCGACCAGTATTCCCTGACCGAAAAGGGCAAGAAGGCGCTGGGGCTCATCGCCGAGGAACTGCGCCGGGACAACAAGTGGTTCATTCTGCGCTTCGACGGCCATACCGACAGCACCGGCTCCGCCAGCTACAATGACCGGCTCTCTCTAAAACGTGCCATTGCGACCGCCACCGCCCTGGTGCTGAACAATGGATTCGACCCCAACCGGATCTTCGTCAAGGGATTCGGCGAATCGAAACCGATAGCCAGCAACGACACTCCGGAAGGCCGCAGCGCCAACCGGCGGGTCGAAATTCTCGTGCTGATCAAGAAGGAAGAATGATTTTGCGAAAATTGTCCCTCTTGGCCATTCAGGTCGGCGTCGCGCTGCTGCTTCTGTGCTCCGGACAGGTGTGGGCGGCGGGCGACCTCGATTTCGCGCACTTCATCGGCACCCGCAGGGTGCTCGCCACCGTTCATTTCGCCGCCGGTTCCTCCCGGCTCGATGCCGCCGGACGGCAGGTTCTCGATCGGGTGGTGGACAGGCTGCGCAGCCTGTCGCCGGACGAAACCGTCGTGCGCATCGAGGGGTTCGCCAGCCCCGAGGGCAGCGACCAAACCAACGTCGGCCTTTCCATGGAGCGTGCCAGTCAGGTTGAGCTCTATTTCCGCCGCCGGCACCAGCTGCCTCCGACCCGCTACCTGGTCGGCATCGGCGTGCGGGCCGAAAACGGCATGCCACCGGCAGAGCAGAGGCGTGTGGAAATCGCCGTTTATGATAATGTTCTACATGTCGACTGGGACAAGGCCGACCGCATCATCGTCAACGGTGACAAAGGCAGGAAGTGACGGAGAGCCCCATGGCTGATCTGGCGGCATTGAAAAACAGCCATCTCTTTCGGGACATGACCTCCGAAGAGCTTGGCAGGCTGGCAACGGTCTTCGAAGAGAAGGAGATGGCCGAAGGGGCGACCATCTTCATCGAGCACATGCCGGGGGAGATGCTCTACCTGATCAGGGAGGGAACGGTCCGCATCTCGAAGATGCTGGCCGAAGGCCAGGAAAAGACCCTGGTCATCCTCGGACCGGAGGACGTTTTCGGCGAAATGGCCATTCTCGACGGCGCCCCGCGCTCGGCCACGGCCCGGGCGGCGGAAAAGGCGCGCCTGCTGTGCATCAAGAAGACTGATTTCGAAAGGATATGCGACCGGGACCCGCGCCTTGGCATGAAACTGATGCGCAATATCATCCGGGTCTTCAGTCAGCGCATCCGGGACAACAACGATGAATTCCGCGACATGCTGGTCTGGTCGCTCGGCAAGAAAAAATCCTGAAGGGAGACGCTGCCATGACTCGAATCCTCTTGACGGCCTTCTGCCTGCTGCTCACAGTCATCGCCGGCTGCAGCGTACGTGTCATACCCAAAGGTGGTGCCGGGTACACCGTCACCGCCGGCAACTCCCTGACGGCCGAAAAGGACGGCCTGCGGCTGACTGTCGGCGTGCAGGAGCTCGAGGTCGCTCCCTACCGCATGGTCGACAACATCACCTCCTTTCGGGTCGAGATCGACAACCGAACCGGGCATGAACTCGGCATCCCCCTCGATTCCTTCGTGCTGATCGACGATCAGGGACGCCAGTACCGGCCGATCCGCCCGGAGAAGATCCAGGAAATCGTCAAGAAGGACGCCAGCTATCTCATTCCTTATCCCTACGTCGGCTATTATTATCTCGAGGATCGGGAAACCTCGGGCCAGTACGACACCTTTACCAGCAACCGTCCCTATTACTCCCAGAATTATCCCCAGGACATCTTCACCCAGGCCCTGCCGGAAGATCCGGTGCTGCCCGAAGCAAAGATCGCCGGGCTGGTCTATTTTGTCGTCGATCTGACCGGCAAGAAGAGCTTTGAGTTCAGGGTCTACCTGCCGGGCGAAAAACAGAAACGCGAACCCGACTTCCGTTTTCCCTTCGTGGTTGAAAAGTAGGCCCGGCCGGGTAAGCTGAATTCAGCAGTCATTCCCTCTGCCCGTTCCGGCCGGAGTCTTTTTCATGCTCGATCTCCTTTTCGACCGGGGGCTCTTCTTCGGGCTTCTGGGCGGTCTTGGTCTGTTCCTCTTCGGCATGCGCACCATGTCGGATGGGCTGCAGAAAATCAGCGGCCAGCGCCTGCGCATCATCCTGGCCGCCCTGACCGCCAACCGTTTTGTCGGCGCCCTGGTCGGGCTTCTGGTCACCGCCGCCATCCAGTCATCGAGCGCCACCACGGTCATGGTCGTCGGCTTCGTCAATGCCGGCCTGATGTCACTGGTGCAGGCCATCGGCGTCATTCTCGGCGCCAACGTCGGCACCACCCTGACCGCCCAGCTGCTTGCCTTCAATCTCGGAGGGCTCGCCCTGCCGGCGATCGGTATCGGCGCCCTGCTGAAACTTTTCAGCAAAAACCGCAAATGGTCCTACTACGGTGAAGTCATACTGGGATTCGGGCTGCTCTTTTTCGGCCTCGGCCTCATGAAACAGGCTCTCGATCCGGTCCGACAGGGCGAGGCTTTCCGTCAGTTTTTCACCCTGGTTGGTGACAACCACCTGCTCGGTGTCGTCATCGGGGCCCTGTTGACCGTCCTGGTCCAGAGCAGCACGGCCACCATCGGCCTGACCATCGCCCTGGCCAGCAGCGGCCTGCTCAGTTTCGAGGGAAGCGTCGCCCTGATCCTCGGTGAAAACATCGGCACCACGATTACCGCCAATCTGGCCGCCATCGGCGCCAATCTGAATGCCAAGCGAACGGCCCTGTGCCATCTGCTGGTCAACCTGACCGGTGTCGCCTGCATGCTGCTGCTTTTCCCCTTTTTCACCAGGCTGGTGGCGGCGGTGACGCCCGGCGATGCCGACTTTGTCGTCAGAACCGTCGATCAGGCCCGTTTCTTCGCTGCCGGCATCGGCGACAAGCCGCATATCGCCCGGCACATTGCCAACGCCCACTCCCTGTTCAATCTGCTCAACGCCCTGTTTTTCCTTCCCCTGATCCATCCCCTGGCCAGGATCACCTCGCTGTTGCTGCCGGGAGAGGATCGCGAAACCGATTTTTTGGTCAAGTATATCGACCGGCGGGTGCTGAACACGCCGCCGATTGCCCTCGGACAGGCCAGGTCGGAGACCCGGCGCATGGGGCAGCTGACCCGCTGGATGCTTGCTGACACCATCGCTTACCTCGAAGATCGGGACGACACCCGCCTTGACGGCCTCGAGCGTCGCGAGCAGCTGATCGATCACCTGCAGCGGGAAATCACCGATTTTCTCGTCGCCCTGTCGCACAAGGCGGTCAGTCAGCAGACGTCCGCCCAGATCGCCTCCTTGCTGAATGTGGTCAACGACCTGGAGCGCATCGGCGACCACTGTTTCAATCTCGTTCGTCTCAACCAGAGGCGCAACGCGGAAAAGATCGTCTTTTCGTCCACCGCCGTCCAGGAGCTGCAAGATATCGCCGGGCGTACCCGTTCCTTTCTCAGTGTGGTTCTCGAGCATTTCGAGCATCGTGACAGTCGTCTGCTCGCCGACGCCCTGAAGTTCGAGGAGGAGATCGACCGGCTGGAGGCGGAACTGCGACAGAACCATATCAATCGGCTGAACACCGGCGAATGCGCCGTACTGCCCGGCCTGCTCTTTATCGAGATGATCCAGAATTTTGAAAAGATCGCCGACCATACCTACAAGATCGCCCGCTCCCTGCACCGCGATGATTGACGCTGCGCCGGACTGTGTGATCGATATCGGTTCGAACACCCTGCGCATGCTGGTGGCGCGGCGGTTGCCCGGCGGTGAGCTCGCGACCCACTGTTACCGGCAGCGGACAACACGACTGGCTGCCGGGCTGGCCACCGGGAACCGGCTCACCGAAGAGCGGATGGCCCTGACCGTCAGGCTGCTGGCGGACTTTCTTGAAGAGGCCACAAACCAGGGAGTGGGCCGCAGACTGCTGCTGGCCACCGAGGCGGTTCGACGGGCGAAGAACGGCGGGCGTTTCGTCCGGACGGTGCAGGAGGCAACCGGCCTGCAGGTGCAGGTTCTCGAGCCGGAACGGGAAGCCTGGCTGAGCTGCCGGGGCACACTCTCCGCCCTGAAACCGATGCCGGAAAGGGCGCTGATCTTCGATCTCGGTGGCGGCAGCCTGGAGATCGGGCTGGCCGTTCACAGCCGCCTCGTGCGGTACGCCAGTCTGCCCGTCGGTGTTGTCCGGCTGGCCGAGGCCGGCACCGCCCGGCCGGTGAGTCTCGGGCGGCTGCTGGATCCCGCCCTGGCCGAAACCGGAATCCCCGACCTGGTCCGTTCCAGTGACTGGCAGCTCGTCGGCACGGCCGGTACCGTCACAACCCTGGCAGCCATGCATCTGGGGCTGGCCGAGTACAGTCCCGACTGTATCAACGGCCTGTGGCTTACCCGCGACCGGTTGCTGGCGCTGAAACGGCGACTGGCCCCTCTGACGCCGGCACAGCGGGAAACCCTGCCGGGCATGGAGGAGGGCAGGGGAGATCTGATTCTGCCCGGCCTGGAAGTCGTTCTTCGCCTGATGACGCTGCTGGCCAGGACGAAGCTCAGGGTTTCCGCCCGCAGCCTGCTGGAAGGCGCCGTTCTGCACAGCGAAATGTTTCGTTGACAGCCTGCGGCATATTGTCTATTTTCCACAAAATCTTGCGCGCCTGAAACGCCCGGTCCGGTTGCAGGTCGTTTCCCCGAATGACAGATTTTCCGGCGGACGGTTTGCCGTCTTCGGACCGTTCTGCCGGGGCCGGCCGGGGAGCGCCGAGGAGCAGAGAGATGATCTGGAATGACGAGTTTGAGACCCTTCCCAGAGAAGCGATCGAATCGTTGCAGCTCAAGCGCCTGCAACAGACGGTGGCCCGGGTGCAGGCCACCGTGCCTTTCTACCGGGAGACTTTCGCAAAGGCCGGCGTTTCCGCGGAGCAGATTCGCAGCCTTGACGACCTGCGCCGTCTGCCATTCACCCTGAAGCAGGACATGCGGGACAACTATCCCTACGGGCTGTTCGCGGTCCCCCTGGAGCAGATCGTCCGGATTCACGCCTCGTCCGGCACCACCGGCAAACCGACGGTGGTCGGCTACACCCGGCGGGATATCGACACCTGGGCCGAGCTGATGGCCCGCTCCTTCGCCGCCGCCGGTGCCAGCCGGGGAGACGTGATTCACAATGCCTACGGCTATGGCCTGTTCACCGGCGGCCTGGGAGCCCACTACGGTGCCGAGCGCATCGGGGCCTCGGTCATTCCCATGTCAGGCGGCAACACCAAGAAGCAGATCATGATCATGCAGGATTTCGGCTCGACAGTGCTGACCTGCACGCCATCCTACTGTCTCTACCTGGCCGAAGCCGCCCGCGAGGAGAATCTCGACATCCGCGACTTCAGGCTGCGGGTCGGGATCCACGGCGCCGAGCCCTGGAGCGAGGCGATGCGCCAGGAGATCGAGGAGAAGCTCGGCATCAAGGCGATCGACATCTACGGCCTGTCCGAGATTCTCGGACCCGGCGTTGCCATCGAATGCATCGAGGCGCAAAACGGCCTGCATATCTGGGAAGACCACTTCATTCCGGAAATCATCAACCCGGAAACCTGCGAGGTGCTGCCGCCGGGAGAGAAGGGCGAGCTGGTGATCACCACCATCACCAAGGAGGGCATCCCGCTCATCCGCTACCGCACCCGCGACATCACCCGGCTCATTCCCGAACCCTGCATCTGCGGCCGCACCCATGTCCGCATCGAGCGCCTCAGCGGCCGCAGTGACGACATGCTGATCATCCGAGGCGTCAACGTCTTCCCGTCGCAGATCGAAAGTGTGCTGTTCAACATCGAGGGCGTCGAACCGCACTACCAGCTGATCGTCGACCGGGAGGAGAACCTCGACACCCTGGAAGTGCAGGTCGAGGTCAACGAGCGGGTTTTTTCCGACGAGATCAAGGTGCTGCAGGAACTCTCCCGCCGCATCCGTCACGAAATCAAGGATCTGCTCGGCATCACCTGCAAGATCCGGCTGGTCGAGCCCAAGAGCCTTGCCCGCAGTGAAGGCAAGGCCGTTCGCGTCATTGACAAACGGAAAGGATAGGAGGGCAGGATGACCGTTCAGCAGATTTCCGTCTTCATCGAAAACAAGACAGGGCGCCTGGCCGAGGTGACCCGGGTGATCGGCAACGCCGGCATCAACATCCGGGCGCTGTCCCTGGCCGACACCTCGGATTTCGGCATCCTCCGGCTGATCGTCGATGCCCCCGACCAGGCGTTGCAGGTGCTCAAGGAGGACGGTTTCACCGTCAGCAAGACCGAGGTGGTCGCCGTCGAGGTGCCCGACCGGCCGAAAGGTCTCAACAGCATTCTCGAAAAACTCGACCAGGCCGGCATCAATGTCGAGTACATGTACGCCTTTGTCGAGCCGAACAGCGGCGAGGCGATCATCATCTTCCGTTTCGACGAGATCGAACGGGCCCTGGAGCAATTGCCGGAAATGGGTGTCAGACTGGTAAAAAACAGCGAAATTTTCTCGTAACGACAAACGGTTATCTTGTTATCTCCAGAAAATACATGAAGTGAGGATTTGCTCTTGCCGGCACAGAAAATCTGGGATCCCGTTCACGAGTGCATGGACCGGGAGGCCCTGCGCGAGCTGCAGCTTGCGCGGCTGAAACAGACTCTCGAGCGGGCCTACCACAACGTTCCCTGTTACCAGCAGAAATTCACCGACATCGGCTTTCATCCCGCGGATCTCCGTTCTCTCGACGATCTCCGGCGATTGCCGTTCACCGACAAGGAGGATCTGCGGCGCAACTATCCCTACGGCATGTTCGCCGTGCCGATGAAGGACGTGGTGCGCATTCATTCCTCGTCCGGCACCACCGGCAAACCGACCGTGGTCGGGTACAGCCGCAAGGACCTGGAAACCTGGACCGGGCTGGTGGCCCGTTTCATGACGGCAGCCGGCGTAACCGCCGACGATATCGTGCACATCGCCTTCGGTTACGGCCTGTTCACCGGCGCCTTCGGCCTGCATTACGGGGCCGAACGGATCGGAGCCTCGGTGATCCCCATCTCCAGCGGCAACACCGACAAGCAGCTGATGATCATGCGCGACTACCGCAGCTCGGCCCTGGTCTGCACCCCGAGTTACGCCCTGACCCTGGCCGACCGGATGGAACGGACCGGCGTGGATCCGCGCAGCCTCACCCTGCGTGTCGGGCTGTTCGGCGCCGAGCCCTGGAGCGAGGAGATGCGGCGGGAGATCGAGCAGCGTCTCGACATTGTCGCCACCGACAATTATGGCCTTTCCGAAGTGATGGGGCCGGGCGTGGCCGGCGAGTGCCTCTGCCGGCAGGGGATGCACATCTTCGAGGATCATTTCCTGGCCGAGATCATCGATCCGGACACCGGCGAGGTGCAGCCGCCGGGCTCGGTCGGCGAGCTGGTCATCACCAGCCTGACCAAAGAGGCCTTTCCGGTCGTCCGCTACCGGACCCGGGACATCACCCGCCTCGACGACACGCCCTGTGACTGCGGTCGCACCATGGTGCGGATGCAGAAGACCATGGGACGCTCCGACGACATGCTGATCATCAAGGGCGTCAACGTCTTTCCGACCCAGATTGAAGAGGTGCTTTTCCAGATGGAAGGCTGCGAGCCGCACTACCAGCTGATCGTCGACCGGGTGAACAATGTCGACACTCTCGAGGTACGGGTCGAAGTCAACGAAAAGATCTTCTTCGACGAGATGAAACAGCAGAAGGCCTTCGTCGAGGCGGTGGAGAAGCGGCTGGCCAGCACACTTGGCGTCGGGGCGCGGGTCAAACTGGTGGAGCCGGCCTCCATGCCGCGGCACGAAGGCAAGGCCGTCCGGGTCATCGACCGGCGAAAGCTGTGATTTCACTGCCATAGCCGCGGTATCCACGGCCGCTTTTTGCCTTGACAAGCGGCCGTGGATAACCCATAATTCGCGGCGTTGGTTTCGGGGCGTAGCGCAGCCTGGTAGCGCACCTGCATGGGGTGCAGGGGGTCGGAGGTTCAAATCCTCTCGCCCCGACCATCATCAACAAAAAGGGAGCCGCACGGCTCCTTTTTTTGTGTCCTGCCACAGTATCCCTCATCCAGCCTCCCGCCGGGGACGACCCGGACGACCGGGGAAGCCGAGCTCCGCCAGCGTCATCCGGATGATCTCATCGGTCCGCCAGGGATGATTGACAGCCCGCAGATCGGCGGCAATCCGCCGGATGACCTCGGAGCGACGCCGGCCAGGTTCGTTGTGCCGATGGAAGGACTCCAGCACCAGCCGGTGAAACTCTTTCAGGTTGGCTTCGGCCTCGATCCGGAAACGGGCGTCTTTCTCGCGCTGGGAGGTCAACCAGTCGATATGCGCTTGCCGGTCGGCCGCATGGAAGAACTCGGAGAGCCCCTCGAGAAAGTGGGCGTAGGCGTTGAGCAGGGATTCCGGAAGCCGGACGGTGACGGAAACAAAGCCGTCGCCGTGGTGGGTGACCCTCAGGGAGTCCTCGAGAGGGTGGATCCGGGAGTTCATGGGCGAACCCCCGGGGAAGCGACATCAGGAAATGTTGCGTCGCATAAGATATAAAGCCCCTGAGAAGGCCACGAAAAAGGCCGA
>CAYTVY010000039.1:0-20002 GCA_964441925.1 uncultured Geothermobacter sp.
CGAGTAAAGGCTGGAGGCGGGAAGGAAGTCACCTCGTCACTTGTCACTTGTCACTTGTCACTTGTCACTTGTCACTCGTCACTTGTCACTCGTCACTCGTCACTCGTCACTCGTCACAGGATATAAAAAAGGGATGCCCGAAGGCATCCCTTTTTTATATCCATTTCAGCAATCGGCTTACTTGATGCCGGCCGCTTCTTCCAGCATCGCCGTGGTGACCGACTTGGGACGCTCGATGGGATAGCCGAGCGCACGGTCCCAGGTGATGTTGCACAGGCAGCCCAGGGCCCGGCCGACACCGAACAGAACGGTGTAGAAGTCGTACTCGGTGACGCCGTAGTACCACTGGATGACGCCGGACTGGGCGTCGACATTCGGCCAGGGGTTCTTGGCCTTGCCATGCTCCTGCAGGACGCCCGGAGCCACTTCGTAGATCAGGCTCACCAGCTTGAACAGCGGGTAGTCCTTCAGACCCTCGGTCTTCAGGCAGAACTCGCGCTGGGCGGTGTAGCGCGGGTCGGTCTTGCGCAGAACGGCGTGGCCGTAGCCGGGGATGACCTGGCCGCTGTTGAGGGTATCCCACAGGGCCTTCTCCAGCTGCTCCTTGGTCGGCAGCTCGCCACCGAGCTTGGCCATGAAGTTCTGGGTCCAGGCGAGCACCTCCTGGTTGGCCAGGCCGTGCAGCGGGCCGGCCAGGCCGTTGATGCCGGCGCTGTAGGCGTAGTAGGCGTCGGACAGGGCCGAGGCCACCAGGTGGGTGGTGTGGGCCGAGACGTTGCCCGACTCGTGGTCGGAATGCAGGATGAAGTACATGCGGGCGACGTCGTCATAGGGCTTGTCGACACCCATCATGCGGGCGAAGTTGCCACCCATGTCGAGGTTCGGATCGGGATCGATGTGGGTGTCGCCCTTGTACTTCATGCGGTAGATGTAGGCGGCGATCGGACCGAGTTTCGCCATCAGGTTGGTGGCGTCCTCGTACATGTCCTCCCAGCAGGTCATCTTGTTGAACTTGCCCTCGCGGTAGTTCTTGGCGAAGACCGAGTCGCGCTGCATGGCGAGGATGGCGGCGGAGAACATGGTCATCGGATGCGAGTCACGCGGCAGGGCGCGCAGCACGTCGATGACGTAGGCCGGAACCTGGGAACGGGCCTTCCAGTCTTCGACCACTTCGAGGGTCTGCTCCATGGTCGGCACCTCGCCGGTCATCAGGAAGTACCAGAAGCCCTCGACATAGGGATAGTCGGAACCCGGAACCTTGGGCAGGGCCTCGAAGGTCTCCGGAATGGTCTTGCCACGGAAGCGGATCCCCTCGTAGGGATCGAGGTAGGAGATGTCGGTGACCAGGCACTTGATGCCACGGGCACCGCCGATCGCCTGGGAGATGGTCACTTCGCCGAGGCTGACGTCGCCGTGCTCCTTGAGCAGGCGGACGGTACGCGGACGATGTTCCTCGATCTTCTGGCGCAGGACTTCTTTCAGTGTGGACATAACTCTCTCTCCTTTACAGAATGTGAAGCTTGCGGGACCACCCCGCCCAATACGAAAACTGCCCCTTTAGCCAAAGGCCGGTTCCCGGCAATGCGTCACCGGCGGGAAATCCGGCAGGTTTGCATGCGGCATCGATAATGACAACAGAAACCCGAGCAAGGCGGACCTGCGGGAGCAGGCATGGATGGCAAACCCTGTCTGGTCGCAAATTCCAAATATCGTTCTACCAACCTCCCCGTGCCTTGTCAAGCAAATTTGTATACAGTATCCCACCTTCCGCGCGGGGCCCGGAACCTGTTTTGCCCGTTGCCTGAAACCCGCCGCCGTGCTAGCATGCCTAAAAATTATGCAGACCATGCCCACTGTCAGAATCGCCGGTCTGGAACTGGACGGTCCCGTTTTTCTCGCTCCGATGGCGGGAATCACCAGCCTTCCCTACCGGCTCGTCATGAAGGAACACGGCGCCGCCCTGGTCTTCACCGAGATGGTCAGCTGCAACGGCCTGATCCGGGACGGCCGCAAGACCCTGGAGCTGGTCCGTTCCTGTCCGGCCGAACGGCCGCTCGGCATCCAGGTCTTCGGCGGCGATCCGGAGACCGTCGCCGAGGGCGTGCGCCGACTGGGCGATGCCGGCGACCTGATCGACCTCAACCTGGGCTGTCCGGTCAGCAAGGTGGTGCGGTCAGAGGCGGGCAGCGCCCTGCTGCGGAATCCACCAAGAATCGCCGCCATCGTCCGGGCCATGCGCCGGGCCACCGACAAACCGCTGACGGTCAAGATCCGCTCCGGCTGGGATGCCTCGAGCCTCAACTACCTCGAAATCGGCCGCATCGCCGAGGCCGAAGGAGCCGACGCCGTCACTCTGCACCCCCGTACCCGCGCCCAGGGCTTCGGCGGCCGGGCCGACTGGTCGCAGATCGGCGAACTGAAAAGCCGGCTGCGCATCCCGGTCATCGGCAGCGGTGACGTCTTCAGTGTCGAAGACGGTGTGCGCCTGCTGCGTGAAACCGGCTGCGACGCGATCATGATCGGTCGTGGCGGCTACGGCAATCCCTGGCTGGTCCGCAACCTTCGTCGCCGGCTGTGCGGTCTGCCGGAACAGCCGCCGGATGCCGCCGAACGGCGGGACGTCGTTCTGCGACACTTGGCCCGCCACCGGGAGTGCTTCGGCGAGCGAAAAACACTGTTTGAGATGCGCAAACATCTCTGCTGGTATGCCCGCGGCATGGCGAATGCCGCCGCCTTTCGCAGCCGGGTCAACCGCAGCGGCAGCCTGGACGAACTGGAGCAGCTGGCGCGTGGCTTCTTCGCCGACCCGCAGCCGGAGGCGATCCATGGATAGCGGACTGCACCTGCGCATCGTCGAAAGCATCGATCTGGCGGTGGTCGCCCTCGATCGCGAAGGCCGGATCCTGCTCTTCAATCCGGCGGCGCAAAACATCACCGGCCTCTCCGAACGACAGGTGACAGGACGCCATCTCCGCCATCTCTTCCCCCATGCCGGCAAGCTCGAGCAACTGATCGACGAAGTCATGCAGCACGGACGCTCGATCTCCAGTCCGGAAAGAATGTACCTGCGACCGATTTCCGGTCGCGAACTGCAGGTCAGCGTCGCCGCATCCCCCCTCTTCCACCGGGACGGCCGCCAGGAAGGGGTGGTGGTTCTGCTGCGCGACCTGCAGCGGCTGCAGGGGCTGGAAGAAACGGAAAAAACGTCCGAGCGCATGGCGGCCATCGGCACCCTGGCGGCCGGACTGGCTCACGAAATCAAAAACCCCCTGGGCGGCATCAAAGGTGCGGCCCAGCTACTGGCCAAGGAACTTGACGACCGGAAGGACCTGGCGGAATACACCGCGATCATGCTGCGCGAGGTCGACCGGGTCAACGGCATCATCGAAGAGCTGATGGACCTGACCCGGCCGCGCGAAACACGCCGCGAACCGACCGACCTGACCCGGCTGCTCAATGACATCATCCTGCTGCAGCGCCAGGCCCACCACAGCGACGCCATCGATTTTCAACTGCTGCTCGATCCGAGCATCCCGCCCATCCTCGGCGACGAAGCCCTGCTGCACCGGCTCTTCCTCAACCTGGTGAAAAACGCCGCCGAAGCCATCGGAGGCAGCGGCCGGGTCGTGATCCGCTCCCGCATCAGCCCCGAGATGCGCCTCAACCTGCCGGGACGCCGGCCGGTGCCCTTCGTTGAAGTCAGCGTCAGCGACACCGGGCCCGGCATCGCCGAAGAACAGCTGCAGAAAATCTTCACCCCCTTCTTTTCCACCAAGGAGAAGGGCAGCGGCCTCGGGCTGGCCATCTGCCAGCGCATCGTTGCCGAGCACCAGGGACTGCTGAAGGTGACCAGCCGGGTCGGCGAGGGGACCCGTTTCCAGGTGATGCTCCCCTTCATCCGCCCCGACCAGACCAGCGAAACGAGGAGGGACTGACACCATGGGCATTCACCGCATCCTCATCGCGGACGACGAGGATTCGATCCGCTGGGTCCTGGAACGCTCCCTGTCCCGCCAGGGATACGACGTGGCAACCGCCAGCGACGGCCGGCAGGCCCTGGAGCTCTTCCGCCGGCAGCCTTTCGACATGGCCATCCTCGATATCCGGATGCCGGGCATCGACGGACTGGAGCTGCTGGAACGTTTCCTGGCCGAGCGCCCCGAGGTGCTGGTCATCATCATGACCGCCGAAACCTCGATGAAGAACGCCATCGAGGCGATGAAAAAGGGGGCCTACGACTACCTGCCCAAGCCCTTCGACCTGGACGAGGTCGATGCCCTGATCCTCAAGGCGAGCAAGGCCAGCCAGGTCCGGGAACAGGTCTGCCTGCTCAAGGAGGAGTTGCGGGAGCACTACCAGCTCGATCGCAACATCATCGGCAACAGCCCACCGATGCAGAAGCTGTTCAAGATTCTGGGACGGGTGGCGCCCTCGGACGCAACGGTGCTGGTCACCGGCGAATCGGGCACCGGCAAGGAGCTGGTCGCCCGGGCCATCCACTTCAACAGCCCCCGGCTGGGCAAGCCCTTCGTCGCCATCAACTGCGCCGCCATTCCGCGCGAACTGCTGGAAAGCGAACTGTTCGGCCACGAAAAGGGGGCCTTCACCGGCGCCAGCGAACGCAAGACGGGACGGTTCGAGCAGGCACACGGCGGCACCCTCTTTCTCGACGAAATCGGCGACATGCCCCTGGAACTGCAGGCCAAGCTGCTGCGGGTGCTGCAGGAGAAGGAGATCACCCGCACCGGCGGCAACCGCACCATCGCCGTCGATGTGCGCATCATCGCCGCCACCAACCAGAACCTGCAGGAGAAGGTGCGGGAGAAGACATTCCGCGAGGATCTCTTTTATCGGCTGAACGTGGTGCCGGTGGCCCTGCCCCCCCTGCGGGAACGGCGGGAGGACATCCCGCAGCTGGTCGACTTCTTTCTCGAAAAGGCCCGCGAGGAATTGCGGGTCGACACCCGCAGCTGCAGCCGGGAAGCGCTCGAGCTGCTGCAGCGGCACGACTGGCCGGGCAACGTCCGCGAACTGGAAAACGCCATCATGCGGGCCGTCCTGCTGTCACCGGACCCGGTGCTGTCGCCAGCCGACTTTCCGGAGCTGCAGGGGGGCAACGGACGACAAGAGGAATCGCTCGAAGAACTGATCGGCAGCAAGCTGCGCCAGTCGCTCGACCCGGTCAACATCTCCGAACTCGACAACCTCTATGAACTGGTGCTGCACCAGATGGAAAGGCCGTTGCTGCGCATCGTCCTGGAGAAGACCCGCGGCAACCAGGTCAAGGCGGCGGAGATCCTCGGCATCAACCGCAACACCCTGCGCAAGAAGCTGCAGGTGCTGGGGCTGAAGGCGGGACGAAACGCCTGAACGCTACTGCAGGGAAGCACGCCGCTCAGGGATGCTGTACATCTGCCGGCCGCGCCGCCGGATGGGGTCGGTTGCGATATCGACCCAGCCGTCCGCCCGGCGGAAGCGAACAATCTTCTTCTCTTCGATCAACTGGTCGAGCAGCGGGGCCTTGACCATGTCGTGCCGCCCGTCCTGATAGACCACCGGTATCATCATGTCGCCGACTCCTGATGGCGATGGCGAAGACGGCCGTGGCGGGAGCGATGATCCGCTTCGCGCGAGAGGTTGCAAAAGACCGACGGGAAAAACCCGACTCCGCCGGTCACGAAACGAGCCTACGCTTTCATTCTATCGCCCATGACCGAGAAGACAACCACCACCGGCGCCACCCTGGTCGTCGCCATGACCCGCTCCGGCATCATCGGAGTCGCCGGCCGTCTGCCCTGGTCCCTGCCCGAGGATCTGCGCCTGTTTCGGAAACTGACCTGGGGCGGCACCGTCCTCATGGGCCGGGCCACCTTTGAATCCCTCCCCGCCCCCCTGGCCGGCCGGCACAACCTGGTGGTCAGCCGGACGCTCGAAAAGGCACCCGGCGCGGAAGTCTGGCCTTCCCCCGAAGCGGCCCTGGCCCGGGCCCGACAGCTGGGCCGGCCGATCTTCATCATCGGCGGCCGGCAGCTCTACCGGGCGACACTGCCCCACTGCGAACAGCTGGTGGTCAGCTGGGTCGAGGGGGATTTTCCCGGCGACATTCATTTCCCGGAGGTGGACTGGTCGAACTGGGAACGGATCCGCGAGGAACATCATCCCGGCTTCCGCCGCTGCTGGTACCGAAGGCGGAAGCCGGCAGGAAAAGGGTTCTGAAATCCGCCGCCCTCAACGCAGTCCGCTCAGGCCGACGAAGCTGCCGTTGTTCTCCTCGGCCAGGCGGCGCATCAGGGCGGCGAAGCGGGCCGCGCCGCGTCCGGCCCGGGGCTCGATCAGCTGAACCGGAAAGCCGATGGTGTGAATCCGCACCCGACTGCCGCCACCGGCGACGGCGTTCCTGCGCCGGATCTCTTCCACCACCGCCTGCATGTCTCCGGCGGCGAAATCATCTCCGAAGACATAGAGGCTGATCCGCTTGTCCGGCGCGTAGAAGCGTCGGATCGCCCGCACCACGCCTTCCACCGGGCTGGAGTTGGAGAACGGCTGCCAGCTCGCCAGACGTTGCAGGATCGCCCGGCGCCGCGCCTTCGAGTCGGGGATCCAGCGCCCGGCGTACTGGGAAAAGAGATAGTCTCCCATGTCGTTGAGCACCTGGATCCCCTTCACCCGGGGGTGGACCTCGAGAATCTCCCGCATCTTCTGCCGCACCAGCGGCCAGGCGAACTGCTGCATGCTGCCCGAGGTATCGATGATGAAGATGATGTACTCGCTGTCGACCGGCACACCACCGATCAGCGCCTTCTCGGCGGGCCGCCGGTACCCGGCGTTGAGCCGGCGCAGCTCGGCGTCGAGCTGCTGCCGGGCACTCTCCAGCCGGCCGGCGATCAGCTTGCCGGCCTCGCTGTCGGTAGCCGCCGATCGGTAGCG
This sequence comes from uncultured Geothermobacter sp., assembly GCA_964441925.1. Lineage (GTDB taxonomy): Bacteria > Desulfobacterota > Desulfuromonadia > Desulfuromonadales > Geothermobacteraceae > Geothermobacter. The sequence continues at coordinate 6,928 of CAYTVY010000039.1, forward strand.
GCCTTCGATGTCGGTCAACTCTCCCTGCAACCGGGCCAGTTTGCGCCGCTGGCCGGCCAGCTGCTCCCGGCGGACGGCCAGTTCCCGGTTGAGGATCCGGGTTTCTCCCCGGATCTGCTGCAGCTCGGCCTGCAGTTCGATCACCAGCCCGGACAGTTCGCTGCTGGTCCGTTCGATCACCTGGGGCTCGAAGAGCCGGGCCATCACCAGCAGCAGGATGATCGCCCCGAAACCGCAGGAAATCACGTCCAGAAAGGAGAGGTTGAAGATCTCGAGCTGCTTCCGGCGGCGTCTGCTCATGGCCAGTCCCCCGCAGGGGTCAGAAAGGAGCCCCCGGTTTCCAGACCGAGTTGCCAGAAGGAGACCGCTGCCAGTGGATCACCCTCCATCGGGAAGAGAATCGTGTTGACCGGCACTCCTTTCGGCAACCGGCCGACCGCCTCTTGAAACAGTTTCAGCCGTCGCTCGCCGGAGACCGTGGTACCGGCCGGTTTGCCGGCCCCCCGGGTCGGCAGTCCGTCGGTCAGCAGCAGGATATTGTCGGGAGGTGGCTGCAGCCTGGCCGCAGCCGCAAAGGCATGGTAAAGGCTGGTGCCGCCCTCGGGAACCAGTCGCCGCAATCCGGCCAGCAGCCGGTCGACGGCCGCCCGGTCGCCGACCTCGACCCAGCCCGCGGCCCTGCCGGGCAACGGCCGGACCGCACTGTTGAAGGGGAGGATCTGCAGCCGGCTGTCGGCGGGCAGGTTGGCGGTCAGCCACTCCACGGTTTTCAGGGCCCGCTGCCACTTGGGCGCGCCGCGCCGTTCGGCGGCGGAGAGATTGCGCCGGACAAGGACGTTCAGAATGGTCTCGTCGAGCATGCTGGCCGAGGCGTCGACCAGCAGCAGAACCCGACGGCCGCCCAGCCGCAGGCCGGTCAGGTACTGCCGGTCACCCTGACCGATGAACTGGCGGACCTGCTGCCCGCGCCCCGCCGCGGCCTGCTGCCGGGCCGCGAGCCGGCGCTGCCGTTCTTCCAGCTTCAGCAGATCGGACTGCAGGGCCTTGACATGCCGGCGCTCGGCCCGGCTGGTGCGCCGCAGTTCGGCCAGTTCGGCCCGGACCCGGGTGATCCGCTCCAGAACCTGCCGGGACTCCCTTGTCGTCCTGGCGATCTCGCGGTCGGTCCGCTCCAGACTGTCGCGCAACGCGACCAGATACTCGCGGCCTGCCGCCACCTCCTGTTCGAGCCGGGTCACCTCGCTCTGCAGGCCGGCGACGACCTCCCTGCGGGTGGTGAGCATCTTGCCGTTGAGCAGCATCACCAGCAGCACCACCGCCCCGAAGCCGCAGCACATGACATCGAGAAAGGCCAGGTTGAACTGGGGCTGACTGCGTCCCTTGCGCGCCACGAAAAGAATCTCCGGTCCGGCTCAGGGCAACGGCCGGGTCCGCAGCCGGTTGATCAGGTTCTGCTGACACCAGGCCTCGGTATCGAGGGTCAGTCGCTCCTGACGCAACTGCAACTGATGAATGAAAAACATCAGCACGATGCTCAGCACCAGGGCGACGAAAGTCGAATTGAAAGCCACCCCGAGATTCTGGGTCACCCCGGAGATGTCCCCTGCGACCGCCCGGTTCGCCTGGGCGAGCGCGGCGCCGATGCCGCGCACCGTACCGATGAAGCCGACCGAGGGGATCGCCCAGGCGACGTAGCGGATGATCGACAGTTCCGCGTCGAGCCGGTCGTCATGGGCCGCGCAGCTGTCGCGCACCGCGGTGGCGGTATCCTGGACGTTGCCGGTGGCGGCGAAGCGACGGACCGCGGTCAGCAGGGTCGCCGGCAGCAGCAGCCGGCGCTGCGCCTCGGGCAGTTCCTGCAGCCGCCGGATCAACTGCGGCGTATCCTCCGGACCGATCGGCAGGTTGACCGGCAGTTGCAGCGGATCCTCCGCCAGCTGGATCCGCTGACGCAGCACCGCCACCCCCTTGTAGGCGAGAATCGCCACCGCCCAGAAGAACAGCACCAGGCAGGCCTCCTGCTCGTAGTCACGCAGCACCACGTAGAGGCTCTGTTCCTGGACCGCGTCCGGCTGGCCGGCCAGACGCTGCTGCTCCGCGGCCAGAAAGGCCTCGGCCCGGGGGCGGATCAGGGCAACATAGAGCCCGTGCACCAGGATGAAGACGATCAGCAGGCTGAACACCTGGTAAACCATCTCGGCGGGAAAACTCTTGCCTGTTTTCATGGTTGCATTCTCCCTTGTCAAATATCGACCGGAAAGGGCACCACGCTGTCCACCCGGATCTCCTCGCTGGGGCGGTAGGGCCGCGGCCAGGTCGGCTGCCGTTCCTGGCGCGGAGGCTGCTTTTTCCGAATCTCGGTTGCCGGGGTCTGCCCGGTCGCCGGTTTGCGGCGCGGATCCGGTTCGGACCGCTTTTCGCCGGCAAAGAGCACCGAAGCGCAGAGCAGTCCAAGGGCCAACAGGAGCAGATGGATTCTCATCGGGCGTACCTCACGAAACGGAAGCCGATATCGTCCGCCGGCTCCCGGCTGTAGCGCCGGTAGCTGAAGCGCAGCTCGGTGATCCCGGCATCGCGCCAGCTTGAGCCCCGGACCACCCGGTGACTGCCCCTGGGCGGTCCCAGCGGGTCGGGCCGGGCCGCTTCGGGACGGGCGCTGTAGTAGTCCTGGCACCACTCGGCGACATTGCCCCCCAGATCGAAGATCCCCACCGGATTGGCCGGAAAACGGCCGACCGGAGCAGTCAGGGGAAAACCGTCGTCGTACCTCGTCAGCACCACCGGCAGCAGGGCTTCCGCCGAACGGTCGGCGAAGTTTCCGGCCCGCACCGGCGGCGGATAACGGCCGGCCCAGGGGTAGCGGGCCGGCTGCGCCCGGCCGGCCCGGCGCGCGGCATAGGCCCACTCCGCCTCGGTCGGCAGGCGGTAGCCGATGCCGCGGGGATCGGCAATCGTCATCTTTCCCTGCTCTTCCCGATAATAAGGGGGCAGACCGTCTCTGGCGCTGAGCCAGTTGAGGAACCGGGCCGCGTCCTCCCAGCCGACCCCGACCACCGGATGGTCGGCGATATCGAGCGACCGGCCGGCGAAGGAACCCGAGTTGTGAGCGGCCCGGAACTGGCGGTACTCCCGGTTGGTCACTTCATGGACCGCCATGTAGAAGGGGCGTTCGAGAACCACCTGATGTTCCCGCTCGTTGGCCCGGCGGCCCGCTTCCCGGCGCGAGGCCCCCATCCGGAAGGGGGTGGGCCGGATCAACACCAGCGGCTGGCCGAGAGCGGTCTCGATGCGCTCCGGCAGCCGGGACGAAGCCGCCGCGGCGCGCTCTCCTTCCCGCGCCAGAGTCAGTTCGAAGCGCTGGCTGTAACCGGCACGCGGGATGACGGTCCTAACCAGGTTTCGGTAGCCGGGCGCGCGCAACTCCAGTTTGTGCGGTCGGGTGGTGAGGCGGAACCGGCCCACCGCCCGCGGCTGTGTCCGGCCATCGATGGCAAGTTCCGCATCCGCCGGAGTGGCGCTGATGAAGACCACCCCGTACTCCGGCTCGAGGCGGACTTCGCGGGAATCCTGCTGCGCCGCGGCAAGCCGGACAGAAAGGGTCCGCGAACGATAGCCGGTGGCGGTCAGCTGCAGCACATGCTTCTGCCCGGCACTCAGTTCCAGCTGCAGCGGGGTCCGGCCGGCAAACCGGCCGTCGAGCGCGACCACCGCGCCGGCCGGCACGGAACTGAGAGCGAACCGGGCCGGTGCCGGCTGCAGCCGGAAGACCGGCGGCCTCAACTCCCGCCCGGCGACAATGTCGAGTTCGGTCTCCAGGGGAGTGAATTTTTCCAGTTCGAACCGGAGCTTGCGCCGCCCTTCCAGCAATTCCAGCTGCAGGGGGGTCCGGCCCTGCGGTTCACCATCGATGCTGAGCAGCGCCCCGGACGGGGCGGAAACGATCCGCACCCGGGCCCAGGCCGGCTGCAGCGCGACCTGCAGCCGCTGCCGCGCGCCGCCGCCGGTCACCTGCAGACCCTGCTCCAGGGGCCGATAGCGGGGATGCTCGAAGCGCAGCCGGTGTCTGCCGGGAGCGATTTCGAGCCATTCCGGGGGAGTGCGTCCCGCCTCGACACCATCGACCAGGATCCGGGTTCCGGACGGCAGGCCGGCGAATTCGACCAGGCCCGGCAGCTTTTCCAGGGTAAAGCGGTAGGATCCCCGCTCGGCCGTGAGCTCGATGTCGGCTTCGAGCGGGCGAAAACCGGTCTTTTCGGCGCGCAACCGATAGCGCCCGGGAATCCCCAGGTAACCGCTGCCGAAGGGCACCAGGGGCGGAAAGCCGGAAATCTCAAGAGTCTCCGGCACAGGCTCCACCGTCACCTCCAGCGGCACGGCGAGCAGCACGAACAGGGCGCCGAGCAACAACAGCGCGAACAGACCGGCCAGCGCCAGCCGCAACCTTCGCGGTGTCGGCGGGGTACCCTGCGATGGTGGCGGGGGCAATGCCCCGGGAGGAAGCACCTCGGGCGAAGGGGATAGCGTCGCGGACGGCGGGCCCGGCTCCGGCGGCTCGACCCGGGACAGGCGCACCTGCAGGCGGCGGCCGGAAACCCGCCAGTGTATCTCCTGCCCGCCGACCCGGCTGACATCCCCCGACTTCAGCCAGACCGAACGCCGCAGGGGCTGGTCGTTGTGATCGAGGGCCGGAGCCGAACCGACCGGCTGCAGAAAGAGGTGACCGCGCGATTCGTCGACCATGGCCAGGATACCGAGATCGCCGGGAAGGCGGATATGGGCATCGGGACCGCTGCCGACAAGCAACGGCAATTCGACCTCTTCCAGGATCGCTTCCGCATCCGGGACATGGATTTCGAGCAGACGGCTCAAATCGGTTCCTCGCAGCGCAGGTCAAATTGCAGGGTGCCGGAGCCGGGCCGGACCCTGAGCACCCGACGGACGTCCCGGTAGCCGTCCCGGCTGCCGACCGCCGTGTAGTCGCCGGTGCGCAGTTTCAGCCGTTTTTCCCGGAAACGCCCCAACCGACCGACATGATAGATCTGGATCTCGGTCAGGCCGTCGGAGCTGAGCAGCACCTCGACCTCGGTTTCGGCCTCGCGGATCAGTTGCCGCAGGCGTTCCTGCTGACCGCGCAGCCGGGGACCGGCGGAACTGACCCGGGAAGCTTCTTCCAGCAACCGGCGCGCTTCAGTCAGGGGACCGTTCTCGAACAGGCGCTGCGGCCGGGCCAGGGTCTGCTCCAGGCGCTGATCGAGTTCCAGCCGCAACCGGCTGCGTTGCCGGCAGCTGACCGCGAAGGCCGCCGCCGGATCGAGTTTCAGGGCCTGTTCGCAGGTTTTCAGGGCCGCGACCCAGCTTTCCCGCCCCTCCTCCTGCCGGGCCCGGCGGCGCAACTGCTCCAGCCGGGCGGTCAGCCGGGCCTGCTCCAGCTGACGGCGCAACTCGCCGACGGCCGGATCCTGCGGCCGCAACCCCGCCGCCTCGTCCAGCGCCCGGCCGGCGGCGGCAAAACGCCCGGCATTCAGTTCCCGCAGCGCCCGACTCATCGCCCGGCGGAACCCCTCCGCGGCCAGGGCCGCCTCGATCCGGGCCAGGCCGTCCCGGACGGGAACAAACCGTTCGTCAAGGGCCAGGGCCTCGGCAAACAGCCGCCGGGCTTCGGCCAGGTTGCCGGCCGCCTCCTGCTCTTTCGCCGCGGCACTCAAACGCAGGACCTCGGGCAGCCGCTCCGCCCGCGCCGAACCGGCCCGGGCGGGGCGGTTCTCCGGATCGACCTGCAGGGCCAGGCGGAAAGCCTCGGCAGCCGCCTCCGCATTCCCGCTCGCAAGCGCCCGGCTGCCGCGTTCCAGGGCATCCTGCAACAACTGCGGCTTTCCGGCCAGTAGCGCCTCCAGTCGGGCCGATGCCGCAGTGCAGCGTTCCACGGCGGTGGCGTAACGTTTTTCACCCGCCAGCCGCTCACATTCCGCCGCCATGCCGACGGCCTGCCTGTAGGACTCTCCCCCCCAGGCGGATATGTTCTCCGCTTCGGCGGCGGCCTGCTGTTGCAACCAGTGCCGTCGCAGTCGTGCCAGCTGCGGCGGCGGTGCAGCCGCCGGCTCCGTGACCGCCGGAGGGCCGGACGCCCTTTCGGCCGGGACCGGCATCGACGGGGCGACCGGCTTTCGTGACGCCGGCCAGAACAGCACCAGCAGAACCCCGAGCAGCAGTACCAGGCCACCACCGAGCACCAGCCAGCCGGCCACCCCGGAAGAACGCCGGGAAGGGAGTTCCGCGGCATCGGGAGGAATCGGCTCGACGGGCGGCTTCGCCCGCTCCCGGTCATGATCAGGGTCCGAATGTACGTTCATCGCTCTGCTCCGGGGAAGCCGAAGGATCCGGGCTGCCACCCGGCGGCTCGGCCCCGTCGGCGGCCGGCAGACCGGTTTCCGCGGCATAGATCTGTCGCAACAGGGAGCGCCACTGGGCATACTGTTCTTCCGCCGAACCGGTCAGGCGTACCGTCTCGCCGGCCACCTCCACGACCAGCGGTTCCGCCTCGGCGGCGAAGGAGGCACTCAACTCCTCGAGGGCCTCACGGTGAATCAGGGTGTCCTTGCTGCGCTGAAAGCCGCTGTAGACCGCCGCTGCGCCGCCGACGATCATCACGTCGGACAGGGAGGAATTCCCCAGATCGTTGTCCTGGGAGCTGAGCAGCACGCCTCCGGCGATGGCGGCCAGCCCCAGCAGTTTCCGGGTCAGGGCCTCCTTTTCCACCTCGCGCATGGCAACCACTTCCCTGCCCTGGGCCTGGCGCCAGTCGGCATAAGGCTGCCAGAGATCCCGGTAATAGGCGTCGTAATAGTCGTTGATGGTATCGATCAGCATGGCGTCGCGCACCCGGATGGCCCGGATCCGGCCGAGCATCGGATCATCGTCGGCCGGCAGGCGGCGCAGATGGTAGCGTCCATCCTCTTCCCGCTCGAGGTAACCGACAAACACCTCGGGTGCCATCTCCCCGGCGAAGCGCAACTCGCCGATCTGACGGATTTCCTTCAGCTCTTCGGCGCTCAACCGGTTGCGAAATGCCGCCAGGTCGTTGGCAATGGTCGTGTAGATATCCTGAAAGGCATCCCGCTTTTCCGGAACCATGCCGGTATAGTCGGCCGGACGAACCGTCTCCGCGTAGTCCTTCGCGAACCATTCCACGCCCCGGGCATCACGGACCCGGATCCGCAGGGCGAGGTGCTCACCATCCGAATAGCGGATGGTCCCCTCCACCTGCAGGTCGGCGTGTCCGCCGCCGGGCACGACCCGCACCGCGCCCCAGTAGCCGGTGCGCTGCATGGTGTACTTGAGATGGACGGGGATGAAACGTTCTTCCGCCCGGCGGACCTTTTCGGAAAGCCCGTACCTGGTCTGCTCCTTTTCGCTCAGTTCGACCGAATCGAATACCGCGATGTTCACATCGAGCAGCTCGGCATCGGCCAGCTCCTCCTGCGCCAACAGCGGGCGGACCTGCTCTCCGACATTGCCCATCCTGGCCGCACAGCCCCCGAGCAGCAGGCCGGCCGCCAGCAGCAGACAGAAAGCTCTCCGGCTACTCACTCTGTTGCTCCACGTCCACGCCCTTGTATTTCCAGTATTCCTCCCAGAGCTTGCGCTTCAGCTCCGGATCCGGTTCCTTTTCCGCCGCCTCGCGCAGCTGCCGGGCGACGATATCGTCATCCTCCGGCGGCGGCAGTTTCCGGCCACCGCCCATGACCGCTCGCGGCGGCCCGCCCCGGCCACCGGCCCGCACTTCGGCAGCAGATCGCTCGGCTCCGGCCACCTCTCCGTTCCGTTCCCCGCTCAACGCGGCCGTCTCCTCCCCGGCCTTCTGTCCGGCTGCCCCGACCGTCCCGGCGGCCGTTCCGGAACCGGCACTGCCGCCGGCACCTCCGGAGGACTCCCGCCGCTTCGGCGGCCGGGCGGCGGCCTTCGCCTCTTCCCGGGCCAGCATCTCGTCGAAATCCCCCAGGGAACGGCGCAGCTCCCGATCCAGTTGCGCGGTCCGTTCGGATCGGGTCAGCGCCGGCGGCCGCAAGACGCCACCGGCCGCCGTTTTTGCTTGACCGGTCGACCGAGTCGCCGCCGGGCAGGGCAACCGTTCCAGCTCGGCGAGAGCCCCTCCCTGGATGAGCTGCTTGCAGTAGGCACCGATCCGGGCATTCAGATAATGGATGAAATCACGAGAATCCAGGCGTTCGGCACTGTCGCCGGGCAGGGCATCGCGTTCTTGCAGAACCGTCTTCCGGGCACTGTCAAGAGCCAGAATGCTGCTTGCGGTCGCGGCAATCCAGCCCTTGTCGACGTCAAGGCCACCTGCCGCCGACAGCAAGGCCGGCAGCAGCAGGATCAGGCCACAGACAACCGGCCAGCCGCCTTTCAGCAGAACAGATTTCATGCCCGGACTCCCTTCCGGCATACCGCCTCTGGTTCCGGTTCAAATTATACCCTGAATCAGTGGGTTTGTGCCGGATGAAGAGTGTAAGCGCTTGGCCTGAATGCGGTTTTCAAAAATCTGAGGCGCACCCTTAGGTTCGCCGGTGATTTTTGTCAAGCGCAGGCAGGTCAATGGCTTGCGCTATTCGCCGGTGACAAGCTCACTGATTCAGGTATACCCGAAGCCCGACCATCGAGCCGGCAAAACCCAAATCCACCGGCTGTTTTGCGGGGCGAGGGTGGCGGAACGGATGGAGATGCGCGGCGCCGCGCCGTTTCGGGCGCAGGCGTAGCCGCGCTACGTCGAGCACCGAAGCGGTGACGGCAACAAGGCAGATTCACCCGTAACGACAGCCGAATCCCGAAATTGCCGGTGGATTTTGGCAAAATGCACAGGGAATCGAACTCAATCCGGAGATGGCGCCCCGAGGAGCACAGGGGTTGCCAAAAGGAGACTTGCAGATGGAAGACACGGCAGCGCCGGAACAAAGGCCCCTACATGCAGACGGCAGCGGCAGTTACGTCGCACAAGCGAAGAAGTCGACAACGCAGAGTTGGCGGAAAAGAACCGCCCTGCCCCCTAAAAGCCGTCGTCGCGCCGGGCCTGGTTCTCAAACCGGGTGTACATGCCGCGAAAGGTGAGATTGACCGTGCCGATGGGGCCGTTACGCTGTTTGCCGATGATGATCTCGGCATCCATCTCGTGCCCCTTGTCACATGTTTTCTCCCGGTTGCGGCAGGCCTCGCAGTAGACGGCCTCCCGGTAGACGAACATGATGACGTCGGCATCCTGCTCGATGGCACCCGACTCGCGCAGGTCGGCCATGATCGGCCGCTTGTCGGTGCGGTTCTCCAGTGAACGGTTCAGCTGCGACAGGGCGACCACCGGCACGTTCAGTTCCTTGGCCAGGGCCTTGAGCGAACGGGAGATCTCGGAGATCTCCTGCTGCCGGCTTTCGGCATTGTGCCCCTGCATCAGCTGCAGGTAGTCGACCACCACCAGCCCCAGTCCCTGCTCCGACTTCAGTCGGCGCGCCTTGGAGCGCAGCTCGAGAACGCTGATGCCCGGTGTGTCGTCGATGAAGATCGGTGCCTCGGCCAGCTTGCCGGCCCCGGTGGTCAGCTTCGGCCAGTCATCTTCGTGCAGATGGCCGGTACGCATGCGACTGGCATCGACCCGCGAGATGGAGCAGAGCATGCGCTGTACCAGTTGCTCCTTGCCCATTTCCAGCGAGAAGATGACGGTCGGTACCTTCTCCTTGTTGTGTACGGCGGCGTTTTCCACCAGATTGAGACAGAAGGCGGTCTTGCCCATCGACGGCCGACCGGCGACAATCACCAGATCCCCCGGCTGCAGACCGGCGGTCATCTGGTCGAGATCGGTGAACCCGGTCGGCACGCCGGTCACTGTCTCCTTGCGATTGTAGAGTTCTTCGATCGCCTTGAAGGTGTCCTTGAGAATTTCCCGGGTCGAATAGTACGAGGGCCGGGTCTTCATGCCGGTGATGTCGAAAATCGACTTCTCGGCCCAGTCGAGAATCTCCTCGACGTCCCCTCCCTCATACCCCCGGGTGGCGATCTCGGTGGCGGTGGAGATCAGCCGGCGGGAGATCGCCTTCTCCTTGACCAGCTTGCTGTAGTAGACGATGTTGGCGGCGGTCGGCACGTAGTCGACCAGCGACGCAAGATAGGGCGCCCCTCCCACGGCCTCGATGTCGCCGCGGGACTCCAGCTCGGCGCTCAGGGTCACCATGTCGGCCGGCTCGCCACGCTCGGACAGGGCGACGATGGCGGAAAAGATCTTCCGGTGGGATTCCTTGTAGAAATCGTCGGGCGTGAGAATCTCCAGGACCGGATTCAGGGCCTGGTTGTCGAGCAGAATTCCGCCCAGGACGGACATTTCCCCTTCGAGACTCTGTGGCGGCAGACGGATATCGTGCTCGGACATCGCACCCCGGACAAGGACCGGCGGGCCGGAGAACGGCTCCGGCCCGCGGTTGAGAACGTACGCGTTTCTTGCCTACTCGGCTTCGGCGACGACGGTCAGCTTGATGGTGGCGGTCACACCGGCATCGAGCTTGACCGGTATCTCGTACTCGCCCAGGTTCTTGATCGGTTCGTCGATCTGGATCTTGCGGCGGTCGATCTCGATACCGGCCTCGGCCAGCTTGGCGCCGATCTCCATGGCGGTGACGGCACCGTAGAGTTTGCCCTCGTCACCCGCCTTGTGCGCAACCTGCAGCGGCTGGCCCTCGATCTTGCCCTTGAGCACCTCGGCGGCCTGAACCACGCGCTGGAACTTGCGCTCGGCCTGGCGCTTCTGGTGCTCGAACTCCTTGATGTTGCGGCTGTTGGCAACGACGGCCAATCCCTTGGGAACCAGATAGTTCCGGGCATAGCCGGGCTTGACCTTCACCAGGTCGCCGATATTGCCGAGCCCTTCGACATTTTCTGTGAGAATGATTTCCATTGCTCTCCTCCACGGTGAGTCAATTGTTGTTTCCTATTGTTTGTGCTGCTTCACACGCGGCTGGCGAAAATCGATCCAGAGATCGAAGACGCCGAGCCCGGTCACGATAATGGGCAACGGGTTGATCAGGGCGATCAGCACGTAGCCGGCACCGCGCATGAACGGCGGTATCCCCTTGCGGGAGAAAAACCAGGTCACGATGGCCATCCCCTGCAGAAAGTAGGCCGGAAGAATGACCAGCAGCAGGTTCAGACCGGCGGCACGCAGAATCCCGTCGCCCAGCATGCCGGAAAAACCGGCGGCAATCAGGGGCCAGATCAGCAGTTCGTGCGTTTTCCAGCGATGAAACTCGTCTCCCGACAGCCGGTAGCGTCCCCGGGCCAGCCGGTTGAGCATGAGCACCTGGACCGCCAGGAGAATCTCGACCACCAGCACCGACCAACCGGGAAACGTCACCCGGAGAAAATCACCCATGCCGGTGACCACCCGGCGGTATTCGGTCAGCTGTTCCGGTGTCAGGTTGCCGGCCTGCCCCATCTGCAGGGCGGTATCAATCTCGCTCTGCAGATAGGCATTGACGACCTCGACCATCCCTGTTCCGGAACGGTAACTGTACAACCAGAGCCCCCCGGCCCCCACTGCCAACACCAGCAGCGTACCAAGGGCGATGGCCCGGTCCCAGGGGACCGAACGGCGCAGCAGACCGGCCAGGATCAGGGCCGGAGCGGCAAACTGCAGGGCAAAGAGCACCATCGCCAGCGGCCCGCCGGAAAACCAGGCGACCACGAAGGCAACAAAGGCCGCCAGCCCCCCCGTCAGCATGCCGCCGCGCATGGCGACATAGGCCAGGGGGACCGGAACCAGCAGATTGACCAGAACACCGGCCATGCCGAGCCAACCGGCCAAGAGCTGCAGGCCAAGGCTGGCCGCCGCCCCCAACAGGGACAATCGTACGAGTGCTAGCATGGACTGATTGCCCTGCCCCCGAACCGGCTCTATTCGGGCACCTGGCTGGCTGTGAACGGCAGCAGGGCGATGTTGCGGGCCCGCTTGATCGCTTCGGTCAGCTTGCGCTGGTGGGTGGCACAGTTGCCGGAAATCCGGCGGGGAACGATCTTGCCCCGTTCGGACAGAAAATATTTCAGGGTATCGACCTGCTTGTAATCGATCACCAGGGTCTTGTCGGCGCAGAAACGGCAGCCCTTGCGGCGGCCGTAACGACGCCGCGGATTTCCAGAATGTCTCGGATTCGCCATCGTTGCTATCTCCTCTTCTCGTCGGTTCGGGTTCAGGCCTCGGTCGGCTCGGCACTCTCTTCGCCGGCCGTTTCCTCTTCGGCTTCAGCAGCGGGTTTCTCTTCCGGCAGACTGAAGTCGTCGTCGAGCAGCACGGTCTGGAACTTGAGCACCGCATCCTCGATGCGCAGACGCCGCTCGAATTCGGCGATCGAACCCGGATCGACCTTGTAGATGAAAAGATAGTAGATGCCGCGGGCGTGCTTCTTGACCAGGTAGGCCAGTTTGCGTACACCCCACTCCTCGACCTTGAGGATTTCGGCGTCGACCTTGTCGAGAAATCCTTTGAGTTTCTCGACCTCGGCAGTCAATTCCTCTCCCGCCAGTTCGGGGTTGAGGACGACCATGGTTTCGTAGTTTCGCATCTGAGCATTCCTCCTCATGAGTTTGGTCCTGAGCCGCAGCCCAGGTATCAGCCCCGGACCGCCCGGAGCAAGGAGCTTGCATCGGCCCACCCGACGCAAAAGAAGATTTATTTACCATGATTGCCCGGTAAAGGCAAGCTGCCGACCCGCCACTGATCAGACATTGAACCGGAAATGCATGACGTCCCCGTCATTGACGACATAGTCCTTGCCCTCGAGGCGCATCAGACCTTTCTCGCGGGCACCGGCCTCCCCACCGGCACGGATGAAGTCATCATAGGCGATCACCTCCGCGCGGATGAACCCCTTCTCGAAATCGCTGTGAATCACCCCGGCCGCCTGCGGCGCCCGGCTGCCGGCGGGAACGGTCCAGGCCCGCACCTCCTTGACCCCGGCGGTAAAGTAGGTCAGCAGACCCAGCAGCCGGTAGCCGGCCTGAATCATCCGGTCGAGACCGGACGACTCCAGACCGAGCTCGCGCA
>CAYTVY010000040.1:0-13093 GCA_964441925.1 uncultured Geothermobacter sp.
AAGCCTTGACTCGACGGGGGCACGGCCGGATAATCAAACCCTTATCTACGAGGTTGCTGATGACGGATATCAGTTTCGAGCAGGCTCTGAAAGAGCTGGAAGCCCTGGTGGAAAAGCTCGAATCAGGCGAGTTGCCGCTGGAAGAGTCGCTGCGCTGCTTCGAGGAAGGCGTTGCCCGGGCCGCTGTCTGCCAGAAGCGGCTGCGGCAGGCCGAGGCGCGGATCGAGCAGTTGTTGCGGGATGACGAAGGGAATCTGCATACGGAGCCTTTCGCCGGCGGGGAGGACTGACAATGGAGTTGAGCGCCTACCTGAAGGAGTGCGTCGCCCTGGTCGATGCCGCTCTCGATCATTATCTCCCCCGGGAAGAGAAGATGCCATCCAGCCTGCACAAGGCGATGCGCTATTCGGTCTTCGCCGGCGGCAAGCGTATCCGGCCGGTACTGATGATGGCCGCCTGTCAGGCGGTCGGCGGTACGCGTGAGGCGGTGTTGCCGGCGGCCTGTGCCATGGAGATGATCCACACCTATTCGCTGATCCATGACGACCTGCCGGCGATGGACGACGACGATTTCCGCCGGGGCCGGCCGACCAACCACAAGGTTTTCGGCGAGGCACACGCCATTCTCGCCGGGGACGCCCTGCTGACCGAGGCCTTTGATCTGCTGTCCCGGCCCGACGTCCTGATCGGCCTGGCCGCCGATGTGCGCCTGCAGCTGATCCATCTGCTGGCCCGGGGAGCCGGCTCGCGCGGCATGGTGGCAGGGCAGGTGGTCGACATGGAATCAGAGGGGCAAAAGATCGATTTTCCCACCCTCGAGTTCATCCATACCCGCAAGACCGGAGCCCTGATATTGGCCGCCATCGAGGCCGGTGCCCTGATCGGCGGCGCTGATGACGCCGCCTTTGCCTCCCTGAGCCGCTACGGCCGGGCGGCCGGCCTGGCCTTCCAGATCGCCGACGACATCCTCGACATCGTCGGGAACCAGGAGTTGCTGGGCAAGGACGTCGGCAGTGACCAGGAGCGGGGCAAGGCGACCTATCCGGCCCTGTTCGGTCTCGACGAGGCCCGGCAGCGGGCGCGACAGATGCGGGATACGGCCATCGAGGCGCTGGCGGCGTTCGGAGAGGAGGCCGAGCTGCTGCGCCGGATTGCCCATTACATTGTCGATCGCAGTTTCTAGGCAGTTTCCAGGGGAGAGGAGATGAGTGTGCTCGATCGCATCGGCTCGCCGGCCGACCTGAAAGGGCTGGACCGTGGCGAGCTCAGACAGCTGGCGGAGGATTTGCGCCGGGAAATCGTCCAGACCGTCTCCCGGACGGGAGGCCATCTGGCCAGTTCTCTCGGCGTGGTGGAGCTGACCATCGCCCTGCACCGGGTGCTGGACAGCCCGCGCGACAAGATCGTCTGGGATGTCGGTCACCAGGCCTATGCCCACAAGCTGCTGACCGGCCGGCGGGACCGTTTCCCCACCCTGCGTCAGCTGGACGGGCTGAGCGGGTTTCCGAAACGGTCCGAAAGCCCGCACGACTGCTTCGACGTCGGGCATTCCAGCACCTCCATCTCGGCGGCGCTCGGCATGGCGGCGGCCCGCGACCGGCGGGGTGGCGACGAGAAGATCGTCGCCGTCATCGGCGACGGTTCGATGACGGCCGGGCTGGCCTACGAGGGGCTGAACCAGGCCGGCCACCTGAAGAAGAACCTGGTGGTGGTGCTCAACGACAACGAAATGTCGATCTCGCCCAACGTTGGCGCCCTGTCCTCCTTTCTCAGCCGCAAGATGACCTCCGATTTCTTCGTGCGGCTGAAGAAGGAGGGCAAGCATCTTCTCGGCGCCATGCCGGGCATCGGCAAGGATCTGCTGCAGCTTGCCAGTCGGGCCGAACACAGTCTCAAGGGGTTTTTCACCCCCGGCATGCTGTTCGAAGCCTTCGGATTCGACTATTTCGGGCCCATCGACGGCCATGATCTCGACAAGCTGCTCGAAACCCTGGCCAATGTGGTGAAACTCGAAGGGCCGGTGCTGGTGCATGTCGTCACCCGCAAGGGGCAGGGCTTCCGGCCGGCCGAACAGGCGCCCTCGCGTTTCCACGGAGTCGGCCCCTTCGATCCGGACACCGGTGAGGTGGCCGGTGGCAAGGGCGGGGCGGAGACCTACACCGGCGTCTTCGGCCGCACGCTGACCGAACTGGCCGAGAAGGACGAGCGGCTGGTGGCGATCACCGCCGCCATGGCCGAGGGGACCGGCCTGAAGGAGTTCGCCCGCCGGTTTCCCGACCGCTTCTACGATGTCGGCATCGCCGAGCAGCACGCCGTGACCTTTGCCGCCGGCCTGGCCTGCTTCGGCCTGAAACCAGTGGTGGCCATCTACTCGACCTTCCTGCAGCGCGCCTACGACCAGGTGCTGCACGACGTCTGCCTGCAGAATCTGCCGGTGATTTTCGCCCTGGACCGCGGCGGTCTGGTCGGAGCCGACGGGCCGACCCATCACGGCACCTTCGATCTGTCCTTTCTGCGCTGCATCCCCAATCTCGTCTTCATGGTGCCGCGCGACGAGGTCGAGTTGCGCCGGGCCATGGAGACGGCCCGCCGGCACGAGGGCCCGTTCGCCTTCCGCTATCCGAGGGGAAAAGCCCGGGGACTGGCGGTCGACGGTGTGCCGGAGCCGGTGCCGGTCGGCCGTGGTGAATGGCTGCGGCGGGGGGACGACGTCAGCATCGTCGCCATCGGCTCGACGGTGGCCGATGCCCTGCGGGCCGCGGAGCTGCTCGAAAGGGAAGGCATTTCGGCCGGCGTGATCGATCCGCGGTTCATCAAGCCGCTCGACGAGGAACTGCTGCTCGCCGCCGCCGGCAGCGGCCTGGTGGTGACCGTCGAGGAGAATGTGCTGCAGGGCGGTTTCGGCAGTGCCCTGTGCGAACTTTTTGCCGATGCGGCGGTGAATGTCCCGGTCATCCGGCTCGGACTGCCCGACCGCTTCATCGAACAGGGCGGGCAGGACGAGCTGCGGGCCCGCTACGGGATCGATGCCGCCGGCATCGCCGAGCGGGTGCGGCGGGCCTTTGCCGGCCGGGCCCGTTCCGCCGGGCACTGAAATGCTCAGAGCAGCTGCCGGGTGACGGCGGCGACGAACAGGTAGCGCAGGGTCTTGCCGGTGGCAACCAGGACGAGAAAACGCGGCCAGGGCAGCCGGCTGGCCCCGCCGGCCAGACAGAGACCGTCGCCGATCAGGGGCAGCCAGCTCAGCAGCAGCGACCAGGCGCCGTAGCGGCGGAACCAGTCCCGGGCCCGGCGGCCGCCGGGCCGGTGACCGGCTCTTTGCCGCCGGTCGAACCAGCCGGCGCCGTACCGGCCCATCCACCAGAGGGTCAGGGCTCCCAGGGCATTGCCCACCGAGGCCGCCGTGACACAGGCGAACGCCGGCTTGCCCGCCATCAGCAGGGCGACCAGCAGCCATTCCGAGCCGAGGGGCAGGATGGTCGAGGCGAGCAGGCTGAGCAGAAAGAGGGCCGGCAGGCCGCCGGCGAGCAGCAGCTCCTGCATTGCCGGAGCGGGAAGGGCGGTCATTCCTGCGGCGGCAGGACGCTGCGGACGGCGGTTTCCAGGTTCTTTTCACTGAACGGTTTGGTCAGGTAGACCAGACCACCGGTGGCAAAGCCTTCGATCATGTCCTGCGGTTCGTCCTTGGCGGTGACAAAGACAATGGGAATCCCGCGGGTCTGCGCCTCCTGCCGCAACTGCCGGGCGAGGTCGAAGCCGCTGCCGTCTTCCAGCATGACATCGAGCAAAATCAGGTCGGGCTGTTCCTTGCGGGCGATCTCGAGCCCGCGTTCGGTGCTGGCGGTGCTCAGTACCTGGCATTCCAGGCGTTCCAGAATCCGTTTTTCAAGCTGCAGAATGGCCGGTTCGTCTTCGATGATCAGAACGGTTTTGCTCATTTTTTCGCCTCCCTGACCGGCCGTTGCCGGTCCGGTTCTCCGTGTATTGGTCAGAAATGTCTTTACGTTTCAGCACCGGCCTTTTTGTTGCCGGATGACGGCGGTCGGGTTGTCCAGAGCCTGCAGATCGCTTCCCGCGCCAGACGCAGTGACCGGTTGCCCTCGTTGCGTGCCAGCCAGACCAGACTCAACGGCAGACTGAACCATCCCCGGCTCCAGATGACGACGGTACCGTCGTCGGCCAGCGGCAACGCTTCGTCCTCCCGCATCACCGCCACGCCCTGTCCCTCGATCACCAGCTGGCGGACGATGAACTCGTCGACGGCCCGCACCGCCCGGTTCGGTTTCAGCCGGCGGCGGGTGAACTCGTGCAGCACAGTGGTGTAGGGCAGTGATCGGCGTTCCGCCCAGATCCAGGGTAGGCGGGCGAGTGCCTCCCAGTCCGCTTCCCAGCGTTCCGGCAGCAGGGGTGGTGGAATGACGATACAGAAATGGACGTCGGTGAGAACTTCGCAGCACAGGTCGGGAGCGTCGGGACGGCCGTAGGCGAAAGCGAGATCGAGCTGTCCCTGGCGCAACATGCGCGGGGCCTGGCCGCTCTCGCTGCTGACGAAGATGACGTTCAGTTCGGTGTCGAGATGGCGCAGTCGTCGGTTGACGGTCCCGACCTGCAGGAAACTCGGGTCCGTATTGAGGCCGATGTGCAGGGGCTCGCCGCCGCCCCGGCGCAGACCGGTTGCCTTGTGTCGCAGCCGTTCGGCCAGGGCGAGCAGTTCCTCGGCGTCCGGCAGTAGTTCCCGGCCGGCGTCGCTCAGCTGCATGCCGCGCGCCCGACGCCGGAAAAGCGGCAGGCCGAGTTCGTCCTCGAGCTGCCGCAATTGGCTCGAGAGGGCCGACTGGCTCAGATTGAGCTGTTCGGCGGCACGGGTCAGGTTGCCGGTGCGGGCGATGGTGACAAAACTGCGCAGACGGTTGAGTTCCATGTTTTTCGTTCGAACGAATCGAATGCTCTGTCCGGATAAATCAATTGGATTTTCCGGCCATTCTACTGTATTCAGGCCGCAAGGCAAGATGAATTCAGCTTGAACACCAGGGATCATCGTTCACTTTTTCCAAATACTTTCCCGGTTGCTGACGGACAAGGATGGAGGAATGCTGTACAGGGAAATCCGCAATCTGCTGTTGATCGTTACCGGATCGCTGCTGTTGTCTCTGGGAGTGGCACTCTTTCTGGCACCCAACCGGATCGCCACCGGTGGCACACCGGGAGCCGCCATTTTGCTGCATTTCGTCATCGACCTGCCGATCGGTACCCTGATGGCGGCCATCAACCTGCCGCTGCTGCTGGCCGGGGGCCGTCTGCTCGGTCGTGCTTTCGTGTTGCGGACGGTGGTCGCCATTCTGCTGTCCTCGCTGTTGACCGATCTGTTCGCCAATGTGCTGCGTCTGGGGGCCGCGAGTAGCGACAGCCTGCTGGCCGCTCTTTACGGCGGCATCGGGGTCGGACTTGGCGTGGGATTGATTCTGCGCGGCCAGGCTTCGGCCGGCGGTTCGACCATTGTCGCCCGTATCGTCGCCGAACGCAGCCGCTTTCGAGCCGGCCAGGTGATCTTTGCCATCGATCTGGGTGTCATTCTGGCGACGGCCCTGATTTTCCGCCGTCTCGAACCGGCTCTCTGGAGCCTGATCAGCATCTATGTGACGGCGCGTTGCATCGACGCCGTTCTGGGCGGCCGGCCGCGGGAGCGGGCCATCGAGACGTCGCCGGAGGAAACGCCGGCGGTCGTGGGCAGGGATCCCCACCGTCACGTCCTGGCCGGCGACGGGGGACGCTGAACTCCCCTGGTCCGTCCCGGTGGCCGTCAGTCGAGAAGCGGGTGGTCGCCGCTGCGGCGCTTGCGGTAGTAGGAGACGAGGGTCAGGCCGGTTCCCGCCAGTAGCAATCCGGCCCCGGCCAGCGCGAGGTTGCGGCCGGGATCGTAGTTGACGGTCAGCAGGCTGTAACTGGCGAAGATCGGTTCCTCCGGCCAGAATCGGATGCCGGCGGCGGCCAGGGGATAGGGCAGAGAGGAGCGCAGCCAGTACCAGCCGCGCCAGCTTCCGCCGTCCGGCCGTTCGAGCCGCAGCAGCATCGCCGGATCGCCCAGCCGCCCGCTTCGTTGCCGGACGCGACCGTCCGTCCCCCGAACGGCGTCGGGCAGAAAGTCCTCCACCAGCAGTGTTGCTCCACCCGTGGTTTCGATCCGCGCCCCTTTTTTCAACGGTATCTGTCCCTTGCCCGGTTGAAAGACCCGGAAGCCCTGCGCCTGCCGGCCGAAGGACATGGGGACGACCACCAGCCCTTTGTATTGCAGCGGATGGTTGATGCGTGCCTCCTGCCGGGTGAGCCGGGTTTCCCCGCGCAGCAGGCTGAGGTCGTTGTACATGTCGAGCGGCTGCCCCCGTTCACCGAAGCGCGGCTCGAAACGTTCCAGCCGCAGGTAGTGACCGGGCCAGGGGGCGATGGGGAAGAGTTGCCCCTCGAAGATCTGTGCCCGGTCGATGCGGAAGCCGTAGAGGTGTCCGATGATGAAACCGAGGCTGACCAGAACGAAGCCGGCGTGGATCAGGTATTCCCCGAGCTTGCGCCAGCGGCGGCGGACGTGGCACAGCCAGTCGAGCAGGCAGCAGAGGGTGTTCACTGTCAGCAGCAGGACGAGCAGCCCGAGTGGCGGCAGCCACCAGGTCTGGGCCGGATGCCGGCTGCCGGTCCGGTGCCACCAGGTGGCCAGGGTGTGCTGGTCGAGTTCGCCGAAGACGGCCGGATGGGCATAGATGACCAGAGAGCCGAAGATGGCCAGTCCGGTGGCCAGGCTGGCCAGGACGATGGCCAGTTTCAGCGAACAGCAGAATTTCCAGAGTCGTCGACCGGCGTTGGACATGGCTTACTCCAGGGGATGGTTGCTTTCCAGCAGCAGACCGATGCCGAGGTAGGTGAAGAGCACCACGCCGAAGCCGGCGATGGAGAGCAGGGCGTAGCCGGTACCCTGCCAGCGCCGGATGAACTTGGCGTGGCACATGCCGGCGTAGAAGAACCAGACGATGAACGACCAGAGACTCTTGATGTTCCAGGAGAACCAGGTTCCCCAGGCGACCCAGGCCCAGATGCCGCCGAAAACCATGCAGGCGGTGAAGCAGAGAAAGCCGATCAGTACCGCCTCTTCGTTGAGCTTGCGCAGCTCAGGGAGCGCCGGCAGCCGTTCGCTGCCGGCGCGGCGTTGCCAGAGATAGAGGACGCCGAGGGAAAACGCCATGGCAAACATGGCGTAGCCGGTGAAAGAGAAGATGATGTGCAGGGTGAACAGCGGTGTGTCGAGGCTGGGGATGAGCACCGGCAGTTGCGGGTCGCGCGGCAGGATGCTGAAAATCAGCAGCAGGTTGACGAACATGACGAACAGGCCGGCCGCGCCGATGCGGTAGCGCAGGTCGAAATAGAGGTAGGTGCTCACCAGCGCCCAACTGAAGAAGAACTGGGTCGAAAAGAGATTCGTCACCGGCAGAAATCCCGCTGCCTGCCAACGCAGGGCCAGGCAGAAGCTCTGCGCCAGCCAGCCGCCGGCGACCAGGATTCTTGCCCCGGACGCCAGTCGAGGCCGGCGGCCGAAGAAGGCTGCCAGATAGCCGGCACCGGCCAGCAGATAGCAGGTCAGGGCCAGGTAGAGCAGGGGAAGCTGCAGCTGGATCATGATGCATGTCCTCGTCTTCTTGTCGGGTGTTGCGGACTGTAACACATTGCCGGTGGCAGGTGAAGGCCAACTTGTCAACCCTGTTATCTGTGTTGGTTGACAAGTCGGGTGGCCGATGCTAATTTGCCGGCCCATGGCCGCACTGTTCAGCATACGCATGCGGGCCAGCCGGCTGGGTGAGCATCTGTCCGGTGCCGAGCGCCTGGTACGGACGGAGGCCGTCGAGAGCATCTGTCTCGAACTGTTGCGCCGGGGCCGCGGGCACAGCCGGGGGGAGGCCGATGCCGTGCGTCTGGCCATCGACCTGGTGGACGAGGCGGAGGTGGTGACCGTCTCTCTGCCCGATCTGCTCACCTGGCAGGTGGCGGATGTCGATGCCGGTCGCCGGGCCGCCCTGTCCCGGCTGGTGGCCGCCGGGGTTCCCGAACCGGTGGCCGGCAAGGCAATGCGCCGGCTGGCGGAAGGGGCGGCGCCCGGTGGCGGCGTGATGCGCGGCGCCATGCTGGTCGACGTGCGAACCGGTGAGCGGCTGGAGGCCGACCGGGCCCGCGGCGTCCGGGTCAGCCGGATGGACCTGCTGCCGGAGACGGCGGCGGAACTGAGCCGGAGGCTGGCGGTGCACGACCTGGACAACCGGCACGTGCGGGAGGCGCTGGTGCTGGCGGCCAAGGTGATCTCGGCGCCGGGAGTGGTCGCCGAACTCTGCTGGTCGGACGACCCCGACTACACCGCCGGCTATGTCGCTGCCCCCATTTTCGGCTACCAGCGCTTTCCCCGGCTCAAGCCGGCCGGGGACCGTCGGGGGGGGAGAGCCTTTTTCGTCGATCGCCGGCGGGGCGATGTTGCGGAGCTGGTCCGCTATCTCGAGCGGACACCGGTGCTGGCGATCCGGCCGGGCCGGGTGTCGCCGGCACGGCCCTGGCAGGAGGAATGATGGAAGACTGGCGGAAGGAACTCGACCGGCTGGACGATATCGGCATGCGGCGTTTCCTGCGGGTGATCGACGGCGCCCAGGGGCCGCGGGTGGCGCTCGACGGCCGGCAGGTGCTGCTGCTCTGTTCGAACAACTACCTCGGTCTGGCCGGCCATCCGGCGCTGGTCGAGGCGATGGTGCGGGCGACGCGTGATTTCGGCGCCGGTTCCGGCGCCTCGCGCCTGGTGTCGGGCACCATGCGGGCCCATGCCGAGCTCGAAGACCGCCTGGCGGCTTTCAAGGGCACCGGGGCGGCGCTGCTGTTCAACAGTGGTTTCGCCGCCAATACCGGCATTCTGCAGGCGCTTTTCGGACCGGACGACCTGATCTTTTCCGACGAACTCAATCACGCCTCGATCATCGACGGCTGCCGGCTCTCCAGCGCCCGGGTGCGGGTCTATCCGCACGCCGACGTCCAGGCCCTGGAGGCGATCATGCGCCAGGAGGCACCGAAGCGTCGCGGGCGCTGGCTGATCGTCACCGACGGGGTGTTCAGCATGGACGGTGATATCGCGCCCCTGCGGGAGTTGGTCGACCTGAAGCGCCGTTTCGACGCCCTGCTGATGGTCGATGATGCCCATGGTACCGGCGTGCTCGGCGCCACCGGCCGGGGAACGGCCGAAGAGCTCGGCTGTCTGGCGGATGTCGACTTCCACATGGGGACCCTCGGCAAGGCCCTCGGGGTCTGCGGCGCCTATCTGGCCGCCCCGCGGCCGGTGATCGAGCTGCTGGTGAACCGCTGCCGTCCCTTCATCTATTCCACCAGCCTGCCGCCGGGAGCGGCGGCGGCGGCGCAGGCGGCGCTCGCTATCGTCGAGAGCGATGAGGGGCGGCGTCTGCGCCGCGAGCTGCGCCGCAAGACCGGCCTGTTCACCGCCATTCTGCGGGCCGCCGGCTTCGATCTGCTGGCCAGCCGCACCCAGATCGTGCCGGTGATCACCCGCGAGCCGGAGGCGACCATGCGGGCCAGCAGGCGCCTGCTGGATGCGGGCTATTTCGTGCAGGGCATCCGACCGCCGACGGTGCCCGAGGGACTGTGCCGCTTGCGGGCCACCCTGATGGCCAGTCACGCCGATGAGGAGGTCGAGGCGGCCGCCCGGGCGATCGTCCGGGTGATCGGGGAGGAAGGGCATGACTGAGCTTGGTCTGCCGGACGGTCGCCGGCTGGCTTACGCCTGCAGCGGCAGTGGTCGTCCCCTGGTGCTGCTGCACGGCTGGGGCATGTCGCACGCCGTCTTCACCGAGTACCTCGAACGGCCGCCGGCCGGCTGTCGGGTGGTGGTTTTCGATCTGCCGGGGCATGGCGCCAGTGATGCCGGGACAATGGACTCACTGGTCGGCTGGGCACGGGATCTGGCCTTCGCCATCGGGCGGTTGCGCCTGCAGCGACCGGTGCTCTGCGGCTGGTCCCTGGGAGGCATGCTCGCCCTGCGGCTGGCGGTCGATCGGGTGTGCCCGGTGGCGGCCCTGGCGCTGATCGGCACCACGCCCCGCTTCGTCAACGGCGATGACTGGCGGGCCGGGGTGGCGCCGGCCCGGCTCGCCGCCATGCGACGGGACGTCCGCCGCGACTACCGGCCGACGATGGAGCGCTTCTACCGGCTGATGTTCGCCGAGAACGAACTGACGGCGGCCGATTACCGGCGTATCGCCCGCTTTGCCACCGGTCCCGACCGGCTGCCGCCGCAGCCGGTGGCCGAGGCCGGGCTGCGGATTTTGGCGCAGACCGATCTGCGATCCCTGTTGCCGGAGCTGCGGTTGCCGGTGTTGCTCCTGCACGGCCGGCAGGATGCCGTCATCCCCTTTGCCGCGGCCGAGGCCCTGGCCGCGGCACTGCCGCAGGCCCGGCTGGTCGCGTTCGACGATACCGGCCATGCGCCGTTTCTCACCCGCTCCGAACGGGTGAGACAGGAACTGGAAGGATGGCTGGCATGCCTTCCCCCGTCCTGAACCGGCAGCTGGTCCGCCGGCATTTCAGCAGCCATGCCGACGACTATGACCGTTACGCCCGGGTACAGAAGCGGGTGGTTGCCCGGCTCGGCGAGCTGTTCACCTGGCCGGCGACCGGCGGCCGGCCGGTGCTCGATGTCGGCACCGGTACCGGCTGTCTGGCGCGGCTGATCCGTGAGCGGCGGCCGGAGACACCTCTCGTCCTCTCCGACCTGGCCCACGGCATGACCTGTTGTGCCCGGCACAACCTGGGTGTTTCCGCGGCCGTCGACGCCGATGCGGTGGCGCTGCCCTTTGCCGGTGCCTCCTTTGCCGGTGTCGTCTCCAGCTCGGTCTATCAATGGGTGGTGCCGCTGGAGGCGGCCTTTGCCGAGGTGGCACGGGTGCTGGCGCCGGACGGCTGGTTCGTCTTTGCCCTGTTCGGCGCAGATTCCCTCTGCGAGTTGCGGCAGGCGCACGAACAGGCGTCTCGCGCCTGGGGGCGTCACCGCTCGCATTTTCAGAGTTTTCCCGCCGTCGGCCAGGTCGGGCAGGCCCTGACACGGGCGGGCCTGCGGCCCGGACTGCTGCGGGCGGAGCGGGAGGTGGAGTACCATCCCGATGTGCCCACCCTGTTGCGGGCACTGAAGCGCATCGGCGCCGGCAACGCTTCGGCCGACCGGCCGCCGGGGCTGGCATCGCGTCGGGTGATGGCTGCCATGATCGCCCACTACGAGCGGCGCTGGCGCTGCGCGCAAGGGATTCCGGCTTCCTACGAGGTGATCTACGCCGTCGCCCGCAGAGCGGGATGAACGGCGATGACGGGGCGATTCAGAAAACCTGCAGTACGGCGCATTTGAGGTATTCGGTCTCGGGACAGGAGAGCAGGACCGGGTGGTCGTAGGCCTGGCCCCGCATTTCGAGCAGCCGGACGGTGCGCCCGGCCTGTACCGCCGCCTTGCGCAGGGTATCGAGGAAGACGTCGCGCTTGAGATGGTAGGAGCAGCTGCAGGTGAAGAGGTAACCGCCCGGTTCGACCAGCCGCATGGCGCGGCGGTTGATGGTCAGGTAGCCACGGATGGCGTCCGGCAGTTTCTTTTTGCTCTTGACGAAGGCCGGCGGGTCGAGAATGACGGTGCCGAAACGCTGTTCCGATTGCCCGAGCTGCCGCAGCAGCTCGAAGACGTCGGCGCGTTCGAAGCGGCAGATGTCGTCCTTGTAGTTGAGTCGGGCGTTTTCCCGCGACAGTTCGATCGCTTTTTGCGAGATGTCGATGCCGAGGACGCTGCGGGCACCGAAGCGGGCGGCATGGACCGACCAGCCGCCGGAATAGCAGAACAGGTCGAGCACGTCACGCCCGTCCACCCGGCCGCGCAGGGCCTGATGGTTCTCCTTCTGGTCGAAGAAATGCCCCGTTTTCTGGCCCTCCATCAGGTCGATGCGGAAACGCAGTCCGTGTTCACGGATGACCAGCTCGTCCGGCAGGGTGCCATGCAGCAGTTCGATCTTGCGTTCCAGCCCTTCCAGCTCACGGACCGCCACGTCGTTGCGGGCGATGACGGCGGCCGGCTCCAGCAGCTCCCGCAGGGCCTGCAGGATGATCCGTCGCCGGCACTCGGTGCCGAGGGTGAGAAACTGGACGGCGAGCACGTCCCCGTAGCGGTCGACCACCAGTCCCGGCAGGTGATCCCCCTCGCCGTGCACCAGCCGCAGGGAAGGCATCTCGCCGTAGATGGTTTCCCGGTAGTCGAGTGCGGCCTGCAGCCGTCGCCGGTAGAAGTCGACTTCGTCGATCGATTCCCGCCGATGGGTGAGGATGCGGGCGGTGATCAGGGGGCGCGGATTGTAGTAGGCGACACCGAGAAACTCGCCGCGAGGGGCCAGCACCTCGACGGCGTCTCCCGGTTGCGGCGCGCCCTCGAGGTGCGAGACCTCGTTGCTGAATATCCACGGATGGCCGCTGCGGGCCCGGCGGTCGTGGCCCGGTTTCAGAATCAGCTGTTTCATGCGCATTCGGAATGTTCGAACAGTGCGTTGACGATCTGTCGGGCTTCGTCGGAGATGACCCGGTAGAAGACTTCGACCCCTTCGCGGCGCCCTTCGATGATCCCCTTGTTCTTCAGCAGTGCCAGGTGCTGCGAGACGGTCGCCTGCGGCAGGCCGAGGCACTCCCAGATCTTCTTGACGTTGCAGGTTTCCGTCGTCAGGCCGGCGACGATCTTCAGGCGCACCGGGTGCCCGAGAACCTTGAGGATCTCCGCCTCCCGGTCGTAACTCTGTTCCTTGTCGAAGGGCATCTTGTCCATGGAACCCACCTGTGGAATCGATGAAATGTTGGGCAGAAAAAAATAGTATATATGGATTTTAATCGTCCAGCGGCTGCAGGTCAACCTGATTTCGGGAGCGCGGGGGTCGCGAATACACCGCTATTGCCACTCGACAGTCCCCCCGGCCATGCATTAGACTTGCCCGGTCGCTGCAACACTGTCTGTCGGAGCTGGTCAGATGCTGATCCCCATCCTGGTGTT
>CAYTVY010000040.1:13193-15759 GCA_964441925.1 uncultured Geothermobacter sp.
CTGTGGGGGCTCGCCCTGGGCGGTCGCATCGGCCGGCGCAAGGGGGGCTTGCTGCTGATCTGCTATGCCCTGTTCATCACATCGCTGTTTTGGGGGTGAGACCATGCGTCTGCCGACATGGGTGCTCGTTCTGTTCCTGTTGCTGTCCGGTGGTGTCATGGCCGGAGAAACCGGGCCGGCAGGTGCGGTTACCAGCGACCCTCCGCCGCCCGCGATCGCCGGTCTGGCGGGGACCGTCTACCGTTACGACATCGCCTTTCTCTGGTTCAAGCGTCTGGCCAAGGGGGAGTTCTTTCTCGTCCCCGGGGGCGAGCCTGGCACCTGGCGCGCAGTGCTCGCCGCCCGCACCCTCGGTCTGGCGGCCTGGCTGACCCGTGACCGCGAACAGAAATACGAATCCCTGATGCGTCTCGACGAAACCGGCCGCCTGCACACCATCTGGCATGCCTCGTCCATCTTCAAGGGGAAGGGCGGCAAGCGTCGCGGCCGCACCAAGATCTATCACTACGACCACCAGGCCCGGCAGGTGCGGGTGACGGTCGAGCGCAACGGGGTGGTGACCGAGGGAGAGCCGTTGCCGATGTCCGGCGAGGCCGAACCGGTCGATGTGCTGACCGCTTTTTTCAACTTCCGCGCCGGCCAGTACGGGCCGCTCGAGCCGGGCCGGCATATCGTGGTACCAACCTTCAGCCGCAAGGGACCGTCCGACATCGTCATCGATATTCTGCCGCGAGACCAGTGGCCGAAAAAGTTTCGTTCGCTCGGGGATGTGCTCTTCTGCCGGGTCACTCTCGACCAGGAGGTGTTCAATACCGGCGGCGGCGCGGTCTGGGTCTGGCTCGACGCCAAAGGAATGCCGCTCGGTGGTGTGGTGGAAAATGTTCTCGGCATGGGCGACGTGCGCGGCAGCAAGGCAGGGGAGGAGAAGGATGCGAACTGAACGGATCTATGTGGTTGGACACCGCAATCCCGATACCGACTCGATCTGCAGTGCCATGGCCTATGCCCGGCTGCTGCAGCGTCAGGGGCGCCATGAGGTCCGCCCCGGCCGGGCCGGACACCTGAACCGGCAGACCGAGTTCGTGCTGGAGGAGCTGTCCCTGCCCCAGCCTGAGCTGCTCAATGACGTCTACCCGCGGGTCGGTGACGTGATCGGCGAGCAGGTGGTCACCATGCGGCGGGATGAGCCCCTGTCCCGGGCCATGGAACTGTTCCACCTGCACAATATCCGCCAGATCCCGGTGGTCGATGCCGAGAGAAAGCCTTGCGGCCTGCTGGTTCTCAAGCGTGTCACCGAGCGTTTCCTGGTGCCCAGGCGCGAGGCCGACATCCGCCGGGTGCGCACCTCGATGGCCACCCTGGCCCAGTGCCTGCGGGGGCGGGTGGCCGGTGGCGACGGGCTCGAACGGGTCGAGGAACTCGATCTCTACGTCGGTGCCATGTCGGCCGAGACCTTCGCCGCCAAGATCGCCAGCCAGGATCCGCGCCGGATGGTGCTGGTCACCGGGGACCGGCCCGATATCCAGCAGCGGGCGCTCGAAGCCGGGGTGCGGGCGCTGGTGGTCACCGGGGGGCTCGAAGTCGATGCCCGGGTGCGCGAGCTGGCCGCCGAGAGTCCGACCGCCCTGATCTCCACGCCGTTCGACACCGCCACCACGGCCTGGCTGGTCCGGCTCTCCACACCTGTCGGTGAACTGGTCGCGGATGATTTCCTTTTGGCCGAACCGCACGAAAAGGTCGAGGATGCCAGGCTGAAGCTGCTGCACAGCGATGACCCCGGGGCCATCGTCATCGATGCCGACGGCCGGGTGTGCGGCATTCTCACCAAGAGCAACCTGCTGCAGCCGTCACCGGTTAGGCTGATCCTGGTCGACCACAACGAACTGGGGCAGGCGGTCCCCGGTGCCGACAAGGTCGACATTCTCGAAGTGGTCGACCACCACCGGCTCGGAAACTTTCACACCGACCAGCCGATCCGGTTCGTCAACCAGCCGGTCGGCAGCACCTGCACCGTGGTGGCCGGCCTCTACCGCCAGGCCGGCATCGAACCCGAGCCGGCCTACGCCGCCCTGATGCTTGCCGGGCTGATGTCTGACACCGTGCTGCTCAAATCCCCCACCACCACCGACGTCGACCGGCAGTCCGCCGACTGGCTCGGCGGCCTGTGCGGCTACGACGGGATCGAGTTCGGCCGCCGCATGTTCCAGGCCGGCAGTTCCCTGGCCGGGTTCGCCAGCGGCCGTGACCTGGTCCTGTCCGACTTCAAGGAATTTTCCGCCGGCAGTCTGCGTTTCGGCATCGGGCAGGTCGAGGTGGTCAGTTTCGAGGAATTTCACGAGCGCCGCGACCGGCTGGAGGACGTTCTTGCCGCCCTGAAGGAGGAAAAGGGCCTCGACATGATCGGCCTGCTTGTGACCGACATCGTCCATGCCACCAGCCTGATGCTCGCCCTCGGCGGCAAGGAGCTCCCCTATCTGATCGGCTATCCGAGTATCGGCCCCAACCTGTACGAACTGAAAAACGTCCTGTCGCGCAAGAAGCAGCTCGTGCCCCACCTGCTGAAGGT
>CAYTVY010000040.1:15859-19945 GCA_964441925.1 uncultured Geothermobacter sp.
TGGCAAACAGTTCGCCCAACTGCCCCGGTTCGGTCACCGGTGGCCGGCAGGTGTGGCGGTCGCAGTACCAGGCGGTGGTGCGGCCGGCGATGGCGGGACGGTCCGTCAGAGCGGGCAGGCCGAGTTGCCGCACATCGTCGGTGGCGACCAGCAGCATCAGATCGACGGGGCCCTGCTGACGGGCCAGTTCCATCCAGGGAGCGGGATCCTCCCTGTCGCCGGGGGCGATGACCAGGACCGGTTCCGGGTCGAGATGGCTGTCGAGCACCGAAAGGAGCCAGGCGTGGGCCCGTGGATAGCGTTCGGCCAGGCCGAGATGCTGGAGCAGTAACTTCCGTCCCGCCTGTTCCAGGGAGGTTTCGCCCGTCAGGCGGCCGAGGTGCAGCAGCAGGCCGGTTGCGACCGAGATGCCGGAAGGCAGTGCCCCGTCCTGCAGGTTGCGGCTGCGAACGAGGATCGTTTCGCTGTCTTGACCGGTGTCGTACAGTCCGCCGTCGGTATCGCTGAACAGTTCGAGCATCTCTCCGGCCAGTTGCCGGGCTTCCCGCAGCCAGCGGCCCCTGAAATCGGCGAGAAAGAGTTCCATCAGGCCCAGGCCGAAAAAGGCGTAGTCTTCGAGAAAGGCGGGGATGGCGGCTTCACCATCGCAGTAGCGGCGCAGCAGACGGCCATCGTTCCGGCGCAGGTGGCACAGCACGAAGTCGGCGGCCCGGCGGGCCGCCTCGAGCAGCTCGGGCCGGTTGAAGGCGGCGCCGGTCCGGGCGAGGGCGGCGATGGCCAGGCCGTTCCAGCCTGTCAGCAGCTTTTCGTCCCGATGCGGGCGGACGCGGCCGGAGCGGATCTGCAGCAGCTTTGCCCGGATCGCGGCGAGGCGGGGATCTTCGGCGTAATCCCTGTCCAGGGTGAGAATGTTGCGCCCCTCGAAATTGCCGGCCGAGGTCATGCCGAAGGCCCGGACGGCCAGCTCGGCTTCCGCCGGAGACAGTTGTGTGCGGATGGCAGCCTCGTCCCAGAGGTAGAAGGTGCCCTCGGCGCCTTCGGAGTCGGCGTCCTCACCACAATAGAACCCGCCTTCGGGGTGCTGCAGCTCTCGCAGCAGGTAATCGGCGGTCTCAACGGCGATGCGGGCAAAGAAGGGGCCACCGCCCTGGCGGCCGGCACGGCTGGCGGCGAGCATCAGCAGCGCCTGGTCGTAGAGCATCTTTTCGAAATGCGGCACCAGCCACCGGCGGTCGACCGCGTAGCGGTGGATGCCGAAGCCGACCTGGTCGTAGATGCCTCCGAGACGGATGGCGCTCAGGGTTTCAAGAGCCATGTCCCGGGCCTGGTTGTCGCCGAAACGGCGGGCCAGGCGCAACAGCAGTTCGAGGTTGTGGGGCGCGGGGAACCTGGGTGGCGGGCCGAAGCCGGCATGGACCGGGTCCCAGACGTTGCGGTACTGGTCCAGTGCCCGTTTCAGCAGGGATTCCCCGGTCGATCCGGGGATGTCACGACGGTCTCCGATCTGTTTCAATGCTCCCACCACCCGGTCGGCACCGAGCAGCAGCCGTCTTCTGTCGACGTCCCACATCCGCCTTACTTTCGTCAGTACCTCGATCAGTCCCGGCTGGCCGTTGCGTGTTCTGGGAGGCAGGTAGGTGGCGGCAAAGAAGGGCCGCCTGTCGGGAGTGAGCAGCAGGGTGAGCGGCCAGCCGCCACTTCCGGTCATCAGCTGGCAGACCGTCAGGTAGGTGGCGTCGATGTCCGGGCGCTCTTCCCGGTCGACCTTGATGGCGACGAAATGTCGGTTGATCAGGTCGGCGACCTGCTGGTTTTCGAAGGATTCGCGGGCCATGACGTGGCACCAGTGGCAGGTGGAGTAGCCGATGGAGAGCAGCACCGGGCAATCGCGCCGGCGGGCCTGCCCGAAGGCCTCATCCGACCATGGGTGCCAGTCGATCGGATTGGCGGCGTGCTGGCGCAGGTAGGGGCTCTTTTCGAAGACCAGGCGGTTGAAGTGCGGGCCGCCGTCGGCCGGCAGGGTCGCAATCTCTTCGTCGGTCAGGGCGAAGGGGGCGGTTTGCGGGGTGTCACGGGAAAGGGTCATGGGGCCATTATAGCCCCGTTGACAGAACGCTGTCTGCCCGAGGAAGGATTGCAGGAGAAGGCGGACAAAAAAGGGCCCCGTGAAGGAGGGGAATCACGGGGCCAATGCTCTTCAGCGCAGGGCTGAAGATCCGATTGCGTGTAACCTTAGCGAAAAGCCCTTTTCGTGGCAACGGCTTTTCGTGGTGTTTTAAAAAAGACCCCGTGCACGGAGGGGGGGTGTACACGGGGTCAGCCCGAGCTCCAGGAGCTCAAGGCGGGTTGGATACTAGAATGAATCCAGGTCTTTTTCAAGAAAAAAATGGAGAAAATTGCTTCATGAAGTCGATTTTTCCTGTCGAGGCCGATTCCGTTCATGTCAGTCGGGGGGGGGAGATTTGAACCGGCTTAAAGAAAAAAAGCCCGGGCATCATGCCCGGGCTTTTGGCTCGTGCTGAGCTGTCCTGCTTACTTCTTGTGGCAGGTCTTGCAGGAAGTGCTCACACCTTCCTTCTTGTGGCAGCTCTTGCACTTCTTGTGAGCGGCGTTCTTGAACTTGGGAGCCTTGCTGCCGTCGTGGCAGGAGCGGCAAGCACCGGCCTCGACGCCTTTGTGATGGCAGGTCTTGCAGTCGCTGATGCGATCCTGGTGGGCCTTGTGGGGGAAGGTGACGGTGCCCATCTTGGCCGGAAGCTTGATCACTTCGGGGCCGTTGTTGGCGGACACGACGACAGCGGAGCCGAGAGCGATGAAGCCGACGGCAACCAGAACAGCGATGAAACGTTTCATACCCATTCTCCTCTGCAGTGAATTTTTTGCACGGCTTGCCGTGCGATCCGGCAACAGGTATAGCAAAGTCTGAGCTGCTTCTCATCAGACATAGGGTCCAATGTCGGTCGATGTCGATATTGATTCGTGTAATTTCGACATGTTGCAATGTATCATGTCGGGTTGTCGCACGGTGATGTCCGGGTCGACATTTGCCCTTTTCTTCTTGGGATGGCTCTGTTAGACTGACGGCCATTGCGGTGAGGGAGAGAGCATCATGACGAGACAGCTGCCACCGACGGTGTCGATTGACGGCCGGACCATCAGGCGGGTCAGGGAAGAGAAGAAGTTGACCCAGCTCTATGTGGCCAAGGTGGTTGGTGTGACCACCGACACCATCAGCCGCTGGGAGAACAACCGCTATCCGAACATCAAGCGGGACAATGCCCTGGCGCTGGCCGAAGCGCTGGAGGTTCCGGTCGAGATGCTGCTGCGGCGTGACGAGCATGGGGGAGACGAAGAGAGAGAGCCTCTACCTTCCGGTTCACGGCGCCGGCTTGTGGCCGGTTTCCTGCTGGTATCGTTTCTGCTGGCGGCCGGATTTTTTCTGCTGGTGGGCCGTCAGGCGGAGGATGGTGGGCGGGTTCTGGCCGTTCGGCTGTTGCCCCGTTATGCGGCGCCGGGCAGCGTCATCCCGGTGCGGGTGGCCATCGACCGAAAGCTGGACGGCCGCGGCTACATTCTGCGTGAACACTTTCCGGGCGGCTGGAAACTGATCGAAGCCAGTCCGCCGGCATCCAGTCTCGACAACATCAACGGCACGGCGCGCTGGATCGTCAAGCCGGGGGAGAAGAGGGAGCGCATCGTTTATCTGTTGCGGGTCGGGGCCGGTTCTCCTGACGACCCGATGGCGAAATTCGCCGGCGAGGTGGTGATCAAGGGAGAGGCGGACGACGGTGCGGCCAGGGTCGGCGGCAAGGAAACGGTCGAGGTCGCGCCCTTTCTCTGGCCCGACCAGGATGGCAACCATGTGATCGACGATGCCGAGATTCTTGCTGCTTCCGACGTTTTCGACGAGATGAAAGGCGTGCACCTCGACTGGAACTTTCTCGAGTCGGTCTGGGATGCCGGCAGTTACCAGTGGCTGGCGGAGAAGAAGCTCTTTCGGCCGGTCAAGCGGTCCGAGACCCATCACCAGCATGCGGAGTGAGTTGCGGCAGCAGGCCGGAGCTTTTTTTGTCAATGTCCTGAACC
>CAYTVY010000041.1:0-19752 GCA_964441925.1 uncultured Geothermobacter sp.
GTCACCGGCGAATGGCACAAGCCATTTTCATCACGCCGTAACTTGCGATGAAGGCGAATGACCTGTCTGCGCTTCCCAAAAGTCACCGGCGAACCTAAAGGGCGCGCTTGGATTTCTGAAAACCGCATCCAGGCCAGGAACTACACTCTTCATCCGGCACAAACCCACTTCTTCAGGTTTACCCCAGGGGTACACCGTAAAAAAAGGGCGGATCCGAAGATCCGCCCTCTGTCGTTCCCGTCCGTCCCTGCCGGCTCAGTCGGCCTTGGGCAGGGCCTTGAGGTATTCCCGGTTCATCCGGGCGATGAAGTTGACGCTGATGCCCTTCGGGCAGGCGGCCTCGCACTCGTAGTGGTTGGTGCAGTTGCCGAAGCCTTCCTCGTCGTGCTGGGCGACCATCGCCTTGACCCGGCGGGTGGCCTCGACCTTGCCCTGGGGCAGCAGGGCGAGATGGGAGACCTTGGCGGCGGTGAACAGCATCGCCGAGGCGTTGGGACAGGCGGCGACGCAGGCACCGCAGCCGATGCAGGCGGCGGCGTCCATGGCGGCGTCGGCGTAGGTCTTCGACACCGGAATGGCGTTGCCGTCGGGCACGCCGCCGGTATGGGCCGACGTGTAGCCATAGGCCTGGATGATGCGGTCGAGGGCGCTGCGGTCGACGATCAGGTCCTTCATCACCGGGAAGGCCCGCGACCGCCAGGGCTCGATGAAGATGGCGTCACCGTCCTTGAAGCGCCGCATGTGCAGCTGGCAGACGGTCGCCTCCTTGTCGGGGCCGTGAGGAATGCCGTTGATCACCTGCGAACACATGCCGCAAATGCCCTCGCGGCAGTCATGATCGAAGACGATCGGCTCCTTGCCCTGCTTGATCAGCTCGTCGTTGACCTGGTCGAGCATTTCCAGAAAGGAGCTGTCCGGGCTGACATTCGTTGCCTGGTACTGCTCCAACCGGCCGGGATCGCTGGCGTTCTTCTGCCGCCAGACGTGCAGTGTCAGATTCATACCTTTTTCAGCCATTATTTGTAACTCCTCACAGCAAGTTTGACGTTCTCGAATTTCAGCGGCTCCTTGTGCAGCTCGGGCTCCTTCTCGGTGCCCTTCCACTCCCAGGCGGCCACATAGGCGAAGTTCTCGTCATCACGCTTGGCTTCGCCGTCCTCGGTCTGATGCTCGACACGGAAGTGTCCGCCGCAGGACTCTTCGCGGTGCA
Organism: uncultured Geothermobacter sp.; assembly: GCA_964441925.1. Lineage (GTDB taxonomy): Bacteria > Desulfobacterota > Desulfuromonadia > Desulfuromonadales > Geothermobacteraceae > Geothermobacter. The sequence goes on from CAYTVY010000041.1 coordinate 1,211, forward strand.
GGGCGTCCTTGGCGAGGAGTTCGGCAAACTCGAGGAAATCGGCCAGCCGGCCGGCGTTCTCCAGCTGCTGGTTGATCTCCTCGTTGGTGCCGGTGACGTTGACGTTCTCCCAGAACTCGTTGCGGATTTCCGGAATCCGCTTCAGGGCATGCTCGAGGCTCTCCTTCGAGCGGGCCATGCCGACGTCTTCCCACATGACCCGGCCCAGCTCACGGTGCAGCTCGGCGACGGTCTTCTTGCCCTTGATGGAGAGCAGCTTGTCGATCTGGGCCCTGACCTGCTCGGCCGACTCGCGGAACTCGGGAGCATCGGTCTTGACGGCGCCGGGCGTGACGGTGGCCAGGTAGCCGGCGATGGTGTAGGGGATGACGAAATAGCCGTCGGCCAGGCCCTGCATCAGGGCCGAGGCGCCGAGACGGTTGGCACCGTGCACCGAGAAGTTGGCCTCGCCCAGCACGAACAGGCCGGGGATGTTGCTCATCAGGTTGTAGTCGACCCAGAGGCCGCCCATGGCGTAGTGCGGCGCCGGGTAGATGCGCATCGGCACCTGGTAGGCGTCTTCGTCGGTGATCTTCTCGTACATCTGGAACAGGTTGCCGTAGCGGGCGGCGATCACGTCCTTGCCGAAACGCTTGATGGCGTCGGCGAAGTCGAGATAGACACCGCGGCCGCCGGGGCCGATGCCGCGGCCGTCGTCACACTGCTCCTTGGCGGCACGCGAGGCGATGTCGCGCGGCGCCAGGTTGCCGAAGGAGGGATACTTGCGCTCGAGGTAGTAGTCGCGGTCCTCGTCCGGAATCTCGCCCGGAGCCTTGCCGCAGTCCTCCTTCTTCTTCGGCACCCAGCAGCGGCCGTCGTTGCGCAGCGACTCGGACATCAGGGTCAGTTTCGACTGATGGTCACCCGACTGCGGGATGCAGGTCGGGTGGATCTGGGTGTAGCAGGGGTTGGCGAAGAACGCCCCCTTCTTCGCCGCCTTCCAGGTGGCGGTGACGCTGCAGCCCATGGCGTTGGTCGACAGGTAGAAGACGTTGACGTAACCGCCGCTGGCCAGCACCACGGCATCGCCCCAGTAGGACTCGATCTCGCCGGTCACCAGGTTGCGGCAGGTGATGCCCCGGGCGACGCCGTCGACCACGACCAGGTCGAGCATCTCGCGGCGGGCGAAGATCTTCACCGTGCCGGCCTTCACCTGGCGCGACAGGGCCTGGTAGGCGCCGAGCAGCAGCTGCTGGCCGGTCTGGCCGCGGGCGTAGAAGGTCCGGGAGACCTGGGCGCCGCCGAAGGAGCGGTTGTCCAGGTAGCCGGCGTAGTCGCGGGCGAAGGGCACGCCCTGGGCGACGCACTGGTCGATGATGTTGTTCGACACCTGGGCCAGACGCCAGACGTCGGCCTCGCGGGCGCGGAAGTCGCCGCCCTTCATGGTGTCGTAGAACAGGCGGAAGATGCTGTCGCCGTCGTTCGGATAGTTCTTGGCGGCGTTGATACCGCCCTGGGCGGCGATCGAATGGGCGCGGCGGGCACTGTCCTGGTAGCAGAAAGCCTCGACATTGTAGCCGAGTTCGCCGAGCGTGGCGGCGGCGGCGCCGCCGGCGAGGCCAGTACCAACCACGAGAATCTTGAATTTGCGCTTGTTGGCGGGATTCACCAGTTTGAGTTCAAAACGGTGCTTGTCCCAGCTTTCCTGAATCGGTCCGGTCGGACATTTTCCATCGAGTATCACAGTCGGTACCCCCTAAGCTTTGAGAATCGCGAGAGCAAGTACGGGAATGGCGATGTAGGCCAGCGCCACCACGAAGGCGTAGAGCTTGCTGACCTTGGTGAAGGCCGGCAGGGTGCGGGTGTTGTTCCAGCCCAGGGTCTGGATCCAGCTCTGGAAACCGTGGCTGACATGGAGGAAGAGCGCCACCATGCCGACGATGTAGAGCAGGACGTTCAGCTTGATCTGCTGGAAGCTGGTCACCACCATGGTGTAGACGTCGAAACGCCCGGCGGCGTCCACCAGTTCACCGGTACCGGCCGGCACCCCGACGGCATGCAGGGTGAAGTTGAGCAGGTGGTAGAGCACGAAGACCAGGATCACCAGACCGCTGACGATCATGGTCTCGGCGGCGAAGGAGGTCTTCTGGTTGACCTTCTGGGTGTAGCTGACCGGACGGGCCGAGCGGTTCTCCAGGGTCAGGGCGATGCCGAGCCAGATGTGGACGACGAAGACGACCAGCATCACCAGACGCACGACCCAGAGCAGCGGGCCGAGATCACGCAGGTGCACCGCATAGGCGTTGATGCCGTCGGGACCGGCGAAGAGCGACATGTTGCCCAGAACATGCCCGGTAATGAAAAGGATCAGGATCAGGCCGGTGACGGCCATGATGACCTTTCGACCTACGGAACTTTTCAGCATACTCATGTTTTTAATCCCTCGAAAGATAAGTTCGGAGCGTTCAGGGGAAAGCGGCGTTCACGACCTGGATCGGATAGACTGCGACGGGCGGGTGGTCCTCTCCACTCGGTATCTGAAGACATCGGCAAACCCCCTGTTCAACAAGAGTTTTAATGGCACAGTCAATAGTGGAAAAAGCGCCCGGAAAACGGGCCTTACAAGCCTGCACTAGATACCATCGAATCTGTATACGTGTCAACCGAAAAGATGCACACTGTATACAGTTTTTCAAACCCCGTTCGGAAACGAGAGCAGGCCGTAACCGCCTTTGACACAACTACTTTTTCCGCACCCCGGATGACAACCGACAGCTTGTTGCGGCGGCCGTTTTCTGCTACAAGAAGCCATACTCCATCTCCGACGGAAGGGCCGTTCATGTTTCGTTTCGAACTCCTGGCACAGGACAGAGGCAGCCGCGCCCGGCGCGGCCGGATTCACACGCCGCACGGCAGCATCGAGACCCCCATTTTCATGCCTGTCGGCACCCACGGTGCCCTCAAGGCGATGACCCCGGACCAGGTGGCCGCCGCCGGCGCCCAAATCATCCTCGCCAACACCTACCACCTGCACCTGCGGCCGGGGGAATCACTGGTCGCCAAGGCGGGCGGCCTGCACCGGTTCATGAACTGGCCGGGGCCGATCCTCACCGACAGCGGCGGTTTCCAGGTCTTCTCCCTGCCCGGCAAGGAGATCGGCGAGGACGGCGTCACCTTCCGCAACGAGGTGACCGGCAAGTCGACCTTTCTCGGCCCGCGGGAGGCGATCGCCATCGAGAACGCCCTCGGCGCCGATATCATCATGGCCTTCGACGAGTGCATCCCCTATCCCGCCAGCCACGATTACGCGGCCGAATCGATCCGCAAGACCATCCGCTGGGCCGAGATCTGCCGCCAGGCCCATGCCCGCGGCGACCAGGCGCTGTTCGGCATCGTCCAGGGGAGTGTCTACGAGGATCTGCGCCGCCGGTGCGCCCAGGCCCTGACGGCGATGGATTTCCCCGGCTACGCCATCGGCGGCGTCAGCGTCGGCGAGGGGCTGGACCTGCTGAAGCAGGTGGTCGAGTTCACCGAACCCTGGCTGCCCGAAGGCAAGCCCCGCTACCTGATGGGCGTCGGGCTGCCGGAAGACATTCTCGAGAGTATCGAGCGGGGCATGGACATGTTCGACTGCGTCATCCCGACCCGCTACGCCCGCAGCGCCACCCTCTTCACCCGCCGCGGCCGCATGCGGCTGACCCAGCGCAAGTACCGGCGCGACTTCTACCCGGTCGACACCCGCTGCGAATGCTACTGCTGCCGCAACTTCAGCCGCGCCTACCTGCACCACCTGTTCAACGCCAACGAGGTGCTCTCGGCCACCCTGGCCGCCATCCACAACGTGCACTTCTACCTCGACATGGTGGCGCAGGCGCGCCGGGCGATCGAAGAAGGACGCTACCGGGCGTTCAAGACGGCGTTTCTCGAGGAATACGGTTTCTACGAAAAGAGCAGAAAGGGCGGCTGAGCATGGACGGCGGCGCACGGTCCGGAACGGCCGATCAGGCCCGGCGCCTGCTGCGGGCCCTGCAGGCCGGCCCGGAGGAGTTGTCCGGACTGCTCCACGACCCGGACCCGCGGGTGGTGCGCAACCTGCTGAAGAACCCCCGGCTGAACGAAGACCACCTGCTGGTCCTGCTGAAGAGGCGGGATCTCGGCGAGGATCTGCTCAAGGCCCTCTACCAGCGCTTCCGGGAGGGCGCCAGCCACCGGCTGATTCTGGCCATGGCCCGCAACCCCGATCTGCCGGCCCCGATCGCTCTCGGCCTGCTGCCCCACCTCTACCTGTTCGAGCTGCTCGACATCTGCCTGCTGCCCGGCATGACCCCGGATCAGCGTCTGGCCGCCGAGCGGCAGATCCTCCGCCGGCTGCCGGAGATCCCCCTCGGCCAGAAGATCACCCTGGCACGGCGCGGCACCAACCCCATCCTGGCGGCTCTGATCAAGGAAGGGCACCCGCAGGTCGTCGGACCCTGCCTCGACAATCCGCGCCTGAAGGAGGTCGCCCTGCTCCAGTTTCTGCGCACGGGCGCCGCCACGGCGGAGACCATCTCGCAGATCGCCCGCCATCCGCGCTGGCAGCACCGGCCGAACCTGAAAATGGCGATCCTCAAGCACCCGCGGACACCGGTGGTCTGGTACGTCTGCTGGCTGCCGACACTGAAAAACGGTGACCTGCGGGCCCTGGCCGGTCAGCGCAACCTGCCGGGGCGCCAGAGCGGACTGATCCGGAACGAGCTGAAAAAACGCGGGCTCTGACCGGCACAGACCTTGTCCCGCCCCTCCTGATGTGGTACGGTTTTCTGTACATGTACAGAAAAAGGCGATGGAGGATGCCCATGGAAGCCATTTCCTACACCCGGGCCCGAAGCAATCTTGCCAAGACCATGGAAAAAGTCTGCGAGGACCATGCCCCGGTCATCATCACCCGCCGCAACGAGGGAGCGGTCGTCATGATGTCGCTCGAGGATTATCAGGCCCTCGAAGAAACCGCCTACCTGCTGCGCAGCCCGAAAAATGCCCGCCGTCTGCTCGAGTCGATCGCCCAGCTTGAAACGGGCGGCGGCACGGAGCGAAAACTCGTCCCGTGAAACTGGTTTTCTCGGAGCAGGCCTGGGAGGACTACCAGTACTGGGTCCGGAATGACAGGAGAATCCTGAAGCGGATCAACATTCTGATCCAGGATATTCAGCGCACGCCCTTTTCCGGCATCGGAAAACCCGAGGCCCTGAAGCACGGTCTGTCCGGGTACTGGTCCAGGCGGATCAACGATGAACACCGCATCGTCTACAAGATCAAGGATGATGCGGTCTGGATCGTCCAGGTGCGCTACCATTACTGAGCGGCGGTCCCGCATCGACCGCGTCCGGCATGCCCCCTGAGCACCCAGTGACGACGGCTCAGTCCCTGACCACGGGCGCGGAAGGAGGCAGGCCGGGAGCGCCCGGCTGCCCGGTCGGTGTCATGGGAAGCACCTTGCCGGGGCCTTCCTTCTCCACCTCCTCGATGCGACTGATCGCCTGGAAGGGGATGAGCAGCCGCCGGACACCGCTGAATTCCTTCTTCAGACTCTCTTCCGACGGGTCGACGACGATGGACGATTTCTCGCCGAAGAGCAGCTCCCGCACCTCGACGAACCCGTAGAGATCGGCCTGTTCGACCCGGCGGGCGTAGAGTTCGTAGGACTTTCCCAGACTGTTGAAGTAGATGCGGTAGATCTTTCTGCCTCGATTCACCATGACGTTCCCGGTAGACACTTTCTCCCGCCTTCCGCAGGCCCTGGGGACTCACTGCAGGGCGACGACAAAGGCGCCGGCGAATTCACCGGCCGCCAGCTCGGCGCGGGCCCGCTCGGCGGCCTCCAGACTGACGTAGCGGCCGACCCGCACCCGGAAATACCGCCGGCCGGAGACGGTGCCCTCGGCGACGCTGGCGGTGCCGAAACGGCCGCGCAGCCGCGCCGCCAGGCGGTAGGCGTTCTCCGAACGGGCGAAGGCCCCCACCTGGACGGCAAAGACCCCGGTGTCGTAGCTTGCCGGCTGCCGGTAACCGTCCCGGCCGTCGGCCCGGTAGCCAAGCGCCTCGATACGTACCGGCGCCGTGCCGGCCCCGACGATGTCGAGCCGCCGGGCGGCGGCATAGGACAGGTCGATGATCCGGCCGGCGACGAACGGTCCCCGGTCGTTGATCCGCACCACCGCCTGCCGGCCGTTGCGCTTGTTGGTCACCCGCACGTACACCCCGAGCGGCAGGGTCTTGTGGGCGGCGGTCATGGCGTACATGTCGTAGATCTCGCCGTTGCTGGTCCTGCGGCCGTGAAACTTGCGGCCGTACCAGCTGGCGATGCCCTCCTGGACGAATCCGCGGTGATCACGCAGCGGATCGTAGCGCCGGCCGTTGACCATGTAGGGACGCTCGTATCCCTTCAGCCGGCCGCTGTCGGGCGTTTCGAGCACCCGGGTCCGGTAGGCGGGCCCGCCACAGGCGGTCAGCAGCAACAGGACGAGCAGACAGCCGATCCGGCCACGCACTGTTCTCACCGGGGACACGAGGGATTGGCCTGCTCCATGACCGTCCGGGTCCTATTCCTTGACCCGCGTCATGGCCCGGAACTTCTGGTAGCGCTGCTCGACCAGCTCCTCGGGGGAAAGCTGCCGCAGCTGTTCGAGATGCTTCTTCAGGTACTGCTTGACGTTCGCCGCCGCCGCCGCGGGGTCGGTATGGGCCCCTCCCGGCGGCTCGGGAATGATGTCGTCGATGACACATCCCAGGGCATCGATGTCGGTGGCGGTCAGCTTGAGCGCCTCGGCCGCCTCCGGACCGCGGCTGCCGTCCGACCAGAGAATGGCGGCGCAGCCCTCCGGCGAAATGACGGCGTAGACCGAATACTGCATCATCATCACCCGGTTGCCGACGGCGATGGCCAGGGCGCCGCCCGAGCCGCCTTCGCCGGTGACGGTGACGATGACCGGGACCTTCAGGCCGGCCATCTCCCGCAGGTTGCGGGCGATCGCCTCGGCCTGGCCGCGCTCCTCGGCGCCGATGCCGGGAAAGGCCCCCGGGGTATCGACGAAGGTGAAGACCGGCAGCCCGAACTGCTCGGCCATCTTCATCACCCGCAGGGCCTTGCGGTAGCCCTCGGGATTGGGCATGCCGAAGTTGCGGTGCACCTTCTCCTTGGTGTCCCTGCCCTTCTGGTGGCCGATGATGGCGCAGGGCTCGCCGTCGAGCCGGGCGAAGCCGCAGACCAGGGCCGGATCGTCGCGGAAATTGCGGTCACCGTGCACTTCGAACCAGTCGGTGAAGATGTGTTCGATATAGTCCAGAGTGTAGGGCCGGTTCTGGTGCCGGGCCAGCTGGGTACGCTGCCAGCGGGTCAGCTTGGAGAAGATCTCCTCCCGCAGCTTGGTCGCCTTCTTCTCCAGCTTGCGGATGTCACTGGAAAAATCGACGTTGGCTGTCGAGTAGTCCCGCAGCTCGCGGATCTTCTGCTCGAGCTCGACCAGGGGTTTTTCGAAATCGAGGTAATATTGCATGCGACTCTCCCGAACGGTTTTGACGGTATCCGGTGGGCCGCTCCGCCGCTCCATGGCCGGCGGCCCTACTCAAAAGTGACGACATTATAGCCGAAAAGGCGTTCGGCATCATCCAACATTTGGTCCGTCGCCGCAACCCGCAGGCTGTCCGGCAGGCGCAGGACGGTCTCGCTGCGGTCGGGGATGACCATGTGCAGCAGCACCTGGCAGGCGCCGCGGTGCGTCTCGATCACCTGGCGCAGCCGGCGCAGCCGGTTTTCGTCGAGTCCCGGCGTCGTCAGCCGGAAATGAACCCGCCGGGTCTCGCTGGCCTGCACCTCGCTCAGGTTCTGAACCTTGTTCACCATCAGCTTGTTGCTCTCCTCGCCGGCATCGACGGTGCCGGTGACCAGCAGGGCCTCCTCGCTCTGCAGCAGCTCGCGCGTCTCGGCATAGGTCTCGGGGAAGACGACCATCTCGACGAAGCCGTTCAGATCCTCGAGGGTGACGAACGCCATCCGGTCGCCCTTTTTGGTGGTCAGCTCCTTCAGACCGCTGACGATGCCGCAGATGCGGACCTCTTCCTTGTCGCCGGCCTCGGCCAGGCCGGCGGTGTCGACGGTGGCGAAACGCCGGATCGATTCGGCGTGCCGGGCCAGCGGATGACCGGAGATGTAGAAACCGAGCGATTCCTTCTCGAAACCGAGCTTGGTCTTCTCGTCCCACTCGGGAACCTCCGGCAGGCGGCCGTAACCGTTGCCTCCGGCGGTGACGTGAATCTCCTCGCTGCCGAACAGGGATTCCTGGCCGATTTCGCGCTCGCGCTGGATGCGGGCGGCGGTTTCCATGGCGTCCTCCAGGGCCGCCAGGTACTGGGCGCGATGGCCACCCAGCGAATCGAAGGCGCCGCACTTGATCAGGGCCTCGACCACCTTCTTGTTGACCTTGCGCAGATCGACCCGTTCACAGAAGTCGTGCAGCGAGGCGAAGGGGGCTTCCTGCCGGGCCGCCAGAATGGCATCGAGGGCGGCGCTGCCGGCCCCCTTGACCGCGCCGAGGCCGAAACGGATCTGGCCGTCGTGCACGGTGAAGGTGCGATCCGAGGCGTTGATGTCCGGCGGCAGGACCTCGATCCCCATGGAGCGCACCTCGTTGATGTTCTTGATCACCTTGTCGGTGTTCTCCATGTCCTCGGTGAGCAGCGCCGCCATGAACTCGACCGGGTAGTGCGCCTTCAGGTAGGCGGTCTGGTAGGCCACCAGGGCGTAGGCCGCCGAGTGCGACTTGTTGAAGCCGTAGGCGGCGAACTTCTCCATCAGGTCGAAGACCGCCTCCGCCTTCTTCAGGTCGAGCTCGTTCTCCCTGGCGCCGGCGAGGAAGATCTCCTTCTGCTTGGCCATCTCCTCCGGCTTCTTCTTGCCCATCGCCCGCCGCAGCAGGTCGGCGCCGCCGAGACTGTAGTTGGCCAGGGTCTGGGCGATCAGCATGACCTGTTCCTGGTAGACGATGACGCCGTAGGTGTCCTTCAGGATCGGCTCGAGCTGGGGGAAGGGGTAGTCGAATTCCTCCAGCCCGTGCTTGCGCTTGATGAAGGAGTCGACCATCCCCGAACCGAGAGGGCCCGGCCGGTAGAGGGCGACCATGGCGATCAGGTCCTCGAAACAGTTCGGCTTCAGCTTGACCAGATACTCCTTCATCCCGGAGGATTCGAGCTGGAAGACGCCGGTGGTCTCGCCACGGGAGAGCAGCTGGTAGGTCTTCTCGTCGTCGTCCGACACCGCCTTCAGGTCGAAATCGGGATTGACCCCCTCGCGGATCAGGCGCACGGCGTTGTTGATGACGGTCAGGGTCTTCAGCCCGAGAAAGTCGAACTTGACCAGGCCGATCTGCTCGACATAGCTCATCGAGTACTGGGTCACCAGCGAATCGGCCTTCTGGTCCTTGTACAGCGGCAGGTACTCGGGCAGCGGCTTCGGCGTCACCACCACACCGGCGGCGTGGGTCGAGGCGTGCCGGGTCAGCCCCTCCAGCGCCAGGGCGATGCGGATCAGCTCCCTGACCCGGGAATCCTTCTGCTGCAGCTCGACCAGCTTCGGCTCCTGCTTCAGCGCCTGCTCGAGGGTCATGCCCAGCACCGAGGGGATCAGCTTGGCGATCTTGTCGACCTCGGCGTAGGTCATGCCCAGGGCGCGGCCGACATCGCGCACCACCCCCTTGGCCTGCATGGTGCCGAAGGTGATGATCTGGGCGACGTTCCTCTCGCCGTATTTGCGCCGGACGTAGTTGATCACATCCTCGCGGCCGTAGATGCAGAAATCGACGTCGATATCCGGCATGCTGATCCGCTCCGGGTTGAGGAAGCGTTCGAACAGCAGGTTGTAGGGCATCGGGTCGATGTCGGTGATGCGGATGGCGTAGGCGACCAGCGAGCCGGCCGCCGAGCCGCGTCCCGGTCCGACCGGAATGTCGTGATCCTTGGCCCAGTTGATGAAGTCGGCGACGATCAGAAAATAGCCGGGAAATCCCATCTGCCGGATGCAGTCGAGTTCCCTCTGCAGCCGCTCGCGATAGCGCTTTTCCTCCTCGGCGCCGAAATCGGGCCGCAGACGGCGGATCGCCTGCAGCCGCTCCTCCAGCCCCTGCCAGGCCATCTCGGCCAGCACCTCGTCGAGACTCTTGTCGGCCGGTTTCTCGTACTGGGGAAAATGGTAGGTCTTCAGGTCGAGCTCGAGGTTGCAGCGCTCGGCGATGCGGACGGTGTTGGCCAGCGACTCGGGGCAGTCACCGAACATTGCCGCCATCTCTTCCGGCGTCTTCAGGTAGAACTGGTCGTTGGCGAACCGGAAACGGTTCGGGTCGTCCATCGTCTTGCCGGTCTGGATGCAGAGCAGCACCTCGTGCGCCTGGGCATCCTCCCGGTTCAGGTAGTGACAGTCGTTGGTGGCGACCAGGGGCAGGCCGAGTTCGGCGGCGATCTCCTTCAGGCCGGCGTTGACCACCGCCTGCTCGGGGATGTGGTTCTCCTGCAGCTCGAGGTAGAGACGGCCGTCGTCGAAGATTTCGGCCATCGCCCGGGCGCGCTTCTTCGCCTCCTCCAGCTGGCCGAGCTTGATCAGCACCGGGATCTCGCCGCCGAGGCAGGCGGTCATGGCGATCAGGCCTTCGTTGTACTCCTGCAGCAGCTCCCAGTCGATGCGGGGCCGGTAGTAGAATCCCTCGATGTTGGCCGCCGTCACCAGGTGGCAGAGGTTGCGGTAGCCGGTCTGGTTCATGCAGAGCAGAACCAGGTGGTAGGACGCCTCGGACGAGCCGCGGGCATCGCTCTTCTTGAAGCGGGAATCGGGCGCCACGTAGAGCTCGCTGCCGATGATCGGCTTGATGCCGGCGGCATGCGCCTTCTTGTAGAACTCGATGGCACCGTGCATGTTGCCGTGGTCGGTGATCGCCACGGCGGGCATCTGCAGCTCGCGGACCCGGTTCACCAGGTCGTCGATCTTGATGGCACCGTCCAGCAGGCTGTACTGGCTGTGCAGGTGAAGGTGGACGAAATCGGCGTGTTGCATTCCCGCTCCGGTAGCGCTTCAAAACGAACTAGGAGGGTGTCGGACTATGTGAGCTGAAGCGAAAATTTGGCTGTTTGAAACCAGATTTTGGCTCGTTTGCAGCCGCATAGCCGTAGCTACGGGGCAAAAAGGAGCTGAAAACTGGGCCAAACAGCCGGATTTACAGCCAGTTCATGGATAGCCCGACCCACTCCTGAGCATCAGAATCGAAAGAAGAAAAGACGGTCTGGCGAAAGCGGCCGGATTCTACCACCGCCGCCACGAAGGGGTCAACGAAAGCGGCCGCCGCCTACGGGGCCAGAACCCGGACGCCGAACTGACCGAGCATGTCGACCAGCCGGATCAGCGGCAGGCCGATCAGGGTGTTGAAATCGTCTCCCTCCATGCGTTCCATCAGGGCGATGCCCAGCCCCTCCACCTTGAAGGAGCCGGCGCAGTCGAAGGGACGCTCCCGCTCGAGATAGCAGCGGATCTCCTCGTCGGAAAGCTTGCGCAGGGTGACGGTGAAGGTGGCGTAGTCGGTCAGGGCCTGGCCGCCGGCGCTGTCGAGCACCGCCAGGCCGGTGTAGAAGGTATGGCTGCGACCGGCCATGGCCCGAAGCTGCTTCTCGGCCTGGCGGGCGGTTCCGGGCTTGCCGTGGATCCGTCCCCGCGGATCGACGAAGATCTGGTCGGACCCGATGATCAGGGCGTCGGGAAAACGCTGGGCCAGGCTCAAGGCCTTGCCGGCGGCCAGATGCTTGACCAGCAGTTCGGGTGCGACATGCGGCTCCAGCTGCTCGTCGAATTTCGGCGCGGCGGTCAGAAAGGGGATGCCGAGCTGTTCGAGCAGGCGGCGGCGATAGGGGCTGGTCGAGGCGAGAACGATGGTCCGCATGGCGCTCCTCCGGAAAATCTGCTCCTTTTGTAGCGCAGCGGACGGCGGCTTGCCAACCCCCGGCTTACTTTTTTGTTCAGGCGACCCGGCGATCGCGGCGGGCCCGGCCGGCGGCCGGGGACGCCGGAACGGGACCGGTGGCACTGTCGCGCCGCCGGCGGGGTGCCAGCGACACATCATCGGGCGAACCGGCAAGACTCTCCTGCAGGGCGGCCTTCAGCGCCTCGACCGACACGCGCGAGAGAAAGTCCCGCAGGGCCGCCGGCGCCAGGAAGCTGTCGACGAAGGTCAGGTCGCAGCCGTCACCGGCCAGCTCGACCAGAACCTCCCCTTCGTAGCTGCCGTCACCGAGCAGGCCGGAGACCAGCTCGCCGCCCTGCCCCGTCCGCCGGCGCTCGCGTTTCCAGGCGTCGAAATAGAGTCCCTGTCCACCTTCCGTCATCAGATCGAGCCAGATCATTGGTGCCTCCTCCTGCCAGAAAGTCGTGTTTTACGTCCAGCCTGAGGATAGCCACCATGCGTGACACAATATGTCACGCCTTCCCGAGGGCCTGCTGCAGGCCCTCGACGAAGGCCCGACGCAAATCGTCCGGCTCGAGCACCTGCACGTGCGGCAGGTAGGAGTAGAGCCAGGCCAGAAGCTCGGTACGTCCGCCGACCCGCATCCGCAGCTCGACCGAGCCGTCGTCGAGAACCTCGAGGCGCTGGCTCTCGTGCCACTGCCGTTCACGTACGAGGTGGGCGACGGCCGGTCCGAAACGGACCCGGACATCCATCTCCTGCTCGCTGATCAGGCCGAAGCTGCCGCCGGTCAGCTGCTGCGGCCGGTAGTCCTCCGGCACCTCGAACCGCTCATCGGTCAGCTCCACGCTCTCGATCCGGTCGGCCAGAAAGAGCCGCAGGGCCTTGCGGTTGTGGGCATAGCCGGCAAGGTAGAGGCCCTGCTGGTGGAAAAGCAGGGTGTAGGGATCGAAGAGATAGCTCGCCACCTCCCGCCGCGGCGGCCGGTACCGGATCCGGCAGCGGTACTGAAACAGCAGGGCGCGCCGCAGCAGAAGAAGCTGCTCCCGCCGGGAGGCGTAGTCGCGGACCCCGGAAAACTTTGGCGCCATCACCGTGGCGATCCGCTCCAGGTGGGCGACGCTGCGCGGCGGCAGCGACGACCGGATGCGGGCGAAGATGGCGTCCAGATCGTCCTGGAAAGGGGTGCCGCGCAGAAAGGCCAGCTGGTTGCGGCACAGATAGAGGGTCATCAGCTCCTCGAGGGAGAAGGTGATCGGCGGCACCTGCTTGAAGCCGGTGAGAAAACGGTAGATCACCCGCCCGTCCTCGCCCGGCTCGCTGACCAGGGGATAGCCGGCGTCGGCAATCGCCCGCAGGTCACGGTAGACGGTGCGCCGCGTCACGCCGCATTCCTCCGCCAGTTCGTCGACCGTGGCGCCGTAACGGGCCTCGAGAATGCGGATCACGTCGTGCAGGCGCGCCGCCTGGCTGTACTTCCTGGCCGGCTTGCCCGGCCGGCGCTTCGTCTCCCGGTCTGTCATCCGCCCCTCCCTTTCATTGCGCCGGCCGCCGAGCCGCCAGAGGCCGACGACCAGCTCAGCAACAGGACGACAAGGATGGCTCGCGGCAGGATGCGCATACGGCAAGGGTAGAGAATTCGCCCGCCGGAGGCAAGCGGCAGGAACCGAAACGAAAAAAACGCCCGGTCAAAAACGCCCGGTCATCTTGACAGCATATCGCCCGATCCCTATAGTATCAAACGTTCGTTTTAACCTGAATCAGTGGGTTTGTGCTGGATGAGGAGTGTAAGTGCTTGGCCTGAATGCGGTTTTCAAAAATCTGAGGCGCACCCATAGGTTCGCCGGCGATTTTTGGGAAGCGCAGGCAGGTCAATGACTTGCGCTATTCGCCAGTGACAAGCTCACTGATTCAGGTTTAATTCATCCGGAGGCCGCCATGCGCCGATTGTCCGTTATCGTCCTGTTGTTACTCTGTCTGCTTCCCGTCCGGAGCCGGGCGGAGGTCCCCACCCGGCTCAGCATCGACCAGGCGGTACGCATCGCCCTGTCCGGTCACGAACGGATCGAACAGGCCAGACAGCGCCTGGCGGCCGCCCGGTCGGAGGCGCGGGCGGCCAAGGCCGAACGCTGGTTCCGCATCGACGCCTCCTTCAGCTACGACCGGCTCGACGAACGCCCCTTCGAGCGTTTCGATGGCATGTCGTTCATTGTCAACGACGAAGACCAGGTGCACTATCAGCTCTCCCTGACCCAGCCCCTGTTCACCGGTTTTGCCCTGAGCGCCCGCCAGAAACTGGCCGCGATCGGTGCCGACCTGGCCGCCTGGGATCTGGAGGCCGCCCGCCGCAAGCTGGCGTTCGATGTCCGCGCCGCCGCCATCGAACTGCTGCTGGCCCGTGCCGACCGGCGCCTGGCCACGGAACAGCGGCAGCAGTTCGCACGTCACCTGCAGGACGCGCGCGCCCTCAACGCCCAGGGGATGATTGCAGGAAACGACGTGCTCAAGGCCGAGGTGGCGCTGGCGGCGGCCGAACAGCAGCTGGCGACGGCCGAGAGCCGGGTGCTGCTGGCCCGCAGCCGGCTCAACCAGCTGCTCGGCCGGCCGCGTCAGGCGGCCATCGAACTGCTCGAACCGTCCCTGCCGGCGGATGTCAACGAACTGGACAGCCTGATCGACGAAGCGCTGACAAAGCGGCCGGAACTGCAGGCCGCCAATCTCGCCCTGGAAGCGGCCCGGCAGAAGCTGCGCCTGGCAGGCAGCACCTTCTACCCGGAGCTGGCCCTGGTGGCCGGTTACTGGCGTGACGGCGACAACCTGGACGCCTCACGCAACATCTACCGCAACAACGAGAACAGCGCCGTCGGGCTGCGGCTGCAATGGAACCTGTTCGCCGGCGGCGCCGACCGGGCCCGACTCAACGCCGAGCGGCACCGGCTGCAGGAAAAGCTCCAGGCACTGAACGAACTGCGCGACATGGTCAGCCTGCAGGTGGAGCAGGCCCTGCGCCGGCTGCAGACGGCAGGGCAGAATCGGAAGACGGCCGAGAAGGCCCTGCGCCAGGCCCAGGAGAACCACCGTATGTCGGAACTGCAGTTTCGCGAGAACCTGATTTCGATCAGCGACCTGATCGAAGCCCGCACCACCCTCACCCGGGCCGAATCGAACCTGCAGACCGCCCGCTACAGCCAGCTTCTGGCCGCGGCGCAACTCGACTACGCCATCGGTCGGAAACCGATGGAAAACAGGTGAGTCCCATGACCAGGCAGAACAGCCGTCAGGAGATACTCGAGGTCGCCATCGGCCTGTTCGCCGACGCCGGTCACACCGGTGTCAGCATGCGCGACATCGCCCGCAGCTGCGGGCTGAACGTCGGCAGCATCTACCATCATTTCCGCGACAAGGACGAACTCTATCTGGCAGCCATGCAGCTGGCCTTTTCCGGCCGTGCCGAGCGTCTGCTGGCCGTGCTGAACAGCGACCGGCCCGACCGGCAGCGGCTGCTCGACACGGTCGATCTGCTCTGCCGGCAGCTGGCCGAGGACCAGACCTTCTGTCGCCTGATTCAGCGCGAACTGCTCGACGGCGACGAACGGCGGCTGCAGCAGCTGGCCCATACCGTCTTCTCCGAGGTGACCGAAGCATTGAACCGGCACTGCGCCCGACTCGCGCCCGGCCACGATCCGGCCCTGCTGGCCTGCTCGATCATCGGCATGACGCTGTACCTGTTCCAGTCCGCGCCGCTGCGCCGCTTCCTGCCCGGCTACCGGCCGGAACACGAAGACCCCGAAACCCTGAGCCGCCATCTCCGGGCCCTGCTGGAAAACGGCCCGATTTTCCGCGAAGAGGTTGAACAGCCATGAGTTCAGAAAACAGCGGCAAACGCCCCGTGAACAAGCGCAAACTGGCAACGGTCATCCTGTTGCTGCTGATCGTCGCCCTGGTGATCGGCCTGGTGCGCTTCGTCAGGCACCGCCTGGCCTTTGCTGTCACCAACGCCGTCTTCGTCGCCAGCGACAGCCTGACCGAGGTCGGTTTCGACCGGGTCGGCGGCGTCCTGGCCGAGCTGAAGGTCAGGGAGGGCGAAGCGGTGCACGAAGGGCAGGTTCTCGCCCGGCTCGATGCCACGCGCTACCGCATCGAGGTCGAAAAGGCCGAGGCCGCCCTGCGCAAGGCACAGGAGAAGAAGGCAAGTCTCGAACTCGGCTACCAGCGGCTGGCGAAAGAGCTGCCGCTGGCCACGGCCCGGGCGAAACAGGAGATCAGGAGGGTCCGCCGGGAAAAAGAGGCGCTGGCCGCCCGCATCACCGCCCTGCAGGCCCGCATCGATCAACTGCAGCGCGATCGTGACCGCCTGTCACGCCTGTTCGAGCAGCAGGTCGTCCCCCGGCAGCGGCTGGAGAAACTCACCGCCGAACTCGACGCCGCCCGTGCCGAGCAGGATGCCCTGGTGCGGCAGCGACAGGCCGTGGAAGCGGCCGTGGAAGCGGCCCGCCTGCAGCGGACCCTGGCCGCCACCCGCCAGGAGAAACTGCTCGAGCTGCAGAAGAATCTGGCGGCGGCCCAGGCCGAGGTCGACCGGCTGCAGGCCACTCTCGACAGGGCGCGCAAGGACCTGGACAGCACCACCCTGACCAGTCCGATCGCCGGCCGGGTGGCGAAGAAGTTCGTCAGCACCGGCACCAGCGTCGCGCCCGGCCGGCCGGTGCTCGCCCTGGTCGATCCGGCCGACCTCTACATCATCGCCCTGCTCGAGGAGAACAAGCTCGCCGGGGTCGGCGCCGGCGCCGAAGCGATCATCCGCATCGATGCTTTCCCTGGGCGCAGCTGGCGCGGCACGGTGGAGCAGGTTCTGCCCGCTTCCGCCGCCACCTTCGCCCTGGCCCCGCGGGACATCTCGGCCGGCGAATTCACCAAGGTCTCGCAGCGCATCCCGGTCCGTATCCGCATCGACGAAGGTGATCTCACGCCGCTGCGGGTCGGCCTCGGCGGCGAAGTGGAGATCAGGCGCCAAAAGTCATGACCGGCCAGCCGCAGGATATCGCCGCAAACATCTCGGTCGGCTTTCGCACCCTGCTGACGGTGGTGGTGATGGTCGGTTCCTTCATGGCCATCCTCGACACCACGGTGGTCGACGTCATCGTCCCCAAGATGATGGGGCCGCTGGCCACCGACCTGTACGGGGTGCAATGGGTGATCACCGCCTACATGACGGCGGCGGCGGTCGCCCTGCTGCTGACGCACAGCCTGGGCAACGTCCTCGGCCTGAAGCGGCTCTTCCTCATCGGCCTGGCGGTCTTCACCCTGGCCAGCGCCCTCTGCGGCATGGCGGCCACCCTGCCGCAGATGATCCTCTCCCGGGTGGTGCAGGGGGCGGGTGAAGCCTTCATCATGGCCAGCGCCCAGACCATCCTCTTTCTCATCTATCCGCCGGAAAAGCGCGGGCTGGCCATGGGAATCTACGCCATGGGCGTCAGTTTCGCCCCCTCGCTGGGACCGACCATCGGCGGCTGGATCACCGAACACCTCGACTGGCGCTGGGTCTTCTACATCAACCTGCCCATCGGCGTCCTCAACCTGGTCGCCGCCGCCTTCTTCCTGCCGAAAATGCCGGGCGGCAGCCGCCGGCTGCAGTTCAACTTCCGCAGCTACCTGCTGCTCGGCGGCTTCACCGTCAGCCTGCTGGTCCTGCTCTCGAAAGGGCAGCAGCTCGGCTGGGGGCAGTCAACGCTCATCGGTGTGCTCGGCTACGGCGCGGCACTGCTGCTCGTGCTCTATCTGCTGAGCGAGCTGTACAGCGACCGGCCGCTGATCGATGTCCGGGTCTTCCGCGACCGGGTCTACACCCTGTCGATGGGATTCTACTTTCTGGTGCTGGGGCTCTCCATCTATCAGGTCTTCTACCTGCTTCCCCTCTATTACGAGAACCTGAAGCAGCTGAGCACCTTCGACACCGGCCTGCACATGCTCGTCTTCGCCATCTTCATCGCCATCTTCTCGCCGCTGGCGGGCATTCTCAGCGACCGCTTCGGCGCCCAGAAGGTGCTGGTGGTCAGTACCCTGGCCTACCTGCTGACCAGCTACTTCCTGCTGCCGTCCCTCAACTACTTCACGCCGGCGACCCGCGCCGCCCTGCTGACCATCCCCCTCGGCATCAGTCTCGGTTCCTTCTTCGCGCCGATTTCGGCCCTGGCCCTGCGCCATCTCGGCCCCTATACCGCCCTGGGCGTGAGCCTGATGCATTATCTGCGCTTCGTCGGCGGCAGCCTGGGCACGGCAATCGCCACCAACACCCTGGAGAAATCGGCGGCGGTGCACTACGAAGGAATCGGGGTGATGCAGAACGTCATGCACCTGCAGAACCGGCTGCCGGAACTGGCGGCCCGTATCGGCGCCGATGCCGCAACCGCCGAGATCAAGGGACAGCTGCTGCTGACCGGCCTGCAGAAGCTCTACGCCACCAGTTACGCCTTCCAGGACACCTTCCGCCACGGCTTTATCTTCGCCCTGCTCGGATCGTCCTTTCTCGTCGCCATCTTCTGGGTGATGCGGCGGGAGAAGGCCGCGGGGAGGGACGTTGTTTAATTA
>CAYTVY010000042.1:0-11201 GCA_964441925.1 uncultured Geothermobacter sp.
TTGCTGGCGAAGGCGAAGCTCCACAGGCCGGACGGGTAGGTGGGGATGAAGGCCTGGTACATCTCGACGATGGGAAAGACCTCGCGCAGAGCGCCGTACATCTTCTTCTGGATGTCGGCGTGGTAGAAGGGCGACTCGCTCTGGGCGACCATGATGCCGTCCTCCTTCAGGGCGGCGTGCACCAGCTGGTAGAAGTCCTTCTCGAACAGGCCGACCGCCGGGCCGATCGGATCGGTGGAGTCGACCAGGATGACGTCGAAGCTGTCCCGGTTTTCCCGGATGTAGGCCAGGCCGTCGTCGATGTGCAGCTTGACCTTCGGATGGCTGCCGTCGATGGCGCAGGCCAGCTCCGGCAGGAACTCGACCGATTTTTCCACCACCAGGCCGTCGATTTCGCAGAGGGTGGCCAGCTCGACCTCGGGGTGCCGCACCACCTCGCGGATGGTGCCGCCGTCGCCGCCGCCGATGACCAGCACCTGCTTCGGTGCCGGATGGACGAACAGGGCGGGGTGGACGATCATGTCATGATAGACGAACTCGTCCCGCTCGGTGCACATCACCAGGCCGTCGAGCAGCATCATCCGGCCGTATTCGGCCGTTTCGACGATGTCGAGCTGCTGGTAGGCGCTGCGGCCGGAGAAGAGGGTGCGCTTGATTTCGAGGGTGATGCCGGCGTGCGGGGTGTGCTTTTCGGTATACCAGATGCTCATGGCGACTCCGTTGGCTGCTGGCGCCCGGGCGGTCCGGCAGGGGAGCCGGACCTGTGGCATTGCCGGGCGGGATGAGTCGCCTTATAACGCCCCGCGTGGGGGGTGTCAATCGAATTTGCCGGCGCGGTCCGAACCTTGACATTTCGGGCGCTTCCCGATTTACTGGCCTGAACCCGCACGAAAGGACGCGACAAGCGATGGTCAACGGAGAAAAGATCGGATTCATCGGCGGCGGCAACATGGCCGAGGCGTTCATCAACGGCCTGCTCAATGCCGGCGCCCAGGCGGAGAACATCCGTTTCTTCGAGCCCAACAGCGACCGCCGCCGGCATATCGTCGAGACTTACGGCGTGCAGGCGGCCGACGACAACCGGGGACTGGTCGAATGGGCCGGCGCCGTGGTGCTGGCGATCAAGCCGCAGATCGTCAAGGAGGTGCTGCGGCCGCTGCACGGCATCTTCACCCGCGACAAGCTGCTGATTTCGATTCTCGCCGGCGTCTCGACCCGCACCATCGAGGGCCTGCTGGGGGGCGAGCCGCGGGTGGTGCGGGCCATGCCCAACACCCCGGCCCTGGTCGATGCCGCCGCCTCTGCCATCTGCCGTGGCTCTTATGTCGAGGAAGGGGACATGGAGCACGCCGCCGGGCTCTTTCGCTCGGTGGGCACGGTGCGCGAGGTGAGCGAGGACCAGATGGATGCCGTCACCGGCCTGTCCGGCTCCGGACCCGCCTATGTCTTCACCGTCATCGAGGCGCTGGCCGCGGCCGGCGTGCAGCAGGGGCTGCGGCTCGATGTCGCCCACGAACTGGCGCTGCAGACGGTCTACGGCGCCGCCAAGCTGGTCAAGGAGACGGGCGAGCATCCGGCCCTGCTGCGGGAGAAGGTCTGTTCGCCCGGCGGCACCACCATCGCCGCCATCCGCACCCTCGAGGAGCGGGGGTTGCGGGCCAGCCTGATGGAGGCGGTGGCGGTGGCCACCCGCCGTTCCGAGGAACTGGGCCGGGAGTGATCTTTTCGTGACCACCCTGCTTTGTCAGCAATCTGTGGCCGGCAGCTGCCGGCCTTTTTTTGTCGGCGAGTTCATTCATTGTTGAATAAGTCAATTCATAAATGTATAGTACGGGAGGGAGGCGAACATGAACCTTTCAAACGAGAGTGCGACCCGCCGGCTCGAGGCGCTGGTGCGGGAGCTCGACGCCATCATCGATTCGTCGTCCGACGGCTTGTGGATCTGTGACGCGGAGGGGCGGGTGATCCGGATCAATCCGGCGTCGGAGCGGATCAACAACATCCGCGCCGAGGAGGTGGTCGGCAAGCGGATGGACGAGCTGCTGGCCGCCGGGTTCGTCGACCGCTCGGCAGCCCTCGAGGCGCTGAAGGAGAAGCGGGTGGTCAGCCTGCTGCAGACCAATCACAACGGCCGGCGCCTGATCTCTACCGGCACGCCGGTGTTCGACGAGTCGGGCGCGGTCATCCGGGTGGTGGTCAGCGAGCGCGACATCACCGAGACCGAGCGGTTGCAGCGGCAGCTCGAGGAGCAGCAGGCGATGGAGGAGAGCTACCGCGACCAGATGCTGCAGATGCAGCAGCTGGAGCTGCGCAACCAGCCGATCATCGCCCACAGCCCCTGTTTCGCCCGGGTGCTGCGCCAGGCGCTGAAGGTGGCGGCCGCCGATTCCTCGGTGCTGATCACCGGCGAGTCAGGAACCGGCAAGGGGCTGCTGGCCGACATCATCCACCAGCATTCCAGCCGGGCCGACAAGCCGCTGATCAAGCTGAACTGCGGCGCCATTCCCGAAACCCTGATCGAATCCGAGCTGTTCGGCTACGAGAAGGGGGCCTTCACCGGCGCTCGCAGCTCCGGCAAGCCGGGCCATCTGGAGCTGGCCAACGGCGGCATTCTCTTTCTCGACGAGATCGCCGAGCTGCCGCTGGCCTCGCAGGTCAAGCTGCTGCGGTTTCTCGAGGACGGCCGCATCACCCGGCTCGGTGGGACCCGGACGGTGCAGGTCGATGTCCGGATCATCGCCGCCACCCACCAGGACCTGCAGAAGATGGTCGACGAGGGGCGTTTTCGCTTCGATCTCTTCTACCGTCTCAATGTCATTCCCCTGCACGTGCCGCCGCTGCGGGAGCGCCGCGAGTGCATCCTGCCTTTGGTGCAGCACTACCTGGAGCACTTCGGGCGCCGGGCCGGGGTGCAGAAACGGCTGACCACGGCGGCTTCCGACCGCCTCGAGGCCTATGATTTTCCTGGCAACGTACGCGAGCTGATGAACATCTGCGAGCGGCTGGTGGTGATGAGTGAAACCAACCTGATCGATGTTTCCGACCTGCCGGCTGCGGTGCTGGGGCGGGAGATGGCCGGCGACGAGCTGAATGGCGACTGGCCGCCGCAGATGAGCCTGGAGCAGATCGTCGCCAGCGTCGAACGGCAGGTGCTGCGGCGGGCCTGCGAGCGCTACCGCAGTCAGGCACGTATCGCCGCCGCCCTCGGCGTCAGTCAGCCCACCATCGCCCGCAAGCTGAAGAAATACGGTCTCAGCTGCGGCTGAGCCTTTTGCCCGAACCGGTGAGCTGCCACCGATTCAGGACTTTATTCATTTCTGCATAAAGCAGTCTGTCCCTGGGGTGGTTCTCGGGCGAACTCCGTTTGTTTTTCTTGCCGGCAGGCTTTTTCTTCATTTTTTCCTTTCCCGACAAAGGCTTGCGTTGCGCCGGATCTGCCGGCGCCACAGGTGGCGTCCGGTGAGGCCGGGAAGCTGTCCCTGTTTTCTATCATGTTGAAATAACAGGGCTGTTTTTGGGTGGTGCTGGCGGCGCCGCCGGCTTGTTGCGTCTGTTTGACAGAGCAGAACGATATTTGGCACTGCTCTTGCTCTTTTCCTTCGCCGCCGGAGTGATAGGCTGGAACGTGACTGTTTTCGGCCCTGGTTCAGCCGGCGCCCGTTTTTGACGCATCACTCCATTCCCAATTCAGCGCGAGGTGAAAACGATGTCACACCTGTACAACAACGCCATTGTCGAGGTTCCCCGTCCCGAAAACGAGCCGGTCCTCTCCTACGCTCCCGGCAGCGCCGAGCGGGCGAAGCTCAAGGCCGCCCTGGACGAGATCGCCGGCCAGAAGATCGAGATTCCCCTGATCATCGGCGGTCGCGAGGTGCGTACCGGCAACATCGCCCAGGTGGTGATGCCACACGATCACGGCCACGTCCTTGCCGAGTACCACCAGGCCGGGCCCGAGGAGGTGGAGCAGGCCATCGCCGCCGCCGTCGAGGCGCAGCAGGTCTGGCGCAGCCTGCGCTGGGAGGACCGGGCAGCCATCTTCCTGAAGGCGGCGGATCTGCTGGCCGGCAAGTACCGTTACAAGATGAACGCCGCCTCGATGCTGTCGACCAGCAAGAATGTCTTCCAGGCCGAGATCGACGCCGCCTGCGAGCTGATCGACTTTCTGCGCTTCAACGTCTACTACGCCCAGCAGATCTACCGGGAGCAGCCGATGTACAATGCCGCCGGCAGCTGGAACCTGGTGCAGCACCGGCCGCTGGAAGGCTTCGTTTTCGCCGTCACCCCCTTCAACTTCACCGCCATCGCCGGCAACCTGCCGACCTCGCCGGCGATCATGGGCAACGTGGCGGTGTGGAAGCCGGCCTCGAGCTGTGTCTACACCCCCTATCTCTTCATGCAGATTCTCAAGGAGGCCGGCCTGCCGGACGGCGTCATCAACTTCGTGCCCGGACGCGGCGCCACCGTCGGCAATGTCTGCCTGGCCCATCCCGATCTGGCCGGGGTGCACTTCACCGGCAGCACCGAGGTCTTCCAGAACATGTGGCGGACCATCGGCGAGAACATCCAGCGCTACAAGTCCTATCCCCGCATCGTCGGCGAGACCGGCGGCAAGGACTTCGTCTTCGCCCATGCCTCGGCCGACATCCCGGCGCTGGTGACGGCGCTGGTGCGCGGCGCTTACGAGTATCAGGGGCAGAAGTGCTCCGCCGCCTCGCGGGCCTACATCCCGGAGTCGATCTGGCCGCAGGTGCAGCAGGCGCTGCTCGACGAGCTGAAACAGACCAGAATGGGGGATGTCCGCGATTTCCGCAATCTGGTCAACGCGGTGATCGACCGCAAGGCCTTCCGTGACATCACCGCCTACATCGACTACGCCAAAGAGTCGGCCGACGCGGTGATTCTGGCCGGCGGCAACTACGACGACAGCAAGGGTTATTTCATCGAACCGACGGTGATTCTGGCCAGCAAGCCCGACTTCAGGACCATGGTCGAGGAGATCTTCGGGCCGGTGCTGACCATCTACGTCTACCCCGACGCCGAGTACGAGCAGACCCTGCGGCTGTGCGACCGGACCTCGCCCTACGCCCTGACCGGCGCCATCTTCGCCCAGGATCGGCAGGCGGTCAGCCAGGCCCTGGCGGCCCTGGAGCACTGCGCCGGCAACTTCTACATCAACGACAAGCCGACCGGTGCCGTCGTCGGCCAGCAGCCCTTCGGCGGCGGCCGGGCCTCGGGGACCAACGACAAGGCCGGCAGCCCCCTCAACCTGGTGCGCTGGGTGTCGCCGCGGACGATCAAGGAGAACTTCGTGCCGCCGACCGCCGTCCCCTATCCCTTCATGGAGGCGGAATAAGCAGGTAGGAGAAACGGCGAAGGGTGAAGGGATACCGCTTCCCCTTGCCCTTCGCCGCAGCCTTTAGCCTTTAGCCGATTTTCAGGTTTTCCCATGTCGCTTTTCAACCAACTGGTATCGCGTACCATCATGCACATTCCGGCGCCGGTGGTGCGCTTCTTCGCCAAGGGCTACATCGCCGGTGAGCGGCTCGAGGACGCGGTGCGGGTGAGTCGCGAGCTGAACGGCCGCTCAATCATGACCACCATCGACGTGCTCGGCGAATTCATCACCACCCTCGAGCAGGCCGAGGCCTTCAAGCGGGAATGCCTGGAGATCCTCGACACCATCGCCCGCGAGAAGCTGGACGCCAACCTGTCGCTGAAACCGAGTCAGATGGGCCTGCTCCTGGACCGGGAGCAGGCGCTGGCCAACATCCGCGAGATCGTGGCGCGGGCGGCGGATCTGGACAACTTCGTCCGCATCGACATGGAGGACATCTCCTGCACCGACGCCACCCTCGATTTCTACCGGGCGTTGCGCGAGGAGTTTCCCGGTCACGTCGGGGTGGTGCTGCAGGCCTATCTTCGCCGCACCCCAAGCGACGTCGCCGCCCTGGCCGATGCGCCGATGAACTTCCGGCTCTGCAAGGGGATCTACAACGAACCGCGCACCGCCGCCTGGAAGAATCCGGACACCATCAACCGCAGCTTCGTCCATATTCTCGAGAAGATGTTGGGGGCCGGCGCCTATGTCGGCATCGCCACCCACGACGAGAAGCTGGTCTTCGAGGCGATGCGGCTGGTCGACGAGATGGGGCTGAAGCCCGGGCAGTACGAGTTCCAGATGCTGCTCGGCGTCGATGAGGAGCTGCGCGACATCATCGTCGCCGCCGGTCACCGGCTGCGGGTCTACGTGCCCTACGGCGAATCCTGGCTGCCCTACTCGCGCCGGCGGCTGAAGGAAAACCCGAGCATCGCCGAGCATGCCCTGCGGCAGATGCTGAACATGCGCAAGGTCTGATTTTGCCGCCCGGTTGTCGTGTCGCCGTGCAACGGGAACTTGGAATGCGGGCGCAGAACATGTAGTATCTGTCAACCATTGTTTGATTGAGTCAAACCGAGCCGGTTCACGAGGTGCGGCGGAATAAAATGGAGGCCGCCGTGCAATCACCAACACAAGGGAGGTAAGAGATGAAGAGACTGAACCAACTGATGCTGGCCCTGGCGGCCGTCTGCCTGCTGGCGGCGCCCGCTCTGGCCGACACCCTCAAGGTCGGTGTCCAGGCGCCGATCACCGGCAGCTACGCCAACGAGGGCCAGGGGATCGACAACGGCGTCCGGCTGCTCGCCGAGCAGATCAACGCCAAGGGCGGTGTGCTGGGCAAGAAGATCGAAGTGATCACCTGCGACGATCAGGGGACCGCCATGGCCGCGGCCATCTGTGCCAAGGATCTGGTCAACCAGGGGGTCAAGATGGTCATCGGCTCCTACACCTCGACCTGCGCCGAGGCGGCCCAGAAGACCTACTTCGACGCCGGTGTCATCCAGACCTCGGACGGCACCGCCGACAGTCTGACCGAGAAGGGCTACTGGACCTTCCTGCGCAACTCCTTCCCCAACAGCGCCGAGGCCGAGTTCGCCGCCAACTACATGGTCAAGGTCAAGAAGTACAAGCGCATCGTCATCATCTCCGACTTCTCGACCTATGCCGACGGTCTGGCCAACGCCACCGAGGCGGCGGTCAAGAAGCTCGGCGGCAATGTCGTCTCGCGTGACAAGATCAAGGCCGACTCGCAGAATTTCACTCCGGTGCTGACCCGCATCAAGGCCAAGAATCCGGACGTGATCTTCTTCGCCGGCTATTACACCGACGGTGGCCAGCTGCGTGCCCAGCAGGTGGCTCTCGGCATCAAGGCCGACTTCATCGGCGGCGATGCCAACGACAACCCCGACTTCGTCAAGCTGGCCGGCAGTGCCGCCAGGGGAGCCTACATCATCAACGTTCCTTCGCCGGACGTGCTGCCCTACGACATCGCCAAGTCCTTCATCGCCGCCTACAAGAAGAAGTACGGCATCATGCCGGCTTCGATCTGGGGCCTGATGAACATCGACGGCATGCGCGCCATCATCCACGGCATGGAGCAGACCAAGAGCTTCGACACCAAGAAGGTCGTCGAATACCTGAAGAACATGAAGGAGCCCCTGCCGGGTATCACCGGCCCGATCGCCTTTGCCGAGGACGGCAACCGCAAGGGCGGTTCCTACGTGGTCAAGATGGTCCAGGCCGACGGCAGCTACAAGCACGTGTACGTTCAGTAACACGCATTGACCTGAACAGGGCGGAGGGGAGTTTCCGCTCCCCTCCGCCTTTCCCCGAAAACAGATACCTGGCTGCCTCCCAGAGGCGAGGGCAGGACATCCGGGTCCTGTCCTGGCTTCTGGACGGCAGGTCCGCAGAAGCTCGTCAAGCAACGCGGGAGTGGAGTTTCATGGATATCTTTCTGCAACAGCTGGCCAACGGCCTGACCATAGGCAGCATGTTCGCCCTGGTGGCCCTGGGCTACACCATGGTCTACGGGGTCATGCGCCTGATCAATTTTGCCCACGGCGACCTGGTTGCGGCCTCGGCCTTCGTCGGCCTGACCATCTATACCCAGGTGATGGGACAGGCGACCTCACTGGCGGCGGTGATCGTCATCTTTCTGCTGACGGCCGGAGTCATGGCCTGTGTCGGTGTCCTGCTCGAGCGTCTCGCCTACCGGCCGCTGCGTACCGCGCCGCGCCTGTCGGCGGTGGTTTCGGCCCTGGGGGCATCGCTGGTAATCCAGAACGGTGTCATGCTGATCTGGGGACCGCAGATGCGCATCTTTCCCGAACTGGTGCCGCAGGTCTACTACACCTTCGGCGGCGTGGTCATCAGCCTGATGCAGGTGATCATCCTGGTGCTGTCCCTGGTGCTGATGATCGCCCTCTACCTGTTCGTCGAGAAGACCCGCATGGGCGCGGCGATCAGGGCGGCATCCATCGACCAGGATGCCGCCCGGCTGATGGGCATCAACGTCAACCAGATCATCGTGCTGATCTTCGTCATCGGCTCGTCCCTCGGGGCGGTCGGCGGGCTGTTCATCGGCCTGTATTACCGGGGCATCACCTTCAACATGGGCTGGCAGTACGGTCTGTACGCCTTTATCGCCGCGATCATCGGCGGCATCGGCAACATCCCCGGCGCCATGCTCGGCGGCATGCTGCTCGGTCTGTTCAACGCCTTCATCGCCGGCTATGTCTCGAGCACCTGGGCCGATGCTTTCACCTTTGTTCTGCTGATCGTCATCCTCATCGTCCGTCCCACCGGCATTCTCGGTGAGCGGGTCGCGGAGAAAGTCTGATGGAGAAACTGCAACGCTTCGGCTACCCGGTCTTTTTCGCGGTGATGGCGGTGCTGCCGCACCTGCTCAATCCGCGCTGGCAGGCGGTGGCCATCACCTTTCTGATTTTTGCCGTCGTCGCCCTGTCGCAGGACATCGTCCTGGGCAAGTGCGGCATGTTCAACATGGGGCAGGCGCTCTTCTTCGGCCTGGGCGCCTATGCCACCGCCATCCTCAACAGCAAGTTCGGCTGGCCGATGCTGGCGACCATCCCGGTGGCCATCCTGGTGCCGGTGCTGGTCGGCATCCTGCTGGCCGGGCCGATCGTCCATCTGCGTGGCGACTACCTGCTGGTGACCACCATCGGCTTCAACATCGTCTTCGTGCAGGTGCTGCAGAACAACCTCGGCGGCATCACCGGCGGCCCCAACGGTATCTTCGGCCTCGATGCCATGAACCTGTTTGGTCTCAGGCTCGCCAGCCAGGTGTCGGTCTACTACTTCGCCTTCGCCGTGCTGCTGTTCACCCTCTGGCTGATGCACAACCTCGAAACCAGCAAGGCCGGCCGCGCCCTGCACTACCTGCGCGAGGACCAGCTGGCGGCCGAGAGCATCGGCATCAACGCCCGGGTCTACAAGATTTTCGCCTTTGGTCTGTCGGCGGGCATCGCCGGGCTGGCCGGAACGGTCTACGCCACCCAGTACTCCGCCGTCAGCCCCGAGGCCTTCGACTTCATCCAGTCGGTGCTCTTCTTCAGCATCGTCATCGTCGGCGGTTCCTCGGTGCCGGGGGTGCTGCTCGGGGTGTTCGTCATGTTCGTGCTGCCGGAAATCTTCCGCGAGTTTGCCACCTGGCGTTTTTTCATCTTCGGCTTCGCCATGATCCTGGCGATGATCCTGCGCCCGCGGGGCATCTGGCCCGCCAAGTTCGGCCGCATTCCGGCCTTTCTGATCAGGGAGGGCGGCCATGGCAACTAACAGACTGGAACTGAAGAACGTCACCAAGCGATTCGGCGGCCTGGTCGCCGTCGACGACCTGACCATGACCGTCGAACCAGGCCAGATCTACGGCCTGATCGGCCCCAACGGCGCCGGCAAGACCACGGTCTTCAACAACATCACCGGCATCTACCGCCCGGAGGAGGGCGCCATCCTCTGGCAAGGCGAGAACCTGGTCGGCCTGCCGCCGCACAGGATCGTCGCCCGGGGCATCGTCCGCACCTTCCAGACCATCCGCCTGTTCGGCGAGATGTCGGTGGCCGAGAACATCATGAGCGGCCGGCACATCCGCAGTCGCCAGGGCTGGTGGCACGGCATCGTGCACACTCCGGCCTCGCGGCGGGACGAGCTGGCAAACTGGAAAAAGGTGGAGGAGCAGCTCGACTTCTTCGACCTCGGCGCGTACGCCGCCACCCCGGCCGGCAGCCTGCCCTACGGCATCCAGCGCCGGGTGGAGATGGCGCGGGCGATGGCGGTCGATCCGACCCTGCTGATTCTCGACGAGCCGGCTGCCGGTCTGAACGACGCCGAAACCCTGCAGCTGCTCGAAACCATCTTCAAGATTCGTGACCGGGGAATCACCATTTTGCTGATCGAGCATGACATGGACATGGTCATGGAGGCGACCGATTACCTGACGGTACTCAACTTCGGCAGGAAGATCGCCGAAGGCACCCCGGAGGAAATCCAGCAGAACCCGGCCGTTATCGAGGCCTATCTGGGAAGCGAGGACGACGATGAGTGATCTCCTGTTCGAAATTGAAGACCTGCATGTCTCCTACGGCAGTATCGCCGCCATCAAGGGGATTTCGCTGCAGGTGCGCAAGGGGGAGATCGTCACCATCCTCGGTGCCAACGGCGCCGGCAAGACCACGACCATGCGCACCATCAGCCAGCTGATCAAGGCCAAAAGCGGCTCCATCCGCTTCAGGGGGCAGGAGCTGACCCGGATGTCGGCCCACCAGGTGGTGCGCCTCGGCATCAGCCATTCGCCCGAGGGGCGGCGGGTGTTCGGCATTCTCACGGTCGAGGAGAACCTGCTGCTCGGTGCCTTCACCCGCAAGAAGGTCGATCCGGCGACCCTGCGCTGGGTCTACGAACTCTTTCCCCGGCTCGAGGAGCGCAGAAAGCAGCTGGCCGGCACCCTGTCGGGTGGTGAACAGCAGATGCTCGCCATCGGCCGGGCCCTGATGTGCAACCCGGACATGCTGCTGCTCGACGAGCCCTCCCTCGGGATCGCGCCGATCCTGGTCAAGGCGATTTTCGAGCAGATCCGCGAAATCGCCCGCAGGGGCGTGACCGTGCTGCTGGTGGAGCAGAATGCCAAGGCCGCCCTCAAGCTCGCCGATCGCGGCTACGTGCTCGATGTCGGCAGGATCACCCTCTCGGGCACCTCGGAAGAGCTGCTTGCCTCGCCCAAGGTGCAGGAGGCGTATCTGGGCAAGAAGCATTAGGGCGCAGAAGCGGTCTCGCGCCCGTTCGCGGTGGCTCACTCAAGACGCAG
>CAYTVY010000042.1:11301-12716 GCA_964441925.1 uncultured Geothermobacter sp.
CACAGAGAAAATCGAACTGCGAGGTTTTTGTCCCTGACTCCGCGCCTTACGCGTCTCTGCGCGAGGAGATGAGTGGAGGGCCCGTGGACCGTTCGATTCAGGAGCTCACCTGGGAGCACGATGCGATCATCGACTCCTCTTCGGACGGGCTGTTCGTCTGTGACGGCCGGGGCGTGATCCTGCGGGTCAACCCGGCTTCGGAGCGGATCAACCAGGCGCCGGCCGAGCGGCTGGTCGGGCGCCACTACCTGGACGCCGCCCAGGAGGGGCTGGTGATTCTGCCCTCGGCGGCGCTGGAGGCGATCGCGCGCCGCGAACAGGTCAGCCTGCTGCAGGAGAACCGCTTCGGTCGCAAGCTGATCTCCACCGCCACGCCGGTCTTCGACGATGCCGGAGAGCTGATCCGGGTGGTGGTCAGCGAGCGCGACATCACCGAAATCGAGCGGCTGCAGCGTCAGCTCGAGGAACAGCAGGCCCTCGGCGACCAGTTCCGGCACCAGGTGCTCGAGCTGCAGCAGGAGCTGCACGATTCCCGGCCGGTGATCGCCCGCAGCCCCTGCATGGTGAAGACCCTGCGGCAGGCGATCCGGGTCAGCGGCGTCGATTCGACGGTACTGATTCTCGGAGAGTCGGGCACCGGCAAGGGCCTGATTGCCGAGCTGATCCACCGGCATTCCCGCCGCGCCAACCGGCCGATGGTCCGGATCAACTGCGGCGCCATTCCCGAAACCCTGATCGAGGCCGAGCTGTTCGGCCACGAGAAGGGGGCCTTCACCGGCGCCGTCGGCAGCCGGCCCGGACATCTCGAGCTGGCCGACGGCGGCATCCTCTTTCTCGACGAAATCGCCGATCTTCCCCTCTCCTCCCAGGTCAAGCTGCTGCGTTTTCTCGAGGACGGCCAGGTGACCCGGCTGGGCAGCACCCGCAGCCGCCGGGTCGACGTGCGGATTCTCGCCGCCACCCACCGCGACCTGCGGCAGATGGTGGAGGAGGGGAGCTTCCGGCTCGATCTCTACTACCGGCTCAGCGTCATCCCCCTGCAGGTGCCGCCCCTGCGCCAGCGCCGGGAGTGCCTGGTGCCGCTGCTGCGCTCCGGCATCGACCATTTCGCCGCCCGGACCGGCCGGCCGAAGCGGTTGAGCGCCGCCGCTATCGACTGTCTGAGCCGCTACGACTTTCCCGGCAACGTGCGTGAGCTGATGAACATCTGCGAGCGGCTGGTGGTGATGACCGAGGGCGAGCTGATCGATGTCTGCGATCTGCCGCAGGCGGTCACGGCCGGCGGTGGCGGGAAAGACGAGGTCGACGGCTGGCCGGAGCAGATGACCATGGAGCAGATTTTCGCCTCGGTCGAACGGCAGGTGCTGCGCGAGGCTGCCCGCCGCTACCGCAACCAGCGCCAGATCGCCGCCGCC
>CAYTVY010000042.1:12816-18887 GCA_964441925.1 uncultured Geothermobacter sp.
CTGATTCAGGTGTGGGATTGCCGGGGCAGGCAGATCGCCTCCCGGGTCCGTCCCCGGAAGGAACCGTGGGTGTAGCCCACCACCGTGAAGTCCCGCGCCAGTCGTCGGGCCAGTCCCTCGTAGTCGGGATGCCGGCTCCTGAGGCAACTGGAGAGGTGAACGATCTCGACACCGAGCCGTTTCAGCCGGGCGAGCTTGTGTTCCAGGTCGCCGCCGTCGTGGGTGAAGGCGAGCAGCTCGGCCCCGTCGCCGTAGCGGGCGAAGGCGTCGCGGCGCTGGAAGAAGGCGTTGAGGCATCCCTTGCCGGTGCAGCGATCAAGGGTGGCGGCGCGAACGATGATGGCGATTTTCATCTTTCCTCCCGAAGGTCGCGCCCAGTCTAGCCGCGCGGGCGCCCCCTGTTTATGACCTGGGTCAAAACCGGTGTGTCGGTGCCGGTTGACATTCCCCCGCCGGCGTCTAATGTTTACCTGAATCCGTGTTGCCCCATCAGGCTGGTGTCGCCATCGTTTCCAGGTGACGGGAGAACGACCGTGTCGCTGCTCGATCTGCCCCTGCCCATTCTCTTTCTGCTCTTTTTCTGGTTCTTCATGCTGGTCGGCATCTATCCGCTCTGGAAGCGGGTCGCGGCCCGGCTGCGCCAGGCGCGGGCCGCGCGCGGCGAACGCCGGCGGGCCGGGCCGGAGGTCGCGGCCATGCCGGACGATGCCGCCGGTCCGTCCGATCAGCTCGATGACTTTGCCATCTTTCTTCTGCGGCGTCTGGCCCAGGACGCCGGCAAGGGGATATCGCGGCGGAAACTGATGGCCGAGCTGCACTTCGAACCGCCGGTCGTCGACCGGGGACTGCGCGCCCTGGTGGCCCTGGGGCTGGTGGCGGCGGTTCGGAGGCTGCCGTTCGGAACGCGTTTTCGGCTGACGCACCAGGGGCATGAGTTTGCCGTCGCGCAGGGATTCATCCCCCGCATCCTCGAGGTCTGAATCCGCCTGTCTGATGCATTGATGAATAAAAAATGTCATTTCGTATCACGTGGAAGCGCCGGCCGTTGCTGATTCCGGCGTTTTTCTTCTCTGAATCGTTTTTGATTCCGGCAGGTTGACGTTTTCCTTTTGCTGCTTCTCCCTCTGGTATCCAACTTGCTGCAGAAGTCCCAAAGTCCATTTTCATTCAGGGGAGAGCCATCATGAGCCAACCGGAAACCACGCCCCAGCGCCGGCCCGGCAGCGAGGGCAACTTCTATCCCGAGCGTAAGGACGCCATCGGTCCCGGCATGAACGCGCGGATCCAGCGGCTGCGCAAGCTGAGCGTCGAGACCGAGCCGAGCCTGTCGATCGAGCGGGCGCTGCACGAAACCGCCTTCTACCGGGAGAACTACGGCAAGTACTCGATGCCGGTACTGCGGGCGCTGAACTTTCTCGACCACTGCCGCAGGAAAACCCTCTACATCGGCGCCGACGAGCTGATCGTCGGCGAGCGGGGACCGAAGCCGAAGGCGGTGCCGACCTATCCCGAGCTGACCTGTCACAGCGTCGAGGATTTCGAGGTGCTGCGCAGCCGCGAGCAGCAGCGCTACACCATCAGCGACGAGGAGATCGCCACCTACGCCCGCGAGGTGATCCCCTACTGGCAGGGGCGCACGGTCCGCGAGCGGATCTTCTCCCAGGTGCCGCAACCGTGGCGGGACGCCTACGAGGCCGGGCTGTTCACCGAGTTCATGGAGCAGCGCGCGCCGGGGCACACGGCGCTCGACGGCAAGATCTACCGGTTCGGGATGCTCGATTTCAAGCGCCGCATCGCCGAGCTGATCGCCGCCCTCGACTACCTGAACGACCCGGAGGCGACCGACAGGTTCGAACAGCTGAAGGCGATGGATATCGCCTGCGACGCCCTGATCCTCTTCGCCGAACGCCATGCCGAGCTGGCCGAACGGATGGCCCGGGAAGAGGCCGATCCGCAGTGGGCCGCCGAGCTGCGCGAAATCGCCCGGATCTGCCGCAAGGTGCCGGCCCACCGGCCGGACACCTTCTGGGAGGCGATCCAGATGTACTGGTTCGTCCACCTGGGCACCATCATCGAGCTGAACGGCTGGGACGCGATGAATCCCGGCCACTTCGACCAGCACCTGGCCCCCTTCTACGAAAGGGAGATCGCCGCCGGCACCCTGAGCCGTGACCAGGCCAAGGAGCTGCTGAGCTGCTTCTGGATCAAGGTCAACAACCACCCGGCGCCGCCCAAGGTCGGCATCACCGCCCGCGAGAGCGGCACCTACAACGATTTCACCAACATCAACATCGGCGGCATCACCGCCGACGGGCAGGACGGCGTGAGCGAGGTCTCCTACCTGATGCTGGAGGTGATCGAGGAGCTGCACATCCTGCAGCCGGGCAACTCGGTGCACATCAGCAGCAAGACGCCCGACCGCTTTCTGCACGCCGCCTGCCGGGTGATCCGCCAGGGGCACGGCTATCCCTCGGTGTTCAACCCCGACGTCTACGTGCAGCAGCTGCTGCGCCAGGGCAAATCGCTGCGCGACGCCCGCGAAGGGGGCTGCAGCGGCTGCATCGAGGTCGGCGCCTTCGGCAAGGAGGCCTACATCCTCACCGGTTACCTGAACGTGCCGAAGATTCTCGAAATCACCCTGAACAACGGTGTCGATCCGCTCACCGGCAAGAAGGTCGGGATCGAGACCGGCGACCCGCGCACGTTCGCCGATTTCGAGCAGCTGTACGCCGCCTTCGTCCGGCAGCTCGGGTACATCGTCGATCTGAAGATCCGGGTGAGCAACTACATCGACCGGATGTTCGCCAAGTACGCCCCGGCGCCGCTGCTCTCGGTGGTGATCGACGACTGCATCGACAAGGGGCGTGACTATTACGACAGCGGGCCGCGCTACAACACCAACTACATCCAGTGCACCGGGCTGGGCACGGTCACCGACAGCCTGTCGGCGATCAGGACCCATGTCTTCGAAAAACAGACCTGCGGCATGGAGCGGCTGCTCGCCGCCCTGGCGAAGAACTTCGAGGGAGAGGAGTTCCTGCGCCAGACCCTTGTCAACAGGACACCCTTTTTCGGCAACAACGACGAACAGGCCGACGCCCTGGCGGTGCGGGTCTACAACGACCTGCTGGCGGCCATCGACGGCAAGCCGAACGTCAAGGGAGGCCGCTACCACCTCAACATGCTGTCGACCACCTGTCACATCTACTTCGGCAAGATGCTCGGCGCCACGCCCAACGGCCGGCTGGCCGGCAAGTCGATCTCCGACGGCACCTCGCCCTCGCACGGCGCCGACACCCGCGGCCCGACGGCGGTGGTCCGTTCGCTCGGCAAGCTCGACCAGACCATGTCCGGCGGCACCCTGCTCAACCTGCGCTTCGTGCCCAACCTGCTCAAACGCGAGCAGGACATCGCCAAGCTCGGCCAGCTGATCCGCAGCTACTTCACCCTCGGCGGCCACCACATCCAGTTCAACATCGTCGACACCGCCACCCTGCGCGCCGCCCAGCAGAATCCGGAGGAATACCGCGACCTGCTGGTGCGCATGGCCGGCTACAGCGACTACTTCAACGACATGAACGCCGATCTGCAGCAGGAGATCATCGAACGGACGGAGAACGAGGGTTTCTGATGTTCGTGGGACCTGTTCCGAAGGCTCGCGCCCGTTCGCTTGCGCTCACTCAAGACGCATGAGGCGCAGAGGTTCCGGCGAGGGCCGCCAATTTTTCTCTGCGTTTCCGCGTCTCTGCACGAGGTGAGTAGGGTCGCCATAACCAAATTTTTCCATGAACAAAAACCTCATCTTCGACATCAAACGCTACGCCATCAACGACGGCCCCGGCATCCGGGTGACCATCTTTTTCAAGGGCTGTCCGCTGGCCTGTCGCTGGTGCCACAACCCGGAGAGCATCGCGCCGCGGCCGCAGAAGCTCTTTACCGCCTCCCGCTGCATCGGCTGCGGCGCCTGTGTCGAGGCCTGTCCGCAGGGAGCCTGCCGGCTGACGGCAGCGGGAATCGTCACCGACCCGGAGCGCTGCCGGGTCTGCGGCGCCTGCGCCGAAATCTGTCCGGCGCGGGCGACCGAAATCTCCGGGCGGCAGGAGATGGTCGCCGGCCTGCTGGAGATCATCGAGCAGGAGCGCCCCTTCTTCGACCAGTCGGGCGGCGGGGTGACCTTCTCCGGCGGCGAGCCGCTGCTGCAGGCGGAGTTTCTGCTCGAACTGCTCGCGGCCTGCGGGGCGCGCGGCATCCACCGCTGCGTCGACACCTCGGGGCTGGCGCCGGCCGACACCCTGATCGCCGTTGCCCGGCAGACCGAACTGTTTCTCTACGACCTGAAGCTGATGGACGCCGAGAGGCACCGGCAGTGGACCGGGGTCGACAACCGGCCGATTCTCGCCAATCTGCAGCAGCTTGCCGCGACCGGCGCCGATATCCGCATCCGCATTCCGCTGATCCGGGGCGTCAACGCCGATGACGCCAACATCGAGGCCACTGCCCGTTTCGTCGCCTCCCTGCCCGGCGAAGCGAAGCCGGTCGACCTGCTGCCCTGGCACGGTATCGCCGCCGGCAAGCACGCCCGTCTCGGTCAGCAGGACGACCTGGCCGGGCAGGCCGAACCGACGGACGAGGATCTGCAGCGGGTGACCGCCATCTTCGCCGCCCACGGCCTGACGGCGACGGTGGGGGGATGAGAGGGCACCGGTAAGCAGCCGCAAAGCCGAAAACGGACCTGACAGCGAAAAGCGCGAAAAAACTGCGGACAAGGCAAGAGCTTGGAGGCTCCGGGTTTTTGGATCTGTTGGTATTTGTGACGACAGCCCCGTCTGGTTGCTTTTTTCTGAATTGTCCCTCCGTTTTTTATTGATTTATACAATGTTTTGTATAAAATCATACAAAACATTGTACGGAATATTCGAATGGATATTCGGGTTGACGCAAACGAACTGTTGGGCATCCTGCAGGGGTGGAACCGGGTTCTGTGGCGGCGGGTTCACCTGATTGCCTGCGGAGGGACGGCGATGACCTTGATGGCCGTGAAGCCTTCGACCAGGGATGTCGATTTCATGGTGCCCGATCCCGGTGAGCATGCCTATCTCGTGAAGCGGCTGGCGACCCTCGGCTATCAGCAGGTAACGGGTTCCGGTTGGCAGCGGGATGGCGAGCCCTTCCGTTTTGATCTCTTTCGCGGCAATCGCATTCACACCACCGAGTTGCTGGAGTCGCCTTTGGCCGAGGGGCGCAACACACTCCTGGTGGAGTATTCCCGGCTCTATGTCGGTGTTTTGAATCCTTACGACCTGATTGTCAGCAAGCTGCTGCGTGGCACTCGAGTCGATTTTGACGACTGTTTGATGCTGGTTCAGAGTCGGCGCGACGCGATCGATATCGACCGGCTGGTCAGGCATTTTCATGAATTGGTCGCCTACGATGTTGCGGAGCTGCGGTTGCGGCCGAACATCGACGCTTTTATCGACCTGTTGCGGGAGCATGGACTCTATGACGGATAAACAATTGCTCGACAGTCTCGCCAGGCTTGGCCTGCCGCTGTTTGCTCCGGGCGAAGCACTGGATGTCAATGCAGCCCTCGCCGGGGCGGTCAGGGCGAAAGAGATGCGGGTGTGGGAAGGGTTTCCAGTGCTGCTGGCCAATGCGGCCGAGGATTATCGCTTCTCTTTTGCGCAGGTCGAGGCGCAACTGTCGGATGACACCCTGCAGTTGTTTCGGCGTCTGGTCCTGGTTTCACTGGCGGTCTATGCCCTGTATGACCTGTCTTTTCCCTGGGCCGTCAAAGTTGGAAAAGAGCTTTCTGCAAAACAGAAGGCACAGCTTGCGGCCTGGAAAAAGGCGTTGCGAGAAAACAGGCCCTTCGGATGGACAGGGGTCGAATTCGATTCTCGGCGGCTCAAGGAGATGTTCGCGCTCTATTTCGAGCAGAGTGCCGAAAAAGGCCGTCGCAAGCGGGAAAAATTGCAGGAATATTCCCTGGAATACGCTCTCTCCCAGGTTTTTTCTCCGAAACAGAAGGAGTTGTTCAAAAAGAAGCTGGATGGATTGCCCATGACCAAGAC
>CAYTVY010000043.1:0-8238 GCA_964441925.1 uncultured Geothermobacter sp.
CCGAGGAGTTGTCCAGCCAGGCCGCCGAGCTGCGGCAGATGCTGCGGCGTTTCAGATTGAAAGAGAATCGGGGAGGGCGGCTTGACGTGATTTCCCCGGTGGCGCAATCGCCCCGGCAGGTTGCAGCGACAAGCCGGTCATCCGCCGGCAACAGTGGCTGGAGCAAGATGGAGGCCGCGACCGAAGATGTCAAGCCGGACGAGGTGATCGCCCTGGACGACAACGAATTCGGCCGCTACTAGCTCATTTGAGTGTTCGTTACGTTTGGCAGGCGCAACGAGCAGGCTTGGAGCCTGGAAAAGTGCCCCATGCATGAGCCTGAACCCGTGAGCTTGTCGCCAGCGAATAGCGCAAGCTATTGACCCGCCCTCGCTTGACAAAAATCACCGGCGAGCCTGTGGGTCGCCTTGATTTTTGGAAACCGCATTCAGGCCAGGCACCCGCACTCTTCATCCGGCACAAACCCACGTATATTCAGAATGAAGTGAACGGGCGGGCCGCGGACAGGGGCGATTGTCGCCAAAAGTCTGGTGCGGAGCCCAAACCAGGGTGCGGTTGGCGTTTTCAGGGACCTTTTTCTCGATGACAGGGCGATTTGGTTCCGAAGACTGTCGGTCGAAGGGCACCATTTTGGAAGAGGAAAAAGGGGCACTATCAGGGCGGGTGAGTGGCGAACATCGTTCGATGCTCTACGCTTTCGAGGGGAAACGTGAGAAACATCATCGTGGGCATGTTTCTGTTAGTCAACCCTCTCCTGGCTTTCGCGGATGGTTACAGCCGTGGTGCTGTCGACGCAAGCACCAAAACCGACGTGGCGATTGCCGGGAAGAATCAAGCCGAGCTCTATCATACTCTGGCGGAAAAGAAAGCTGTTGGTTTAGCGGAAAAGGTGGCCGAATGTGTCGACGTCTCTGGACTGGTTGAGCTTGAGGGAGGCTTGGAACACCTGGATCTTGCCGACGGTACAAGCGATACCAGCGGAAGCCTGATCGTGGCGACGGCGCAAATTGGGTTCAATGCGGAACTGAGCGACCATGTGGATGCTGACCTGATTCTTCTTTATGAAGATGGCGAAAGCTTGACCATTGATGAAGCGACTCTTAATTGGAACAATGGCGGCCTTTTTGGGCGCTTGGGTTTCCAGTATCTCCCTTTTGGTGTTTTCAACAGTCACTTTATCAGTGATCCCTTGACCTTGGAACTTGGTGAACTCCAGGAAACGGCCTTGTTGGCTGGCTACCGGCAGCAGCAATGGACCATCTCCATTTTCGTTTTTTCTGGTGAGATCTCGAAAGTCGGTCAGGAAAACCATTTCCGTGATTGGGGGGTGTCCCTTTCCGCGAGTCCGGCGGAAAATCTTATGGTAGGAGCCAGTTTTGTCTCCGACTTGGCGGAGAGCAATGCCGAACTGCTCACGCACCATCAGAGCCAAGTTGGGGGGTGGAGTACTTTCCTGATTCTCAACATGGGAGATATCGAGATTTCGGGAGAATTCGTCGGTGTCACAAAATCCTTTGACACAGGGGATTTGGACGAAGATGGCAACGGTGTTGGAGATACACCGAGAGCCTGGAATTTTGAATTGGCGTATCTTGCGGCAGAAAATTTGGAATTCGCCGCTCGTTACGAAGGATGTCGTGAGTTTCCCGAGCAGCCGATACGTCAATATGGCACGGTCGCGTCCTGGGGGGCTTGGAAGCATATCAGCCTCTCCTTGGAGTATTTGCATGGAACATTTGATCGTGCTTTCGCCAGCGATCAGAAGAGTCGTGACCTTTTCACTTTTCAGGCGGCATTTGAGTTTTGACGTGTCAATTTCCTGAATCAATCCTGAATCAGTGAGCTTGTCACCGGCGAATAGCGCAAGCCATTGACCTGTCTGCACTTCCCAAAAATCACCGGCGAACCTAAGGGTGCGCCTTAGATTTTTGAAAATCGCATCCAGGCCAAGCACTTACACTCTTCATCCGGCACAAACCCACTGATTCAGGTCAATGAGCTTGCACCGGTGCATTGAGCGAGCCATTGACCTGCCTGCGTTTCCCCAAAATCACCGGCCAGGGTCCTAACGCTCCTTGCCGGCCCGTTCGGGTTGGCACGCCGGAGTTCGGCAGGCAGAAATATCCTTGTCCCGGCTTCCCCCGCCTGTGCTAAAATCCGCCCCTTCGCAGACGTTTTTTGAGGAGGAACCATGGCCATTGAACTGACGGACGAACAGCGTCAGACGCTGCTTTCCTGGCTGGTGGAAGAGACCGGACTGCCGGCGGCCGGGGTGGAGCGGACGGTGGCGCTGCTGGAAGAGGGGGCGACCATCCCCTTCATCGCCCGCTACCGCAAGGAGGTGACGGGCGAGCTGGACGAGGTGCAGATCCGTGCCATCGACGAGCGCTGGCGCTATCTGCTCGAACTGGAGGACCGGCGGCAGACGGTGCTCGACAGTATCCGCGAACAGCAGAAGCTGACGCCGGAACTGGAGGCGAAAATCCGGGCCTGCCGGCGCAAGACCGAGCTGGAGGATCTCTATCTGCCCTACCGGCCGAAGCGGCGCACCCGGGCGACCATCGCCCGCGAGAAGGGGCTGGAGCCGCTGGCCGACCTGCTGCAGGCCGGTGGCCGGGATGGCGCGCCGCTGGAATGGGCGGCGGATTTCGTCGACCCGGAAAAGGGGGTGGAGGACGCGGCCGCCGCCCTGGCCGGTGCCCGGGACATTCTGGCCGAGCGGTTCGCCGAGGATGCCGAGGCGCGGGCCGCCGTCCGGGAACTGGTGCGGCAGAAGGGGGAGATCGTTTCCCGCGTCGCCCGCGACCGGGAAGGGCAGGTGAGCAAGTACGAAATGTACTACGATCACCACGAGCCGCTCAGGTCGGTGCCCTCGCACCGTTTCCTGGCCATGCGCCGCGGCGAGAAGGAAGAATGGCTGCGGCTGGCCATTGCGGCGCCGGAAGACGAGGTGCTGGCCCTGCTGGAGAAGCGTTTCGTGGTTGACGGGCCATGTGCCGACGAGCTGCGGCAGGCAGTGCGGGACGCCTGGCAGCGGCTGCTCGAACCGTCGATCGAGGTCGACCTGCGGGTGGAGACCAAGCAGCGGGCCGACGCCGAGGCCATCGCCGTTTTCGCCGCCAACCTGAAGAACCTGCTGCTGGCGCCGCCGGCCGGGCCCCGCCGCACCCTGGGGGTCGATCCGGGGCTGCGCACCGGCTCGAAGCTGGCGGCGGTCGACGAGACCGGCCGCTTTCTCGCCCATGCCACCGTCTATCCCCATGCCGGCGGCAGCCGGAAGGCCGAAGAGGCCGAGCAGGTGCTGCTGCGGCTGGTGAGGGAACACCGGGTCGAGCTGGTGGCGGTGGGCAACGGTACCGCCGGCCGGGAGATGGAGCGTTTCTGCCGCGACTGTCTGCGGCGGGCCGGACTGGAGCTGCCGGTGGTGCTGGTCAACGAGGCCGGCGCCAGCGTCTATTCGGCGAGCGACATCGCCCGCGACGAGTTTCCCGAGCTGGACCTTACCGTGCGCGGTGCCATCTCCATCGCCCGTCGGCTGCAGGACCCGCTGGCCGAGCTGGTGAAGATCGATCCGAAGAGCATCGGCGTCGGCCAGTACCAGCACGACGTCAACCAGATGGAGCTGCAGCGGGCCCTCGACGCCACCGTCGAGTCGGCGGTCAACTGGGTCGGGGTCAACCTCAACACCGCCTCCTGGCGTCTGCTCGGCTACGTGGC
The DNA here is from genome assembly GCA_964441925.1 of uncultured Geothermobacter sp. Lineage (GTDB taxonomy): Bacteria > Desulfobacterota > Desulfuromonadia > Desulfuromonadales > Geothermobacteraceae > Geothermobacter. The sequence continues at coordinate 3,718 of CAYTVY010000043.1, forward strand.
CGGCATCGGCGAGAGCCTGGCCCGCAACATCGTCGCCCACCGGGATGCCCACGGGCCGTTCCGCAACCGGCGGGCGCTGCTCGAGGTGTCCCGCTTCGGGCCGAAGGCCTTCGAGCAGGCGGCCGGCTTTCTGCGTCTGCCCGAAAGTGACCATCCGCTCGACAATACCGCCGTCCATCCCGAGCGTTACGCCCTGGTGGAGCGGATGGCGGCTGATCTCGGCTGCTCGCTGGCCGAGCTGTGCGCCGATCCGGCCCGGGCCGACGCCATCGACCTGCAGCGCTATGTCGGGGACGACGTCGGCCTGCCGACCCTGAAGGACATCCTGGCCGAGCTGAAGAAGCCGGGTCGCGATCCCCGCCAGGCCTTCGAGCCGCCCCGCTTCCGCGAGGACGTGTGCGAGATCGGCGACCTTAAGGAGGGGATGGTGCTCGAAGGGACGGTGACCAATGTTGCCGCCTTCGGTGCCTTCGTCGACATCGGGGTGCACCAGGACGGCCTGGTGCACGTCTCGGAGCTGGCGCACCGCTTCGTGCGGGATCCGGCCGAGGTGGTGCGGGCCGGCCAGCAGGTCAGGGTGAAGGTGCTCAGCGTCGATACCGAACGGCAACGCATCGCCCTGTCGATCAAGCAGACGCAGCCGGCGCCGGCGGCCGGAACGGGCCGGAAACGGCAGGGACGCGACAGGAAAAGCGGGCCGGAGGATCTGAAGACTCGGCTGGAGAAGGCCGGTTTCCGGGTGAGGTGACCAGGCCCGTCGGACAGCGTCCTGCGCGCTCGCTGCGTTTGTTCGGCAACGCAGTGAACGCAGGGACGGAAAGGGCGAGAAATGGATTCCATGACTGAGACAACATCCTCCGGCAAGACCATCGATCTGCACCTGCACACCACCTGTTCCGACGGCCTGATGACGCCGGAGCAGGTGGTGGCCCTGGCGGCCGAGCGCGGGGTGGCGGCCATCGCCCTGGCCGACCATGACAATGTCGACGGCATCGATGCCGCCCTGGCGGCGGGAGCCGGCCTGGGGGTGGAGGTGCTGTCCGGGGTCGAGCTGTCGGTGATCTGGGGCGAGGTGCAGGACGTGCACCTGCTCGGCTACGGCTTCGACCACCATCATCCGCAGCTGACGGCGAGCCTGGCCGAGTTTCGCGCCTTCCGGGCCGGCCGCAACGCCCGGATCGTCGAGCGGGTGAACGAAAAGCTGGCCGCCCAGGGCCGGACGCCGATCCGCTTCGAGCGGGTGCGGCAGCTGGCCGGCGGCACCTTCGGCCGGCCGCACATCGCCCGCGCCCTGCTCGAGGCGGGGCATGTCGCCGACATGGAGCAGGCTTTTCGCGACTACCTGGTGCCCTGCAACGTGCCGAAGCGCTACTTTCCGGTCGAGGAGGCGATCGAACTGATCCATGCCGCCGGCGGTGTCGCCGTGCTGGCCCATCCCCCCTATCTGCCGGGCGGCCGCGAGACCTTCCTTGGGCTGCTCGACGATCTGGCGCCCCGGGGACTGGACGGGGTGGAGGTCTACAACGGCGGTGCCACCGGCGAGGAGCTCTTCTGGTACCTGACCGAGACCCGCCGGCGCGGCCTGCTGGTCACCGGCGGCTCGGACGATCACGGACAGGGCGGAACGGACGAGGACGCCGTCGGCTGCACCCTCGGTTCGCTGAAAGTGCCCTATGGCCTGTATGAAGAATTGCGGCAGGCATTGGCGAAACGGCGGGCAGCAGCCACCGGGCAGGGATGAACGCCTGCCGTTTCCCGTCGTTGCGGTTCAGGCGGAGGCGCTTCGGTCGGACGGCAGGGCCTGGTCGAGCACCTCGCGTACCGCCACCGCCAGGTCGGCCGTATTGCAGGGCTTGGTCAGGTAGCGGTCGAAGCCGAGCAGCAGGGCGTCCTCCGGCGTGCAGCTTTCGCTGTAGCCGGTACAGATGATGACCGGCAGTTGCGGGATCGAGCGCCGCATCTTCATCGCCATTTCCGCCCCGCTCATTCCGGGCATGTTCTGGTCGGTCACCAGCAGATCGAAGTGCTCGTCCCGGTCGCTGACCATTGCCAGGGCTTCGTTGGGGTCGTCTGTCGTGGCGACCTGGTAGCCAAGCTCTTCGAACAGGGTCTGCCAGACGGCGAGAATCGCCTTTTCGTCGTCGACCACCAGCAGCCTTTCCGTCCCGCGCGGCAGTTCACGGTTCTCTCTGGCCCCCTTGACCAGGCGCAGGGAACAGAGCGGCAGAGAGATCTCGAAACAGGCACCCTCGCCGGGAGCACTGTCGACCCGGATGCTGCCCCGGTGGTGGGTGACGATGCCGTGGACCACCGACAGTCCCATGCCGGTGCCGCGTCCGGGGGTCTTGGTGGTGAAGAAGGGCTCGAAAATATGCTCCCGTACCTCCCGGCTCATGCCGGGGCCGTTGTCTCTGACGGTCAGGCGTGCCTGCTGTTCGCCGATCTTCTCGAGCTTGACTTCCAGCCGTCCCTTTTCGCCCATCGCCTGCACGGCGTTGGTGCACAGGTTGAGCAGCATCTGCTGCATCTGGGTGCCGTTGGCGTCGATCCAGATGTCGGCGGCGGCGATCTCGAAGCGGATGTCGATACCGGCACTGGTCGAGGCGCGGACCAGTTTCATGGTTTCGGCAACCGTTTCGGCCAGGTTGATCGGCTGTTTTTTCTGTTTGTCCGGCCGGCTGAAGGAGAGGATCTGGCTGATCAGATCCCGGGCCCGGTGCGCCGCCTTGAGCACCTCGTCGAGCATCTCCCGCGTCTGGTCCTCTTCCGGCAGGCGCTTGCGGGCCAGGTCGGTGAGACAGAGGATCGGCATCAGGATGTTGTTGAAGTCGTGCGCGATACCGCCGGCCAGGGTGCCGAGAGCCTCCATCTTCTGGGTCTGGCGCAGTTGCTCCTCAAGGCGGCTCTTCTCCATTTCCGTTTTCTGGCGAGCGAGGATGTCCTGGCGCAGGGCCGTGTTGGCCTGTTCGAGTTCGGCGGTGCGCTGGGCGACTTCCTGCTCGAGCCGTTGCGCATAGTTCTGTTGGGTGATCGCCATGCGGGCGAAGGAGCGGTTGAGCAGGCCGAATTCGTCTTCCCTTTCCAGGTCGAGGTCGACGCTGTCGAAATCACCACTCTCCACCTTCCTGGCCGCCAGGGCCAGTTGCCGGATCGGGGCGGCCAGTCCCCGGACCAGACGGTGGAGAAAGAAGAGGGAGAGACAGTAGATCAGCAGGGCGATGGTGGTGATGCGCAGCGTGGTGTGGGAGAAGGCAGCCTGCAGGGGGCCGAGCGGCAGCAGGGCGTGGCCGCAGACCGTCTGGCCGTTTTCTGCGTTGCAGCGGGAGGTGTAACGATAGGTTTCTTTTCCGAGCTGCAGGGTGCCGTTGACCGCCGGGGTGATGGAGTGCAACAGATCTTTTGGCAGGCTGCCGGTCAACTGGTTGCTCTGGACGACGCGACCGTCGATGGTGATGAGAAAGGGAGCGAGCGAGGTGATATCGTTGATATGGGTTGCCATCTCGAGGTTCAGGGGGCAGCCGCCGGCGATGTAGCCGATCAGTTTGTTGTTCCGCCGGATCGGTTTCTGGGCACAGAGCACGGCGCCGGTCGAAGTCCGCTGCAGGCGAGGTCGTTCCGTCTGGTAGCAGCCCTCGGGCAGGGAGGCGGTGCCGGCCAGTAGCTGGCCGTCGGCCGAGAAGACCTGCAGGAAGGGCAGGTCGAGCAGGGTGCTTTTCTGCCGCAGATAGTTGTTCAGTTGCGGCAGGAAGTTGAGCTGGCTGGTGACCTGCAGGGTGTTGTCGTTGGCCAGTCCGGTCAGATTCTGGTCGAGCTGGCCGCCGAGATGTTCGCGGAACATGCTCAGGGTGTTGAGATTGGCCTCGAGCCGCTGCTGGATGTTCTCTTCCACCTGCCGGGTGTAGAGCCGGCCGAAGAGCAGACAGGCCGCCAGCAGGGGAACCAGCAGGGCGACCGAGACGATGAGGGTCAGCTTCTGGCGGTAATGCAGACGGGCGAAAAAGTTCATTCTGTCTGATGATCCTTGTTCTGCCGGTAGATGTGGTCCGCGGCGGTCAAAAGGGACATGGGCAGTTTCAGGTGCAGCTGTCGGGCCCGGGTCAGGTTGAAGACCAGGGCGAAATCCGGTGCGTCGACGATGCTCAGATCGCCCGGAGCCTGTCCTTCGAGAATCCAGGCGACCTGCCGGCCGGCCACGGCACCCATCTTCTGAAAGTCGACGGCGGCGCCGCCGAACAGGCCCAGCTTGGAAAAGAAGTAGTTGACGGCCAGCTCCGGCTTGTGGCTGTGTCCGATGGTCCAGGCGATGATCTCCGGAGCGGTGAAGATGCGGCCGTCGCTGGTCGGCAGGCGGCTTGCCACCGGATAGATGGCCAGAACGTCCGGGTCGGCGTTCAGTTGCCGGATCAGCCGCCGGTACTCCTCGAAGGTTCTGACCTGCCGGTTTTCCCAGCGCAGGCCGGCGATGGTGTGCCGTCCCGCCATTTCGATCGCAAACTGGCGATTGATGCCCCGGCCGGTGGG
>CAYTVY010000043.1:8338-18563 GCA_964441925.1 uncultured Geothermobacter sp.
TGCCGGATGGCCGCCGGGGTGACGTAGCGGCGCTTGGTATCCATGTAGAAGCGCTCGACCAGCAGCGTCTCCCCTTCGATCCAGCCCTGGTTGCGCAGCTCTTCGAGGGCGCCTTTTTCCTGTGGCATGCCGCAGACGTTGTCCGGCGCGTAGCTGGCGACCAGAAAGAGCCTTTTGGGTGGGTGGCTGGCCTGGACCGGGGCGACGAAGGCGACGAACAACAGCCAGGGCAAAAGAAAATTGAAACGTTTTTTCATTGGTTGGACCAAGGGAAAGTAGCTTTGTAAAACAGCAGGTTACAATCATTGTTGTCGGAAAATGTAGCAAAACGGTTGAGGGCGAGACAGTCGAAATAAAATTATTTTTCTTTTATATTTGATGGCAAGAAGGTCACAGGTGGGCGAGAAGGATCTTCAGGCCGATGGCGACCAGGATCAGGCCGCCGGAAATTTCCACCCGGCTGCCCCATTGTCTGCCGATCCGGTGGCCGAGCAGCATGCCGCCGACGGTCAGTACGCCGGCGACCAGGCCGATGATGAGGGCGGGAAACCAGATCGCGATGTCAAGAAGGGCCAAACTCAGGCCGACGGCCAAGGCATCGATGCTGGTGGCGACCGACAGCAGCACCAGGGACCAGCCGCGGGTCGGGTCGCCGCCCGTCTCGTCGTTGCTGTCGTGGCTCAGGGCTCCGGCGATCATGCGGCCGCCGATAAAGAGCAGCAGGCCGAAGGCGAGCCAGTGGTCGACGGCGGTGATCCAGCGCTGAACGGTCAGCCCGGCCAGCCAGCCGACCACCGGCATCAGGGCCTGGAACAGGCCGAAATGCCAGCCCAGGCGAAAGAGGTGGCGGCCGGTCAGCGACGGCAGGGCGAGGGCGGTGCCGAGAGCGACGGCGAAGGCATCCATGGCCAGCGCCAGGGCCAGGCCGAAGATGGTGAGCAGATCCATGGGAGCGGTATTTAAGCATTCTCCCGTGTCGTGGTCAATGTGGGTTCGCCTGTGGATTCGCCTGTTCCGGGTCGTCGTATCTATGGCACTCTGCCGGCCCGTCCTCCCCGGGTTGAGATCGTTGCCCGGGAGGCCGGGCCGTGCTTTTCGCAGCTTGAGTCAGTTCTGCGGCCGGAACTTCTTCAGCTGGTCGTGCAGTCGTGCCGCCTGGGTGGAAAGCTTTTCACTGGTCGGAAAGAGGCTTTGGCTTGCCTCGTCCGCCTGCCCCGGTTTAGAATGCCCTGCCGCCACGAATGTCACCGATTTGCCGCACGAGGGGTTCGCTCATGAGATGGATACTGCCCGTTCTGCTGTTCGTTCTGTATGCCGCGCCGGCAATGGCGTTCATGTCCGAAGGTTGCGGGGCCGGTTCCTGCAGTGACTGTCACAGCCTGAAGTCTGACGAAGCCGCCGGGTTGCTTGGTGCCGGGATCGACAAGGTCATCAGCGTCCGGTTCTCGGAGATGCCGGGGGTCTGGCGGGTCGAGGTGGAGAAGGATGGAACCCGTTTTCCCCTTTACATCGACTTTTCCAAGAAATATGTCGTGGCCGGCAACATCATCCGGCTCAAGGACCGGGCCAATATCACGGTCGGGGAAGGACGACCGCAGCCGGAGGCGCGCCGCAAGGTCGATCTCGCCGCCATTCCACTCGACGATGCCTTTCTGATCGGTGATCCGATGGCCCAGTACAAGGCCATCGTCTTCACCGACCCCCGCTGTCCCTACTGCGCCCGTCTGCACGGAGAAATGCGCAAGGCGGTGAAAATGGATCCCAACGTCGCCTTCTATATCAAACTTTTCCCGCTGAAGATGCATCCGGATGCCTACCCTCTTTCCAAGACCCTCATCTGCCGGGATGATCCGACACTTCTCGACCGGGTCTACGCCGGGGAGAGTCTCGAGCCGGTCGACTGCAAGGAGGCGGCCGCCATCGACGCCAATCTCGAACTGGTGAAGAAGCTGGGGATCAACTCCACTCCGACCCTGATCCTGCCCGACGGAACGGTTCTTCCCGGTGCCCGCTCGGCGGAAGACCTGCTCGAGATCGTGCGCCGGGCCGGCCGTACCGAATAGGCGTTTGCTTTTCCGGCGGCAATCTGGTAAAAGGCGATGTTTCACGCAAGCTGCGGGTCCGGCGCCGGTGGACCACGCCGTGTCCCGTCCCTGCGGACGGGTGACACGGTCCGGTCTGTCGGTGTGGACCTGGCGGATGCGGGTTCAGCCTGCAAGGAGGAATGAGAGCATGGGTCTGATGCAAGGAAAACGCGGCGTCATCTTCGGTGTGGCCAATGACAAGAGCATTGCCTGGGGGGTGGCCCGCCAGCTGCATGCCGCCGGCGCCGAGATCGCCTTCACCTATCTGAACGAAGCCCTGGAAAAGAGGGTGCGTCCCCTGGCCGAGGGCCTGGGAGCCGACATCATCCTTCCCTGCGATGTGACCTCGGACGAACAGATCGAGGCGGTTTTCCGCGAGCTCGAGCGGCGCTGGGGCAGCATCGATTTCGTGGTCCATTCGGTGGCCTTCGCCAACCGCGAGGATCTGAAACGGCCCTTCTCGCAGACCAGCCGCGACGGCTTTCATCTCGCCCTCGACATCAGCGCCTATTCGCTGATTCCCATGGTGCGTTTTGCCGTTCCACTGATGAAGAACGGCGGCAGTGTCGTCACCATGACCTACCTCGGTGCCGTCCGGGCCGTGCCCGAGTATAACGTGATGGGCGTGGCCAAAGCCGCCCTCGAATCGTCGGTCCGTTACCTGGCGGCCGAATTCGGGGAGAAGAACATCCGCGTCAACGCCGTCTCCGCCGGGCCGATCAAGACCCTGGCGGCCTCCGGCATCGGCAACTTCAAGAAGAAGCTGCACGTGATGGAGGAGCGCTCGCCCCTCAAACGGACGGTGACCCAGGACGAGGTCGGCAACGCGGCCCTCTATCTGTTGTCCGATCTTTCGACGGGCGTGACCGGCGAGGTGCACTATGTCGATGGCGGCTTCAGCATTTCGGCGCAGTGACGGACCACTTGCCGGCATGTTTAGGGTTGAAAAAGGGCCTTTGAGCAGGCCCTTTTTTCGTTTTCCGCCGGAGGTCGGTGCCCGATGGCGGTGATTCACGGTTCGACCGCCGGTCTGAAGGCGAGCCAGATCCGGGCCCTGGAGCGTATCTACCGGCGTCGCCTGCCGCCGGACCGGGTGGTCAGTGGCGAGCTGGCCCGCTACCTGACCGAGCTGTCTCGCGAGCTGCGCCGGCAGATCGGGATCATCGCCGACCGCCGGGGCACGATCGTCCATGTCATCCTCGGGGACGACCGGGAAATCGTCATTCCCGACCTGTCCGACTACGGTCTGGGTCGCAGCGGCCTGCGCGGTCTGCGCTGCCTGCACACCCACCTGCGCCAGGAACCGCTGTCGCAGGACGACATCAACGACCTCTCCCTGCTGCGGCTCGACCTGATGGTGGCCATCGGTGTCGACGAGCAGGGGCTGCCCGGGACCACCGAGCTGGCGCACCTGCTGCCGCCCGGCCCGGAAGGCAGGACGGTCGAGCGACAGTGTTTCGCCAGCTTCTACCAGCTCGATCTCGATTTCGCCCGCTTCATCCGCTCTCTCGACGACGAGCTCGAGCGCCGGACCGCCGAAACGGTCGACCTGGACGACGGCCGCGAACGGGCGATTCTCGTCTCCGTCAGCCGGGAGAGCCGGGCGGTGGTGGAGGATTCGCTCGCCGAGCTGGAAGAACTGGCGCGGACGGCCGGCGTGCAGGTGCTCGACCGGGTGGTGCAGCGGGCGCACCGGATCCATCCCCGCTACCTGATGGGGGAGGGGAAGATCCGCGAACTGATCGTGCGCGCCCTGCAGCAGCGGGCGACCCTGCTGGTTTTTGACCAGGATCTGGCACCGGCGCAGGTGGCGGCCATCGCCGCCCTGACCGAGCTGAAGGTCATCGACCGCACCCAGCTCATTCTCGACATCTTCGCCCGGCGCGCCCACACCCGGGACGGCAAGGTGCAGGTGGAGCTGGCGCAGCTCAAGTACATCCTGCCGCGCCTGACCGGCCGGGGCACCGCCTTCTCCCGGCTGATGGGCGGCATCGGCGGCCGCGGGCCGGGCGAGACCAAGCTGGAGATCGATCGCCGGCGCATTCGCGACCGGATCCGCCGGCTGGAGAAGCAGCTGCAGGAGCTGACCCGGGGGCGGGTTCAGCGGCGGCAGCGACGCATCCGTTCGGGGGTGCCGGTGATTTCCATCGTCGGCTACACCAACGCCGGCAAGTCGACGCTGCTCAACGCCCTGACCCAGAGCGCCACCTTCACCGAGAACCTGCTCTTCGCCACCCTCGATACCGCCAGCCGCCGCCTGCGTTTTCCCAGTGAGCGGGAAGTGATCATCACCGACACCGTCGGTTTCATCCGCAAGTTGCCGAAGAGCCTGCTCGGTGCCTTTCGCGCCACCCTGGAGGAGCTGCAGGATGCCGACCTGCTGCTGCACCTGGTCGATCTGTCCGCGCCCGGTTTCGAGCAGCGCATCGCCGCCGTCGAGACCATCCTCCAGGATCTGGAGCTGCAACAGACGCCGCGGCTGCTGGTCTTCAACAAGGTCGACCTGCTGCCGGCTGACGAGGTCACCCATCTGTGCCGCCGCTACCGGGCCCTGCCGATCAGCGCTCTCGACCGGAGTACCTTCATGCCCCTGCTGCGCGAAATGGAGCGCCGCTTCTGGCCGGACGAAAACGGATCCGATTGACAGATAAGGGGTTTTTTGTCTAGGGTTGGACGGATTTGACGGGATTGCCATGCGCCTGCTTCTGTTTTGCATAGCCCTGCTGCTCGGGGCCTGTTCCCTGCCACCGGCGGTGACACCGCCGGCCGGCGGTACGCCCTCGGTCCGCCCGGCGCGGCAGCCATGCGACATCTCGTCGCTCGAACGGGCCGCCGAGAAGATGACCCTGCTGCCGGCACCCTTGCGCGGAAACGAGGCCGTCGGTCTCGAGGCCGGACTCTCCCTCGACAGCGAATCTCTGGCCGATACCCTGCTGCTGACCGGTTTCGACCAGCATCCGCCCGACAATGAGGGGGCCAGTGTGCCCGCCGACGGGGTGCAGTTCGACATCCCGGTGGTGATCAACGCCAAGGTCCGGTACTTCATCGACTACTACACCGGTCCCGGGCGCCGGGTCTTCACCCGCTGGTTGCGGCGCTCCGGACGCTATCTGCCGATGATGCGCCGTATCTTCGCCGAATACGGTCTGCCCCGAGACCTGGTCTACCTGGCGATGGTCGAATCGGGTTTCAACGAGCGGGCCTACAGCTGGGCGCACGCCGTCGGTCCCTGGCAGTTCATCGAGTCGACCGCCCGCATCTACGGCCTGAAGATGGACTGGTGGCGCGACGAGCGGCGCGACTTCGTCAAGTCGACCCGGGCCGCCGCCCGTTTTCTGGCCGATTTGAGCCGGCAGTTCGACGGCAACTGGTATCTGGCGGTCGCCAGCTACAACGCCGGTGCCGGCAAGGTCCGTCGGGCCATCCGGGCCCACGGCACCACCGACTTCTGGGTACTGTCGCGTGGCCGCATCCTGCAGCCGGAGACCCGCAACTACGTGCCGAAACTGCTGGCGGTGCTGCTGATCGCCAAGCAGCCGGAGAAATACGGTTTCGACGGCATCGACTATCTCGAGCCGCTGACCTACGACGAGGTGGCCCTGCCATCGGCCACCGATATCGAGGTGATCGCCCGGCTGGCCGGCTGCGACTACGACGAGATCAAGCGGCTCAATCCCGAGCTGTTGCGCTGGTCGACACCGCCTGGCGAGAAAGCCTACGTGATCCGTCTGCCGCAGGGGCGTTACCGGCAGTTCGTCGAGGGCTACGCCGCGCTCGACCCCGCCGAGCGCATCCGCTATCTGCGCCATCGCGTCCGTCCCGGCGACACCCTGCTGAAGCTGGCGAAAAAGCACCGCATCCGGGTCGAGGACATCATCGCCCTGAACGGGATCCGCAACCCGCGGGCCCTGCAGATCGGCACCGACCTCATCCTGCCGCTGAAAAAGGGCTACAGCCGCCGGCCGCTGGAGGAGATGCGGGACGATTACATCCGCACCCGGCGCCGGACCTATACCGTCCGGCCGGGTGACAGCCTGTGGAAGATCGCCATCCGCTTCGGGGTCAGCGAAAAGCAGTTGCGTGTCTGGAACCGGCTCGGCTGGAGCAACCTCATCCGTCCCGGCCAGAAACTGGTCGTTTCCGCCCTCGGGAAACGGCCGGCGGCGAAACGCAAATCCCACCGTGGTCCGGTACGCAAGATCGTCTACAAGGTCCGCTCGGGCGACACTCTGTGGGGCATCGGCCGCCGGTTCAGTGTCGATACCCGGCAGATCATGGCCTGGAACAATCTCGGCGAGGACCATATCCTGCGGCCGGGCGACACTCTGACCCTGATGGTTCCCCTCGACCGGCGGGGGTGAGATGGAACGGGCCTGGCTGACCCATCTGCTGCCTGAGTCGCTTCCCGGGCCGGTCGACCGCCTCTATTTCGGCGCCGAATTCTGCTGCTGGCGTATGCCCGGGCTCGACACCATCAGGCGGGCGGCGGACCTGTGCCGCCGGCTCGGCATCGGCCTGACTCTGGTCACGCCCGTTTTCTACGAATCCTGGTTGCCGCAGGCGAAGAACCTGCTGGCGGCGCTGCCCGACATCCTGGGCGAGAACGACGAACTGCTCTTTTCCGATCTGGGAATGGCCGAGCTGGCACGGCAGTTATGCCCTGGTCTGCCCCTGGTCTGCGGGCGGGCACTGTCCGGCCAGAAGCGGGGGCCGCGGATCCTCGATCTCGAACTGAGTCCGGAGCAGCGGGCCTACTTCCGTCGCGGCAGTTGGTACAGCGGCCCGGCACGACGGCTGCTGCACGAACTCGGAGTCGCCCGTGTCGAGCTCGACAATCTGTTGCAGGGGATCGCCCCGCTGCCGGCCGGTCTGGCCGGCAGCCTGCATCTGCCCTATGCCATGGTGACCAGCAGCCGCAACTGCCCCTTCTGTGAACCGCGCCATGGCCGGCCCTGCCGGCCGGTGTGCGGCGAGGTCTTTACCTTGCAAAGCGCCGAGACCGCCGTCCCGCTCTACCAGGGGGGGAACACCCAGTTTCTCTTCAACGACCGGTTGCCGCCGGAGCCGGAAAAGCTCGGCATCGACCGGGTCGTCCGTCACCTGCATCTCCCCGCCTGAAGCCGGTCCCGGCCCGGGCCGGAAGACTTTGACTTTTGTTCCCGCCGTTGCTAAACTCGCTTGCCCCTGCCCGGCGGGGAGCTAGTTTCCGTCTTCGAAAGGTGAGAGAGCCCGTCATGCTGAGTCTGCTGATTTCCGCCATCGCCAGCTTCGCCACCACGCTGTTGCTGCAGCATCTTGCCGGCTTCGACATCTGGGTCGCCGTTTTCGGCGGCGTCATCGTCTTTGCCGGCGTCTATTTCCTGTTGCTCCGTTTCATCATGAAAAAGGTGCAGGTGATCATGGACACGGCCCAGCGCGACATCCAGGCCAACCGCGCCGAGAAGGCGGTCAAGGTGCTGCAGCAGGGCTACCGCTATGCCGCCTGGCAGTTCTACCTGCGCGAGCAGATCAATTCGCAGATCGGCGCCATCTACTACCTCAAGCGCGATTTCAGCAAGGCCTTCGAGTTCTTGCAGAAAGGCTTCTTCCGCAACTGGAGCAGCATGGCGATGCTGGCCATCTGCTACATGCACAAGAAGCAGCATTCCAAGATGACCGACACCTTCGACAAGGCTCTGGCCGGCAACAAGAAGGAGGACATGCTCTACAATCTCTACGCCTTCTGCCTTGACCGGATCGGCGAGCGGGAAAAGGCGATCAGGATCCTGGAGAAGGGGCTGGGCAAGGTCGCCGACAAGGAGGCGATCCAGGTCAACCTCGACGCCCTGAAAGAGGGCAAGAAGATGAAGATGAAACAGTACGGTGATCTCTGGTACCAGTTTCATCTCGAAAAGCCAGGCGCCCTGATCAAGAAGCAGACCCGGGCCATCCAGGGACGGCGCAAGATCGTCCGCCGTTGATCATGGCCCGGCGCAAAAAGGCACGCCGGCGCCCGGGCGCCAAACCTGCTTTTCGTACCAGCCCCTTCGGCTCGCTGAAGGGGATGACCGTTTCCGACGTCACCCCCCCCGTTTCCGGAGCGCCAAAAACGACCTCCCCGCCGTCTTCTCCGGTCGAAGAAGACTTCCTGCAGGCGATGGCCGGCCTGGGTGTCCGGCCGCTGGACGGAGCCACACCCGAGCCGCCGGCACCGGCCACCGCCCCGGAGACGGAAACCGCTCCCCCCGAAGACGAACACAGCCTCTTCCTGCAGGCCCTGGGACAGATCGATGTCCGTTTCAAGGATGAACTGCCCGAACCGCCTGTCATGCCGGCGCCGCGGCGGATGAAACAGCTGATCCGCGGCAGACTGCGCATCGAGGCCGAAGTCGACCTGCACGGCCTGACCCGTGACCAGGCGCTGGAGAAACTGGGACATTTTCTCGGCAACGCCGCCCATCACGGCTGGCGGACCGTGCGGGTGATTACCGGCAGGGGACGGCATTCGGCCGAAGGGCCTGTCATCCGGGAGGCGGTGGAGCACCTGCTGCGCACCCGCCGGCCCGAAACGGTGATCGAATGGGACAGGGCTCCCCGGCAGTTCGGTGGTGAGGGGGCCCTGATTCTCTTTCTGCGCCCCTGAGGCCGTTTTTCACCGCCCGCTGTCCCGTCTCTTGCCGTATCCCGCCGCCGGTTGCCGCTCCGGAACCGGGCCCTGGTGCATTTTTCCCTAGGTTGTTGTTCTCCGCCCGCCGATAAGAGATATGTTGAGCCTGCGAATACATTCAAGCGCGGAGAAGAGGGATGAACCGGGACGAAATACTGCAGCAGATCATGGATTCGGGGGCGCTGCCGACCCTTTCCAATGTCGCCTCCAAGCTGATTGAGATTACCGGCCGGGACGACACCACCATCTACGAGATCACCCAGCTGATCGCCCAGGATGTCTCCCTGTCGGCCAAGGTGCTCAAGGTCGTCAACTCGGCTTTCTATAGCTTTCCCAACGAGGTGCGGAGCATTCAGCAGGCGGTGGCCATTCTCGGCACCAACGCCGTGCGCAGCCTGGTGCTTTCCTTTTCCTTTCTCAGCATGGAGAAGAAGCGGCGTCAGAAGGGATTCGACTATCAGCGGTTCTGGGAGCAGTCACTGGCGACGGCGGTGGCGGCCAAGCTGCTGGTGGGACAGGTCGAGACGACCATCGATCCGGAAGAGGTCTTCACCGTCAGCCTGCTGGTCAATATCGGGGTGCTGATCCTGGCCCAGGCCTTTCCCGGCCGCTATGACGGTCTGCTGCAGCAGGCCGATTGCGGCAGCGACCGGCTGATTGCCCTGGAAGAGAAGGAACTTGGCATCGACCACACCTATGTCGGTTCCCGGGCCGCCCGGCACTGGCAGTTTCCCGAAACCCTGGTGCTGCCGATCCTCTATCATCACGCTCCGGAGGACTATGCCGGTGAAGACGGCGAACTGGCACGCGAGATCCGCATCGTCTACCTGGCCGACCTGATCGCCAACATTCTCTATTCTTCCTGCCCGATCGATTTCGCCGACCGCTTCCGCAAGGAGGCGAAGCGGCTGCTGAACCTGCCCGGGACGGCGATCGATGCCATCCTGGAGAATGTCAGTGCCGAGGTGGCGGGCGCCGCCGACTATTTCGGTCTGAAGATCGAGGGGACACCGTCGATTCCCGAGATTCTGCAGAAGGCGAACATCGAACTGAGTCTGCTCAACATGTCATACGAGCAGATGAACCGCGAGCTGGTCGCCGCCAAACTGGAGCTGGAGCGGCTCAACGTCGAACTGCAGGAGAAGAACGCCTACCTGGAGGAGATCGCCAACCTGGACGGACTGACCGGCGTTCGCAACCACCGTTATTTCCAGGAGCATCTCGACCGGGAGATCAATCGGACCATCCGCGGCGGACATCCGCTGGGCCTGGTGATGATCGATCTCGACCGGTTCAAGAAGATCAATGATGTCTACGGTCATCAGGCCGGTGATTTCGTCCTGCGTGAGGTCTGCGACCTGTGGCGGGAGCTGGTGCGCGACTACGACCTGCTGGCCCGTTACGGTGGGGAGGAATTCGTCCTGGTCCTGCCGGAGACCGATGCCGAACAGGCACTGGCGGTGGCGGAGAAGCTGCGGGCGGCCACGGCGGCGCA